>JARRPL010000061.1:0-21984 GCA_037382905.1 Gemmatimonadota bacterium | reverse complement strand
CTGCCGCCTGCCATGGCCTTCCTCCCCCTCCGAACCGTTCCCCTGCCGCCGGAGACGGAGAGACGCTACCGAGGCTGGATCGACCGCCTGGACCGGGCTCTCGACGACCCGGATCTGGACCGGAACACCTTCTGCCGGGAGGTCCTGGAGGAGATCTACGCGCCGAGGTCCGGGACGCCGGAGCCGAGCCCGTCCTCCCCCGTGGCCCGGATCCTCCGAGATCAGTTCGATCCCCGTAATGTAACGCTCGAGGCCGAATACTACCGGGACCTGGACCCGGAACGATACTACCGGGTCAAGCCCCTCATCTGGCTCTGGGAGATGTTCGACCGCAGCCCCCTCGGGGAGAACGTCGCCCTGGGCGTGCCCTTCCGGCGGGTTCTGGCCCGGCGGATCTTCCGGCGGTGCGGCCGGAATTTCAAGGCCTTCCACCAGGTCAAGGTGAGCTTCGGCTACAACCTGGAGGTGGGGGACGACGTGGTGATCCACCGACATGTGTTGCTGGACGACCGGGGCGGGATCACCCTGGGGAACGGGGTGAGCGTCTCGGATTATGCGAACGTCTACTCCCACACCCACGACATCGTGGACGGCCGCATCGTCTTCACGCCGCCCACCGTCCTGCAGGACCGGGTGCGGGTCACCTATCACGCGACCATCCTGGCAGGTACGACCGTGGCCGCCGACAGCATGGTGGGGGCCATGTCTCTCCTCACCCGGGATACCGAGGCCCTCGGGGTCTACGTGGGGAGCCCGGCCCGGAAGATCCGGGAGAAGGGGGAGGCAGCGGTCGCCCGGAGGCGGCTTCCCACCGGCGACCCCCTCCAGGACGAGGGCCCCCCTCCCCTGCCCACGGGAGCTCCCGAACCTCCCCACCGGGACCCTGAGGCCGACGCCGCCAGGACTGAGCACCTGGGTGGTGAAGGGTCGGGCTGAGCGTCGTGATACCGGGGCAGGGTCTCAGGCTCGAGCCCTGCGGGTGGTCACCGCCGCCAGCACCCGGCCCACGGCCCACAGGAAGACCAACGGAAGGACCAGGGTCTGCAGGACGAAGACCACAAGGAGGTGGACGAGCTGATCTACGACCTCCCCCACCCGGTCCCGGAGCGCCTCCACCCGCTCCGACACGTCCAGCCGATCCATCGCTCCGCTGAACCACCGGGACACGCGGCCCACGACGCCGGGATCCACCTCGGGCTCATCCAGCTGCTCCAGCTCCCGGACGTCGGTGCTGGTCTCCTCCAGCGCCTGCACCGCCTCCTCCTGGCCCGGCTGGAGATATCGTTCGAAGAGGGCGGTGGTGGCCACCCCGTAGAGGGGGACGGCGAACCGGGCGACGAGGAGGAGGGTGGTCCCGGTGGAGATCAGCCGGCCCACTCCCGGGGAGACCCGGTGGGGCAGGAAGGCCATCCCCACCCGGGCCAGCAGGAAGAGCAGGAGGAGCGCCGTGAGGACGCCCCAGGCGCTGGCCCGGAGCAGGAGGCTCTGGAGCCCGAGGGAGGTGGCGCTCACCAGCATGAGGGAGGAGAACTGCTCCACCAGGTCGTCCAACGGTTCCAGGATCTCCCCGGCGGAGATGGTCACGCCCACCCCACCGGGCTCCAGCGCCAGCTCGGTCCCCTCCGCCAGCGACACCGCCGCGTCCAGCGAACGAGCGGCGGCGTAGGTGAGGAGCGCCTGCCGGAAGACCCGGTCCGTGCCGGCCTGCGCCCCCCGGTCCAGCGATCCGTCCAACGAGAGGACGCCTGCAACGACGGCCAGCACGAGCATCCAGGGGCGTGCCTGGAGCCACAGGGGCCGGGAAGCGTCTCCGGCGTCGTGGTTCGACGGCGTGGGCGGTTCCTCCTTCCCCGGGACTGGAGGTGTCATGGGACTCGCCCGGGGCTCAGGAGGACACCGGACCGGGCCGGGAGGTCGCTCCACTCTGAAGCGCCTCGAGATCCGCAGCCGTATCCACGTCGGAAGAAGACGCGAGGCCAGAGCACCGGATTGCCGCGCCGGCCCCGCCGGACCGGGACGCAGGGCCGGTCGGCGCCCTGATCCCAAGAAGCCTCCACCAGAGCGCGTACCGTCTCCGGGCTCACCCACGGCATGTCTCCCAGCAGGACCACCGCCGCCGCCGCCGTCCTCGGCAGTGCCCGGATCCCACAGGCCACCGAGGTACCCATCCCCTCCTGCGCACGCGGGTTCACCACCCGTCGCACGACGAGCCCGTCCAGCGCCCGGTGCGCTCCGCTGGCCTCCCCGGGCGTCACGGCCACCACCGGCTCCAGACCCGACTCCAGCGCGACCCGGACCACCCGGCGGACCATGGCCTCACCATCGATCTCCGCCACCAGCTTGTCGACCGTCCCCGCCCGCCGGGAGCGTCCCGCCGCCAGGACGACGCCCGCCACCGTGCCCCGACCGGACCCGCTCAAGAGCGGGCCTCCGGAGGGCGCCGGAGCGCCTGTACGATCTCCGCCAGGATCGCCACGGCGATCTCCTCGGGCGACCGGGCACCGATGTCGAGGCCGACAGGCGCGTGGATCCGGTCGAGGTCGACATCCGCCAGGCCCTCCTGCCGGAGGCGGTCGAGTCGCCGGGCGTGGGTGCGCCGGCTCCCCAGGGCCCCGACATAGAAGGCTGGCGAGGCCAGCGCCCGGACCAGGGCAGGATCGTCGAACTTCGGGTCGTGCGTGACCACCACGACGCCGGTACGGGCGTCGGGACCGAGCTCGTCCAGCGCCTCGGCCGGCCATCGCCGAACCAGGGACACGCCGGGGAAGCGTTCCTGGGTGGCAAAGGCCTCCCGGGGATCCACCACCACCGGACGATACCCCAGCGAAGCCACCAGCGGGGCCAGGGCCTGGGCCAGGTGCACCGCCCCGACGATCACGATCCGGACCGGGGGGTTGTGGGGTCGCAGGAAGATTCCCTGCTCCGGGCCGCCTACGACCCGGGCCCGGTCCAGGCGGAGGACCTCGTGGACGGCGCCCGTCCACCCGTCCCCTCCCAGAGCCCCGGCCAGGATGACCCCTCCGTCCTCGTCGGACACCACCGCGTGGCCCCGCCCGTCCAGGGCCGTCGCCAGAGCCACCGGCCGGGTCTCGGCCCGGGCGGCCATCACGGCGTCCAGAACCGCGTCGTCGATCCCCCCGGGGCCGAGCGGCTCCACCAGGACCCGGATCCGGCCACCGCAGGCGAGTCCCACGGACCAGGCCGTCTCGTCGGCCACCCCGTACTCGACGATCCGCCGCCGGGCCTCCTCCAGGACGACCCGGGCCTCCTCCGCCACCGCGACCTCCACGCAGCCGCCGGAGACGGAACCCACGAAGGCGCCGTCCTCCCGGACCGCCATGTGGGCACCGGGCCTCCGGGGCGCAGAGCCCCACGTCTCCAGGACGGTGGCCAGCGCCACGCCGCGTCCGTCCCGTCGCCAGCCCCGGGCCTCCCTCAGGATGGCATCCGTACCGCTCACGCTCATGGGCGTGTTACTCCGCCCCCCCTTCCTCGTAGCGCTCCTTCAGCGACGCCACCACAGCGGGATCCGCCAGGGTGGTGGTGTCGCCCACCGCCCGGCCCTCTGCGATGTCCTTGAGCAGGCGGCGCATGATCTTGCCGGACCGGGTCTTGGGGAGGTCGGCGGTGAAGAGGATGGCCTCGGGACGGGCGATGGCCCCGATCTTCTCCACGACGTGGGCCTTCAACTCGTCCACGAGGCCGCTGGAGGTGTCCACCCCTTCCTTGACGGTGACGAACGCGGCAATGGACTGACCCTTCAGGTCGTGGTGCTTGCCCACGACGGCGGCCTCGGCAACCCGGTCGTCGTCCACGAGGGCACTCTCCACCTCCATGGTCCCGATCCGATGCCCCGCCACATTGAGAACGTCGTCGACCCGGCCCAGGATCCAGATGTTGCCGTCCTCGTCCCGCTTCGCGCCGTCGCCGGGGAAGTAGATCCCGTCCCACTTCGACCAGTACTGCTCCCGGAAGCGCTCGTCGTCGCCCCAGATCGTCCGGAGCATCCCCGGCCACGGGCGCGTGACCGCAAGGTAGCCGGCCTCCACCTCGTTCCCATCGTCGTCCAGAATGGTGGCCTCGATCCCCGGGAAGGGTCGGGTGGCGGTGCCCGGCTTCGTCTCGGTGACCCCCGGAAGTGGCGTGATCATCATCCCGCCGGTCTCCGTCTGCCACCAGGTGTCCACGATGGGGCAGCGCTCCTTCCCGATCACCTGGTGGTACCACATCCAGGCCTCTGGATTGATGGGTTCTCCCACCGTCCCCAGAAGCCGAAGCTGCGTGAGGTCGTACTTCGCCGGCCACTCCTCGCCCCAGCGCATGAAAGCCCGGATCGCCGTCGGCGCGGTGTAGAAGACGGAGATGCCGTACTTCTCGCACAGATGCCAGAATCGCCCCCGGTGCGGCCAATCCGGAGCGCCCTCGTACATGAAGACGGTGGCTCCGTTGGCCAGCGGTCCGTAGACGATGTAACTGTGGCCCGTCACCCACCCCACGTCGGCGGTGCACCAGAAGCGATCGTCCTCCTTCAGGTCGAACACCCACTTCGTGGTGGCGTAGACCTGCGTGAGGTAGCCCCCTGTGGTGTGGACCACACCCTTGGGTCGCCCGGTGGTCCCGGAGGTGTAGAGGATGTAGAGGGGGTCCTCCGCGTCCATGACCTCGCAGGGCACACCCCCCTCGATGTCCCGCATGAGCTCGTGGTACCATACGTCCCGGCCGGGCTTCATCCGGACGCCGAGTTCCCGGGCCAGGTGGGAGTCCCGTTCCACCACGATGCAGTGTTCGATGCAGGGCGTCTCCTCCATGGCGGCATCGGCGTTGTTCTTGAGGGGAATCACGGTGCCCCGACGATGGCCGCCGTCCGCGGTGATGAGGACCTTCGCCTCGGCATCGTTGATCCGCCCCGCCAGCGACTCGGGGGAGAACCCGCCGAAGACCACGGAGTGGATGGCGCCGATCCGGGCACATGCCAGCATGGCGATGGCCGCCTCCGGAACCATGGGCAGGTAGATCGCCACCCGGTCACCCTTCTCGACCCCCAGATTCCGAAGCACGTGGGCGAACTTGGCCACCCTGCGGTGGAGACCGTAGTAGGTCATGACCCGAACGTCGCCGGGCTCTCCCTCCCAGATCAACGCCGCCTTGATTCGGCGAGGTCCCGTCAGGTGCCGATCCAGGCAGTTGTGGCAGACGTTGAGCTTGCCCCCCACGAACCACTTGGCGTGGGGCGGAGTCCACTCCAGGACCGTGTCCCAGGGCTCGAACCACGTGGGCGTCCTTCACGAAGGCGTCCGGCGGTCGAATCCTGCGGTCTTCGTGGAGGAGGGAGTCGAGGGCGCCGTGTTCCTGGCTCATGGAGTGCTCCTTCAGGGTTGCGAATGGTATACCGTCCCGCCGGGCTCGTGGACCGGAGGAGCGGGATCGCAGACTAGGCCGGGGAGTTCCGCCGAGGCAAGAACCGGAGGCGGGGGATCCGGGGTCGGATCCGGGACGGGGGATCTAACCCCCTGCCCACTCCTCCCCCTCCAGGTCCAGCACCTCTCCCACCTCCGGATCCGCCAGAATCGACTCGAACGCCTCCACCGCGGCGCCGGCCAGGGCGGCGATGGCAGCCACGCCGGCCTGAAGCGCCGCCCCGGGAATCCGGACCTTGATCCGGGACTCGAGCTCCGCCTCCGCCACCGGCTCCTGGGCCCGGGGGAGTCGCAGCCGCACCGTCACGGGGACCTGGTAGCCCTCTGGCAGGTTCCGGGCTGCCACACGGGCGACCGTCTCCAGCGCCTTCGGATCCGATTCCAGCTCCCAGAGGGGGCGCACGTCGGCGACCAGACCCACGTTGCCCCGGAGCCCTCGGGACGTCTCGTCCAGATAGGCCTCCACGGAGACCGTCTCCAACTCCTCCCGATGAAAGAAGAGGTAGGCACTGCGGGTCGACTCCCCGGCCCAGCGACCTTCGAACTCCGTGCTGGAGGTCTTCTGCAGACCCGAGAGTCGCCACCCGGCAGACTCCACCCCCTCCCGTACTGCCTCCACGAGGGGCTCCAGGGTGTCCAGGGCGGTGCGACGGGGCGGTTTCCGGTCGGTCATCGGGGCTTCGGATCCGAGGAGAAGGAAGAGCGTTGACGATGCGTTCGGAACCTGCGTACCGTTCCATGGGATAACAAACTTTCTCGAGACGTCGTCGATCCACTTCACAGCGGCCATGCACCCTCTCTTCTCCTCCTCTGAACAGTTTCTTAGCGAAGCCCTCGAGGCCAGCGGACAGCGCTACACGGAGCAGCGAGCGGCGGTATTCCGGTACCTCCGGGGCACTGACGTCCATCCCACGGCCGACGAGGTCTTCCTTCACGTCCGGGAAGCGGTGCCCGGCATCTCTCTGGCCACCGTCTACAAGAGCCTGGAAACCCTGGTGGGCTGCGGACTGGCCTCGAAGCTCACCTACGGAGACGGGTCGGCGCGATATGACGGTCGCACCGACGAGCATCATCACCTCCGGTGCGTGGATTGCGGCAGGGTCTCGGATCTTCCGGGTCAGGCCGACGACCGGGAGGTGGCGCGCCTGGCGGCCTCTGCGGACCGGTTCCAGGTCACCGGGTACCGCCTCGAACTGACGGGATACTGCGCGGATTGTCTCCCGTCCTCGTCCGACGTCGCCGCAGACGCCTGATCCGTCCGTCGGGGTCCGCCCCGACCGGATTCCATGAGCGCCGCCCCGCTCCCCTCCCTCCCTCGCGGGTTCCGAGGCGACGCGGTCACCGACCCGCATCACCTTCTGGGTTGGGCCGGGGCGTCGGGCCCCTTCTGGCGGCCTCCCGGCGCGGTTCTCCGTCCGTCGGATACCGGGGACGTGGCCCTCATCCTGCCCTGGGCCCGGAACCACGGTCTGGCCCTCGTGCCTCGGGGTGCCGGCACGGGTATGCCCGGGGGAAACGTCGGTCACGACGTGGTCCTGGACCTGTCCGCCCTCCGCTCCGTGTCCGAGCCCATCGATCCGACAGAAGGTGCGGTACGGGTCGGAGCCGGAACCGTGGGCGCCGAAGTGCGCCGGACCGTCCAGGCCGCGGGCCTCGATCTTCCGGCCCTCCCGTCCAGCGCGCCCTGGGCTACCGTGGGGGGGATGGTGGCCTGCAACGCCGCCGGCGCCCGCTCCCTCCGCTACGGTAGCATCCGGGATTGGGTGGACGCTCTGACGGTGGTGCTCACCGACGGGTCGGTGCGGACCCTCCACAGGGGCGGGGGGCACTCGGAGGACCCCTGGCGCCGCGTGTGGACCCGGCTGGAGACGGCGCTCCCGAACCCGCTCCCCTGGCCGGCGGTCCGCAAGAACAGCTCGGGGTACGCCCTGGACCGGGCCATCACTTCTGGCGACGCGCTGGATCTGGTGGTGGGAAGCGAAGGGACCCTCGGGGTCGTCACGGAAGCGGTCGTGAAGGCCGAGCCCCCGCCCGCACACCGAGCCGTGATCCTGCTGGGAGTGCCGGACCGTGCCGAGTTGCCTTCCCGGGTGGCGCTCCTTCGGGACGACCCCCTGGTGCTGGCGTGCGAGTACTTCGGACGGCGACTCGTGGAGCTGGGCGACCTGGCGGGCGATCCACGGCTGGAGGGTCTCCACGCCGGGGACGGGCTCCTTCTGGTGGAGCTGGGAGGTCCCCCCGTCGAGGTGGAGTCCCGGGTCCGGGCGCTGAGCCGTGCACCGTCCGGAGGGGCGGTATCCGCCATGGACCCGGAGGGGATGGAGGCTCTGTGGGAGACCCGCCATGCCGCGAACCCCGTGCTCGGTCGTGCCCTTGCCCAGGGGCGCCGCTCCACCCAATTCATCGAGGACTGCGTGGTCCCCCCGACCCGCGTCCACGACTTTCTCACGGGGCTGGACCATATTCTCGATGAGCACCGGACCCAGGCGGTGGTCTTCGGTCACGTGGGGGACGGGAATCTGCACGTGAACCCGCTCGTGGATCTCACCCGGTCCGGATGGCGAGAGGAGGTCAGGGCCATCCTGGAGGACACGGTGGAGCTGGTGGCGGGCCTCGGAGGGACCCTGGCGGGAGAGCACGGTGACGGTCGACTCCGCACCCCCTATCTGCACCGGTTCTTCGATCCCGACGTCATACACGCCTTCGGAACGGTGAAAGCGATCCTGGATCCCGCAGGAATCCTGAACCCCGGGGTCATCGTCCCGGTGCCGGGCATGGATCCCCTGGAGGGTCTCGGGGACGCGCCGGCCTTCGCCTCCGGGACGCAAGGACCCGAGGGGGTCCGGTGAGTCGCCTCCGCCTGGTCACGCTCCTGACGGGGCTCGTCGCCGCCACTCTGGCGTCGCCCTTCGCCGCGGCCCGGGGGAGCGCCGCCCCGCCCAACGGGTCCATCGAAGCGCTCCGGGCGCAGGTGGACGAGATCCTGGGCCGGGGGCGCTACGCAGACGCCACCTGGGGAATGCTGGCCATCTCGCTGGACCGGGGAGACACCCTCCTGGCCCGCAACGTGGATCTCCCGATGCTCCCGGCATCGAATCTCAAGCTCCTCACCTCGGCGGCGGCGCTGAACCGCATGGGCGCCGACTACCGGTACAGCACCTGGCTCCTGGCCGACGGTCCCGTGAGCGACGGCGTGCTGCAGGGGGATCTGATCCTCTACGGCACAGGCGACCCCGGCTTCTCGGAGCGCTTTCACCCGCGTGCCGACGTCCCCCTCCAGGAGCTGGTGGATCAGTTGCTCGAGGCGGGAATCCGGGAGATCCAGGGCCGGGTCTACGGTGACGGCTCCCTCTTTCCCGGCATCCTCCTGGCCGAGGGGTGGGAGCCGGACGACCTGAACGAGTGGTTCACCGCACCGTCGGGAGCCTTGGCATACAACGAGAACATCGTGGCTCTCCGGGTCATTCCAGGGCGACCCGGTGAGCCCCCGGAGATCCTCACCGTGCCTCCCCACGTGGGGCTGGTGGTGGCCAACGAAGCCCGGACGGTGGCGGGTCGGGCCCGCCGGCCCCTCTGGCTCCTGCGGGACTCCCCCGACCGGCCCATCCGGGCCGTGGGGGAGATCAGCTCCACCGCTCGGGACATCTGGCGGGAGATGACGGTGACCGATCCTGCCCTGGCGGCGAGCCACGCCCTGACCCACATCCTGCGCCGGGAGGGCGTGCTGGTCCGAGGGTACCCCGCTGCGGTGGGGCACGGCCTCGAGTCGCGGGTCACCCCTGGCCGGGTCTGGACGACGGGAGGATCCCTCCAGGTGCTGGCCTCGGTCCAGTCACCGCCCCTCTCCGACTACCTGCGGGCCGTCAACCAGCGGAGCCACAATCTCTACGCCGACCTCATCCTCAAGACGCTGGGCCATCTTGAGGAAGGGGACGGCTCGTTCACCGGCGGCGGGCGGGCCGTGGAGCGCTTCGTGGTGGATCAGGTGGGTGTACCGGCGGAGCAGATCCGGGTCATGGACGGCTCCGGGCTCTCCAGCCTCAACCGGATCAGCCCCGGTGGCCTGGTGGAGGTCCTCCGCTTCATGTCGGGCACGCCCCATTGGACGGAGCTGTGGGAGAGCCTTCCCGAGGCGGGATCCCGGGCCCTCTTCCGCCGCATGATCCGGACTCCGGCGGCCGGGAACCTCCGGGCCAAGACCGGCACCATGGACGGGGTCTCGGGACTCACGGGCATGGTGACCACCGCCTCCGGGGAGCGGGTGGTCTTCTCGATCCTGGGCAACGATCTCTACTCCGAGACCGGGGCCAAGCGTCTCGAGGACCGGATCGGCGCGCTGCTGGCCGCATGGGAGCGGTGAGTCGGGCTCCCGTCCGGGCTCGGCAGGCCGTCAGGGCAACGGCGCCCGTCCCCGTGCAGAGCGGAGCCGCCTCCGAAGCTCCACCACCGACATGGTCTCCAGGGTCCGACGGGCGGTGCGAGCCGAGTTCCAGCGGATGTCCTCAAGCTCCACCGCGTCCCCCCCGTCGGCGGGGCGAAGCACGAGGTTGAAAGCCCCCTTGTAGTCGGGACCTTTCCTCTCCTCCACCGACGCCACCCAGCGCCGTCCTTCCCTGTCCTCGAACTCACGCATGGCCGGTCTCTCCTTCTCCGGTCGTCGACCGGGGATCAATGGTTTCATGATGTCTTGGGACCGGAGCGGTCCAGGAGCTCCTGCAGCGCCTCGTTCGACAGGCTCTCCAGCAACGTGGTGGCCTCCCCGTAGCCCGCGGCGGGCAGGGGCGCCTGCCGAATCCCGGGGCCCGTGACCACGGGGATGAAGAGGGCGACGATGGCCCCCCAGGACTCCCGCCCCGCCACGACCTCCCACTCGATCCCTGCCCGGTCCCTGAAGCGCTGCACGTCGTCGGCTCAGCCTTCCAACTGCTTCCGGTGCAAGACCTCCGGGAACTCGTAGACGATGATCCCCTCGTCGGTGATCTCGGAACGGACCCGGAAGCCGTCGTCCATCCCCACCAGGGCCTTCTCCGCCGCCGGAAGGGACAGATTCAGATCCGCCGCAACCTCTGTCACCGTCAAGCTCCCTCCTCGCCTTCCCGCCAGTCGCAGGATCTGGCGCTGAAGCCCCACCGTAAGGGCCTGCCGACGCTCGTTGAGGGCGTTCCACCCCCAGAAGAAGGTGCCCGATCCAGCCGCTCCGACGATGCTTCCGAAGGCGATGGCTGCCGCCTCGACCTCGATGAGCCCCATCATGATGAGGAAGCTGGCCAGGAGGACCAACGCCGAACCCAGGACCCGGCGCTTGATCCCGCTGGAGGGAAGCTTCAACGAATCCGGGGAGTCCGGATCGAAGCGCCGGGCCAGAGCCGTCTCGGACGAGCCGGCGTATTCCCACTTGAGGGAGCAGTTCGGACAGACGTACTCCTTGCGCTTCACCAGCCAGTAGATGAGCCCCCCCACACCCTGGGTGAACACGCTGAGCCCGATGAGGAGCCCGATGTGGCCGGGTCGGCTGAAGTAGGACACGCCGTGGCCCCGATAGCCGCAACGCGGGCATTGCTGAAGCTGCCCGGTATCCGCGAGGTCACGAAGACCGCGGCGCGCCATCCAGGCTCGTCCCTGGGCGGCGCCGCAGGTGGTGCAGCGATCGTCGTCCGGATCCAGTCGTTCTCCGCAGGTGGCGCAGCGCATGACCTGGGCAGGGCTCGTTCGGAGTGGGGGTGACACGCGTTCTCTAAATGTACGGAAGAAAGCCGCCGAAGGGTTCACCCTCGTGTCTTCGGGTACCCCCGTCCCGCAGTCGTGGGCCCTCTCCCGCCGCCTCAGCGGTCCCGCCGCAGCTCCACCAGATCCAGGACGGGGCTCCCGGTCAGCGAGGAGGCGCCGGTTCGGATGCGACCCACCACCGTGATCTCCTCCAGCGGGGTGAGGCCCGCGGTCTGGCCCAGGGCCTCGGGCGGGAGAGCCACGTAGACGAAGCGGGCATTTCGAGCGCCTGCCGGACGGGTGAGCAGGAAGGGCTCCCCCTCGTAGAAGTCGGTCCGAATGGACTCCGCCGCCTCGAGCGACACGAACTGGAGCCGCCACGTCACGATCCGACCCACGTACGCGTCGGGGCTCTCCAGCACTGTCTCCAGATCCAGCGAGAGCGAGCCCTCGCCTGGAACGGCTGCCGCCGGGTCCCTGCCTTCGGGAGACCATACCCAGCCTTCCATCCGCACCCGGGCCCAGTTTCCCTGTCGACCCGTAACGGCCATCTCGGCTCCAGGTCTGAGAAGACCGAGGGTGTCGCCGTTCGGCGATCCCAGCACCGGGGCGGCGTCCCCGGCACGGAAGATTCCGATGGGGGATGGGGACGGCGTGCTGGCGGGGGTCGACGGCGTCGTCGCCGACTCCGGCTCGGGCACGTCAGCGGCCTGCACCGACACGGAGGGAGCCCAGATCCAGGCCCGTCGGCGGACCCGACTCCACCCGGGAACCCGCTCCAGCTCCTCCAGCAGGGCGCCCTCCTCCATCACCGCCAACACCGCGCCGTTGGGCTCGGTCCTGAGGTTCTCGCCTCCGTCGGCGGAGACCCGCAGGTCGTACCCGGCCCGATCCCAGGCAATGGTGGAGGGTGTCCACAGCCAGCCTTCCACCACGATCTCCAGCCAGCTCCCCTCGTCCCGAACCACGGAGACGGGGGTGCCCTGGTTCAGCACCGCGATCACCACCCCGTTGGGTTCCGCCCTCAGGTTCTCCTCCTCCCGGATCCGACCCGACTGGGCCACCAGGGGCTCGGCGAAGAGGGAGAGCACCACGAACATCGGAATCCATCGAGCGAGGATTCCGAAACCGGATACGGCGTCGGAGAGAAGGTGCGTCATCCGGAGGGGGTTTCGGGGAACGGCGGACCCGGATGGAATCTGCCCGGTGCCCAAAGGACCGTCAATTCGCCATGTTTCCTGCTTCACCGGCCCTTCCCATCCCCGACCCCTGCCATGCGCCGCCTCGTCCTCCTTCCCCTCGTGACCGCCACGCTGGCGATGGCCGCCGCCGGCATCCCCCTGGCGGGTCAGTCGATCCCCTCGCCGTATCGGTTCATCGAGGAGCGACAGGAGCTGGGGATCTTTGCCGGGACCTTCTGGGGCGACCCCGGCCGATACGATCTGGGCCCGGGCACGGGCGTGGTTGGGGGCGTCCGCTACGGCATCGACCTTTCGGGGCCTCTCAGCATCGAAGGGGTGGGATCCGTCGCCTCCGCCACCCGGGACGTGATCAACCCGCGGCGCGACGAGGGGGACCGGAAGGTTGAGGAAGCCGAAGCGGCGCTCCTCTTCCTGGAGGCGCGTCTGCGCTTCTCCCTCACGGGCCGCCGGACCTGGTACGGCTTTCAGCCCTTCCTCTTCGCCGGGGGAGGCGTGGCCTTCGACATCCAGGGCAACCAGTCGGAGGACGAGCTTCTGGCCTCGGTGGACCGCTTCGACTTCGGGACCCAGTTCCTGGGCACCACGGGAGCAGGGGCCCGCTACCTGCTGGGACGCCGGTGGGTGATTCGAGCCGACGCGACGTTGTACCTCTACCAGGTGGACACCCCCGGGGGCTTCCTGGACCCGGACCGGAATCTGGACCTGGGCACCGTGCCCGAGAGCGAATGGGTGAGCTCCACGTCAGTGACGCTGGGGTTCGCCTTCCGCTTCTGACCTCCCGGCACGGAGCCCGCGTGGAGTTTCCCTCGTCGAAGGCGGACTGGCTCACGGTGCGGGAGGCGCTGGACCGTATCCTCGCCGGCGCGGCCCCTCTCGACCCGGTCCCGGTCCCGCTGATGGACGCGGTGGGACGGGTGTTGGCGGAAGACGTCACCGCGGCGGTGGACCTGCCTCCCTGGGACAACTCGGCCATGGACGGCTACGCCGTGCTGGGAGCCGAGCTGGAGACGATGCCCCCGGGCGGCCTGGCGCTTCCGGTGGACGGGGAGGTCCGGGCGGGCGCCCCGCCCCGGGACGCCCCGCCCCCGGGCCACGCGGTCCGCATCATGACCGGCGCCCCGGTCCCTCCGCCGTTGGACACGGTGATCCGCGTGGAGGACACGGATGGCGAGTCGGGACGACCTGGAACCGTGGTGATCCACTCGGCCCGGGACCGGGGACGGCACATTCGTCCCGGCGGCCAGGACATGCGGCGGGGCGACCTCCTCCTGTCCGCCGGCGCGCCCCTCACCCCGGGACGGATCGGGGTCCTCGCCTCCGCCGGCCGGGATCCGGTGGCGGTTCACCCGCCGCCCCGTGTGACGATCCTGCCCACGGGGGACGAGCTGCGGGTCCCGGCGGACTTCGCCGATGTGGAGGCGGGTCTCGCGATTCCCGAGAGCAACGGACCCGTCCTGTCGGCCGTCTGCCGGCAACTCGGCCTCCCGTCCACCCTCCTCCCGCCGGCGCCCGACGACGACCGGGCCCTGCACGAGGCGTTGGACCGGGCCATGGAAGGGGACGTTCTGGTCACGCTGGGTGGCGCCTCCATGGGAACGGCGGACCGCGTCAAGTCGGTCCTGGCGGAGCGGGACTTCCGCCTGGACTTCTGGCGGGTCCTCATGCGACCCGGAAGTCCCTTCAGCTTCGGGACCCTGCCCCGGAATCAGGGGGCTCCGCCCCTCCCTGTCTTCGGCCTCCCGGGGAATCCCGCCTCGGCCTTCGTCACCTTCCATCTGCTCGTGCGCCCCTTCCTGCTACGCCGCGCCGGACGACGGAGGATTCACCTGCCGGTGGTCAGGGCCCGGGCCGGTCACGAATTCCCGACCCATCCGTCTCGCACCCAGTTCGTCCGGGTGATCCTGGAAGACGGCGACGACAGGGGCGGGACCACGGCCCGCCGCACCGGGCCCCAGGGCTCGGGACTGGTCCGGAGCGTGGCGGACGCCCACGGACTGGCGGTGGTCCCGGCGGGCGCGGACCGCTGGCCGGCCGGAACGGAGATGACGGTCCTTCGACTGATGGCGGGAGTGGAGGACAACATCGAAACGCCGGATTACCAGGATCGGGTGGACGGACCGGCATGAGGCGTCCCTGGGGCGTACTCCTGGCCCTGGCGGTCACCGGATGCACCATCCCTCGCTGGCCCGCCGAGGGACCGATGACGTCGGCCTTCGGAGTCCGATGGAGAGGGGTCCTGCCGGAAGTCCACCGTGGGGTGGACATCGCCCTTCCGCCGGGAACCCCGGTCCGTGCAATGGCCGGGGGCCGGGTCCGCTTCGCCGGCACCCAGGGCGACTATGGCACCGTGGTCTGGATCGACCACGGCGGCGCGGTCCTGACCCTGTACGCACACCTCTCCTCCCTGGACGTCCGGACCGGAGAATCCGTGGCGGCCCAACAGTCGGTGGGCAGGAGCGGATCCAGCGGGAACGCGTCGGGCCCGCACCTCCATTTCGAGGTCTGGCGCTGGGGCCGGCAGGTGGACCCTGTGCCCCTCCTGGGACGGCGACCCGAACGGCGTTGACGCCCTCCTGATCGCCGCCCGCTTCCGGCCGCCGGTCAGCCCCCGGCCTTGAGGGTCCGGATCTCCTCCGCCAGCCGGGGCAGGACCTCGAAGGCGTCGCCGACGATGCCGTAGTCCGCCACTCCGAAGATGGGGGCGTCGGGATCCTTGTTCACCGCCACGATGGTCTGAGCGGTACGCATCCCCGCCAGGTGCTGGATGGCACCCGAGATGGCCACCGCCAGGTAGAGCTTCGGCGACACGGTCTTCCCGGTCTGGCCCACCTGCTCGCCGTGGGGTCTCCAACCGGCGTCCACCACCGCCCGGGAGGCACCCAGCGCCGCCACGTCGTTGCCGATGGCGTCTCGCACCGCCTCCAGCAGATGCCAGTTCTCCGGGCCCTTCATGCCCCGGCCACCGCTCACGATGATGGAGGCTTCCGCCACGTCCAGATCCCCTGCGGCGGCCTGGAACTCCACCACCTCGGAGGTCGCGCCGTCGAAGGCAGGCGGTGAGACCGACTCCACCGTCCCCGCCGCCTCCCGCTCCTCCGGGGGAAAGACATTCGGCCGCAGGGAGGCCAGCACCACGTCGCCCGCCGACCGAACGGTGGCGAAGGCCTTCCCGGCGTAAACGGGCCGTGTCAGCGAGAGCGCGCCGTCCTGCACCGCCACAGCGGTGACGTCTCCAGCCAGGGGAACGTCCAGCAGTGCCGCGACCCGGGGCGCCAGATCCCTCCCCTGGGCGGTGGCCCCGAAGAAAACGGCGTCGTACCCCCCGTCACGGATCACCTGGACCAAGGTCGCTGCCCACCGCTCCGGGCTGTACCGGGCCAGGGCCTCGTCGGCCACGGTCTTTACGACTTCGGCTCCGAAACCGCCCAGGGAGGCGGCGTCCGCCGGTGCCTCTCCACCCAGGATCACGGCGTGGGCCACACCCCCGAGTTCCGCTGCGGAGCGGGCCGCGGCGGACACGATCTCACGCCCGACCCCCCGGATGGTCCCCTCACGCTGCTCGACGACGGCAAGAATGTTCGACATGGGACCTCCTCAAATGACCTTGGCTTCTTCACGAAGGAGCCGGACGAGCTCCGGCACGGCGTCGGGACCCTCCCCCACGATCCGACCCTCGGGCCGGGCCGGCGGGAGATTCAGGGCATCCACCGACAGACGGCTGGGCACCGCCGCGGCGTCCTTCTGCTCCAGCGGCTTCCGCTTGGCGGCCATGAGGCCCTTCAGCGACGCGTAACGCGGCTCGAAGTCCCCCTTCGTCACCGTGAGAACCGCCGGCAACGGGACCGACACGATCTCGGTCCCGCCTTCCACCTCGCGGCGGCAGTCGACCGCCCCGTCCTTCACCTCGAAGGAGGCCACGGCGGTGACGCAAGGGCGCCCCAGCAGGGTCGCCACCATGGGCCCCACCTGCTGCTGATCGTCGTCCACCGCCTTGACGCCGAACAGGACGAGGGGATCGTCACGCCCCTCCAGCTCGCCGGCCAGGACCTTGGCGGTGGCCAGGCCGTCCATGGTCACCTCGCCCTTGAGCAGGATGCCACTGTCGGCGCCCATGGCGAGTCCGGAGCGGAGGGTGTCCACCGAGTCCTCCGACCCGAAGGTGAGGACCGTAACCTCTCCCTCTCCGGCGGCCTCCCGAGTCCGGAGGGCGGCCTCCACCGCCATCTCGTCGTAGGGACTTACGATGTATTTGACCCCCTTGGGATCGATGGAGACACCGTCGTCGGCGATGCCGACACGGGTCTCGGTATCCGGGGTGCGCTTGATGCAGACCGTGATATTCACTGAAGCTCCCGAAGGCGACGGGTTCGAACGATGCTGAGCCTCGAAAAATACCCAGGGCTCCAGCTACCTGAAACCCCGCCGGCCGTTCCGTGAACCGCGTTCCAGCGTCTCGGGACGCGTGGCGACCCAGGTCTCTCTCTAGAGGGTCAGCCCCAGCAGAGCGAAGCCCACCGTGGCCACCGCGCCGCCGGCCAGAGCGTAGGGGAGCTGGGTGCGCACGTGATCGATGTGGTCCGTGGCCGCCGCCATGGACGAGATGATGGTGGTATCGGAGATGGGAGAGCAGTGGTCCCCGAAGATCCCCCCCGAGAGGGATGCGGCCACGAAGGGCGCCAGGGGGAGTCCCAGCGTCTCCGCCGCTGGAACCGCGATGGGAAGCATGATCCCGAAGGTCCCCCAGCTCGTTCCGGTGCTGAATGCGATCCCCGCCGAAACCAGGAAGACCAGGGGGAGGAAGACGACGGGTGGCAGCACCCCGGAGGTGACCTGGGCCACGTAGGGCCCTGTCCCCAGCGCCGACGCCACATCCTTCAGGGCCAGGCTCAACAACAGGATCAGCGCCAGCGGGACCAGGCCCCCGGCACCCTTCAGGGCCACCTTCATGAGCTCGTCCACCGTGGACGCCCGCCGGGCCAGCAGGAGGACCCACGCGGCGGGTCGTCCCCATCGGAATTCCCCTCGAAGATCGAGGTGTCCATCATGGGAGTGGCGTCGGGCCAGAGCAGGAGGCCCGATCGGGTCCGAGCCTCAGCCTTCCGCATGGGACCCACATTGAGATCGAAGAGGATCACCACCAGGGTCAGCGCCACCGCTGCGATGGCGTAGAAGTTGAAGGCGATGGACTCGATGAAGACCCCCAGGGGATTGTCGACGCCCAGCCCTCCCAGGATCCCGAGGTTGTAGGCGCCCCAGGCATTCAGGGGGATGAGGATGCAAACCGGCGCCGAGGTGGAGTCGATGATGTACGCCAGCTTCTCCCGAGAGACCCGGTAGCGGTCCACGAGGGGGCGCGCCACCGAACCCGCGACCAGGACCGTGATGTTGGACTCGATGAAGATCACGATGCCGGTGCCCCAGGCCAGAAGCTGGGCGCCGCGCCCCGACTCCACCCAGGACCGGCTCTCCAGCCAGCTCACGAAGCCTCGCACGCCGCCGGATGCCTCGACGGTGGCGATGAGTGCGCCGATGACCAGGGTGAAGAGCAGCACCTTGGTCTCCCCGGGGTCGGTGAAGACGTCCACCGTGGCATCGATGGAGGCCGCCAACCCCACCAGGGGATTCCACCCGTTCAGGATCGTCCAACCGAGCCAGATGCCTCCTGCCAGCGAGAGGTAGACCTGACGGGACCAGATGGCCAGGACGATGGCGGCCACCGGCGGAAGGACGGAGATCCAGGTAGGGTCGGACATGGAGTCAGCCAAGGGACGGAAGTCGAGCCCGGCGGCCCGGGTGAGGCGAGGCCCTGGAGACGCCGGGGCTGCCCTTCACGAAGAAGCGTAGCGGCCATTCTGCCGCCTGTGCCACGCCCACGCGACCCGTGACTCCCACATCCGAGTCCGGGACGGGCCAGCCGGGGAGGAGTTCCAGCGGTGCCCGGTGCAGCGGGTGATCGTCCAGCACCCCGGTCACCCCCAGGGCCTGCGCCAGGCGGCCCGGCCCCGCCGCCAAGGGAGTCCGACCGCTCCGGCGCCGGGTCATCCACTCCAATCCGGACAGCGGCTCGAGACCCCGGAGAAGGACCCCTTGCCCCTCCCCTTCCCCACCGGTGATCACATTCAGACACCAGTGCACGCCGTAGCTCCGGTAGACGTAGGCCCGACCCGCCGGCCCGAACATGACGCGGTTCCGGGGCGTGATCCCGCTCCGGGTCGAGGCGTGGGATGCCGGGTCCTCGGGGCCCAGATACGCTTCGGTCTCCACCACCACTCCCTCGCAGTGCCATCCGTCCACCGTGGAGCGAAGGCGAGCTCCCAGGAGCTCCCGGGCCACCTCAGGCGCCTGGCGGGTCAGGAATCCCGGGGTGAACGACGAACGGGGCCCCCCGGCTGCGTGCCAGGGGAGCCCCGTCGGAGCCTCACCGTCCTTCCGGGGCCCGTGAGGCGTCAACGATCCCCGCGCTTACCGCCGCGGCTCCGGCCCGACCGGCGTCCCCGGCGACGGCCTCCCCGGGGCGCCCCGTCGCCGGACTGGCGGCGCTTGAGGTCCTCCCGCCATCCGGTCACGATCTGGTCTGCGCGGCCGGCGGGAAGCACCTCCTTCATACGCTCAGGCTCGTCCTGAAGAACGTGGAAGACCCGATCACCGAAGCTCTCCACCACCTGCTCCGCCGTCTTCTGTCCGACGCCCTTGTAGGCGGTCAGGTATCGCACGATCCGGTCCGGTTCCGTGGGCAGATCCAGGGCGGCGACGTCCACCGACCCGCCGTCCTTGGACGGAACGTCCTCCGAGGCCTTCGGCGCCTTCTTCCCCTTGCTGCCGGACCGGGCGGGACGCCCCTGCCCCTCGAGGATCGGGGGCGGGTCGTCGCCGCCGCGCCGGCGGGTGGTGCCCCCCCGGGGTCCCAGGCGACGGCCGGGGGCCGTGTCGTCGATGACGTCCTCGGGACGCACCTCCTCCTGGACCGTGTCCCGGACGTCGGCGACCTCCTCCGACGCGTCGTCGGGGGCCCGGTCGTCTCCACCCTCCTGGGACTCGGGCTCCTCCTTCTGCGCCCTGCCGCCCTTCTTCGGGGAGGTCGCGCCCCCGGACGTCTCCGACGTGCCCGAGGACGCCGTACCCTCGGCGGTGAGGGTGACGTCGTAGCTCCCACCGTCCTGGCGCTCCAGCTTCACCAGTTCCCGGTCCCCGGCCTCCCGGAGGAAGTGGGAGAACTTGCTGAACCCGAGCGTGCTCTCGTCGAAGTCCTCCTGGAGCTCCAACATCTTCCGCTTCACATCCGAGTCCCGCACCGGGGAGCGTCCATCGTCCTTGAGGCGCTTCAGGGCCTTCACCAGAAGCTCGAAGCCCTCGGCGCCGTCCCCGGAGTCGTCCTCCTGGGCGGCGACCTTGCGAGGCTCCTCCTTGGAGGGGGAGCCTCGGTCGCTCCGGGAGGAATCGCTCCGCCCCCGGTCGCTGTCCCGGCCGCCGCCCCGTCGACCCCGACCCCGGCCGTCGTCCTTACGCCGGCTCTCGCCGCCGCCACCGGACCCGCCCGACCCGCCGGCGGGCGTCACCTCGTACTGCCCGTTGGGCATCTTCTTGAGGTTCAGGATGTTCCGGGAGGCGGCCTCGGTGACGAACCGGCTGAACTTGCTGAAGCCGTAGCCACCCTCGTCGAAGGTGGAGTCGATCTCCAGCATCACCTGCTTGAGCCGGTCCGAGCGCATGACGTCGCCCTTGTCCACCATCTTCTTCAGGGCCCGCTCCACCAACTCCCACGGATCCATGGACTTCACGTCCGTCTCCGTGGTCTTCTGCAGGCCTGCGAGGCTCGTGTACGAATAGTACTCGTCGCAGTTCTGAACGAGGATGTCGGAGCTGGACTCCTGGATGCCGACCCCGATGACGTACTTCCCGTACTCCTTCAGCTTGAGAACGCAGCTGGAGAAGTCGCTATCGCCCGTGAGGAGGATGAACGTCCCGATCTCGGGGCGGGTGAAGACCAGCTCGATGGCGTCGATGGCCATCCGGATGTCCGTCGCGTTCTTCTTCGAGCTCCCGTAGGCCGGGGCGAAGATGAGATCGATGGAGTTCTCCGAGAGGGGCACGATGTACTGGGGGTAGCGCCGCCAGTCTGCATAGGCTCGCTGGACCGTGACCTTCCCCCGAATCACATCGGACTGGAGAAGCTTGCGGAGATCTTTGGAGAGGTCGCTCCGCATCCCCATCGTGACGTTGTCGAAGTCGATGAGGAGGGCCGCGTTGGGTGCGGCGGTTCCCTGGCTCCCCTGAACGTGGGGAGCATGGATGTGCGTCGTCATTGAATTCTCGTGGCGCTCGTGATGAAGTATCTCGCCGCGAGACCTCCCGTTCCCAGCCACCCTCGTCCGTCGAAGCCCTGCGGCTCGGACGAAACTCGGTCGTGGCAGGGGCGGGGAAGCCTGGACGGCCGGCCCTCTCGGGGCGGGCCTCCCGTCGCCGGCCATCCGGCCGGCGGAACACGGCCCTGCAGGTGCGTGGGGCTCAGGCGATTCGACCCGGGTGTCGACGGACCGTCCGGGCCAACTCCACCCGGCGGATCTTCCCGTCTCCGGTCCGAGGAAACTCGTCGAAGAAACGGACGAGATCCGGGACCTTGTGATCGTTCAACGTGGTCCGGCACCAATCCCGGACCTCCTCTTCGCTGACGATGGCCCCTTCCACCGGAACCACACACGCACAGATGGCTTCACCCAGGACATCGTCCTCGGTACCCACCACCGCGACTCCAAGGACCGCCGGATGGGCGAGGATCCGATCCTCCACCTCCCGTGGGTACACATTGGAGCCAGCCCGGATGATAACGTCCTTCCGGCGTCCCACCAAATGGATGAAGCCTTCCTCGTCCACCATGGCCAGGTCTCCGGTCCGGAGATAGCCCTCCTCGTCGAAGGCCGCCGCCGTCTCTCGAGGTTGGCGATGATAGCCCAGCATCACCCCCGGACCCCGAAAGCGGATCTCCCCGACGCTCTCCACCGGAAGGGCCTCGCCCCCCTCCACGATCCGATACTCGGTCCCCTCCAGGGGCCGGCCCACCGTGGCCCGTCGCTTCTCCGCCGGATCCGTCCCGGCGGATACGCAGACCGTCGATGCCGTCTCGGTAATGGAATAGCCCACCAGGACCACGGGGCACATCTCCTCCTCCACCCGGCGTACCAGCTCGACGGAGGCGGGCGCCCCCGACATGAGGCCGCCCCGGAGGCTGGACAGGTCCCGGGGGCGCTCGGACTGCTCCCGGAGCTGGGCCGCGAACAGGGTGGGGATGCCGTACTGCACCGTGACCCTGTAGGCCTCCACCGCGTCCAGGAGCCGCACGGGATCCACGGGATCGGTCAGGACGAGGGCCGACCCCGCCAGCAGGCTCCCGAGAACGCCGGGCCCGACGCCGAAGACGTTGAAGAGGGCCGACACCCCCGCCACACGGTCCTCGGGGGTGAGCCCCAGGGCATCCGCGGTCCCGGCGGCGGCGTGAAGGAGGTTGGTGTGGGAGAGGGACACCGCCTTCGGCTTGCCGGTGGTGCCAGAGGTGTAGAAGAGGGCGAACGGCGTGACCCCGGGATCGATCTCCGCGGCGGGATAATCACGCCCCATCCCCGACGAGGCCAACTCCGACCATTGGAAGGTCCGGTCGTCGTACC
>JARRPL010000060.1:0-21956 GCA_037382905.1 Gemmatimonadota bacterium | reverse complement strand
GCCGGCGCCGGCCCCGGGCTGAGCGGCGCCCCTCGATAGGGGGCGACGGGGCTCGCGCGCTCCTCCGGATCAGATCTGGTCGAACTTCTTGACCACGCGCATGACCAGGCCTTCGACCACGGTCCAGCCGCCGAGGGCCAGGACCATCGTCATGTTGAACCCCTCGCCGGCCACACCCCCCATCATGCCACCCAGACCGAAGGGCAGACCACTCCCGACGCCCTGCACCGGAGCGGCCAGGGCGTCACTCGCCCGTACGATGGGGCTGCCGATCGCGCTGTCCACGGGAATCACACCCAGGTCCAGCAGGATCCGGGCGACCAGGACGAGCTGGATGAGGGCGAAGGCCAGCAGAACGATGCGGCGGATCGTTCGGGAGAGGTCGAACCCGGATGTCCGCACAGAGGCCTCTCGTGAGCCGGGGGGAGTCGCTCCACGAACCGCGTCGCCAGCCCCGTGGGCCGAGACGGCGCGGATGGCGGGAAACCCGGTCCGAACGTCCCGCGCCCCGTGACGACGGCGAGGCGACCGGAGCCGAACCGGTGACGATCCCGTCGAGGGTAGGCCGGCCCGTGGGCATCGCGCAAGGCGGATCCGGCAGGATCCGGAAGAGCGGATTCGCCACCGTCCTGCCACGGCTGCGCCGAGAGGGAACAGGCCGGACCCGGGGCGATCACCCCGGCGCCATCGCCCGCCCCTGGGTGGCATCCGGCCTTCCGCCGGCACCACGCTAGATTAGGGTAGAGAAGACGCAGAGCCGGCGGTCGCCAGCCAGGCTGCCGCCTTCCTCCCGACCTGGAAGTGAGTCCAATGACTGCATCCGGAATCCGTTCCATCGTCGTCGGCGTGGAGATCGAGGAGCGCGAAGGACCCGATCCCGTCCTGGCCACGGCCTCCGCGCTGGCCTCGGCCCTGGATGCGGAGCTCCACGTGGTGCATGCCCTGGAGTCCGGTCCCCTGGCGCCGCCCCTCCTTCCCAACGTGAGCCAGGAGGTGGATCAGGCCGCCGAGGCCCTGGAACTCTACCTGGAGTCGTTTTCCGAGCTGGACCGGGAGCCGGCGACCCGGCGCGTGGCGCTGGGCCGGGCCCACCGGGTGTTGTCGGAGCGCATGGAAGAGGTCGACGCGGATCTCCTCGTCCTGGGACCCCACAGGGGCGCGCGCCTCCCGACGGGCGGCCTGGGAACCACCACGGACCGGCTCCTGCGTACGGCCCGGGTCCCGTGCTGGATTGCCCGGGGTGCGCTGGAGCTGCCTCTCCGTCGGCTGGCGGCTGCCACCGACTTCTCGGTCCGGTCGCACCCGGCCCTGGACCTGGCGCTGGCCCTGGCCGCCGACCTGGGCGGCACGGAGGGCTCGGCGGGTGCACCCCCTCCCGAGGTGGAGATCCTCTACGTGGAATGGCCGGCGGCCCTCCGGGACGATCCGGACAAGGAAGCGGGGGAACTCCTGCCCCGGCTGGCCGACGAGGCCACCGCCGCCGCGGGGCGTACGGGTCTGGAGCAGGTCGCCGTCTCGCGCCCCCGCGTCCTGGCGGCCACGGATCCGGCCCGGGGCCTCCTGACCCACCTCTCCCGGGAGAGCCCCGACCTGACGCTCCTGGGCACCCACGGCCGGGGGGCCGTCGCCCGCACCCTGCTGGGCTCCGTGGCCTCGGTGGTGGCCCGTGACACAGCGGGTTCGGTGGTGTTGGTGCCGCCCCGGGAGTCCCGGGAGGACTGACGCCCGCCTGGAGGGCCCCTGGGCGTAGGACCCGTTGGGATCGGGCCTCCAGCGGTCCCTCTCCTCGGCCCACGGGTCGTCCCGGATTTGTCCGCGAGCCGTTCCCACGGCCCGGGGGTCGGACGGGTCAGTTCACGCTCACGCCCTGGGGAGCCACCTGCACGTGAGCCGATAGACGCGCGGCGAGACTCTGTGCCGGACAACCCCTCACACACCGGTGCGCCCACGACTCCAGGAGCATGAGGCGAAGGCGGAGAGGGCCGTGGGCCTGGTCCAGGAACGACTGCAGACGGCTCCGGGAGAGCCGGAAGAACTCCGCCGTGAAGGACTCTTGGAAGAAGCCGTCGGCGACCTGCATGCGCCGGAAGGCGTTCGTGGGGAACATCCCCTTCTTCCGGTGACTCAACCGCTTCGGCAGGTACCGGGTGGCGATCTCCCGAATGATCCATTTGTCCCGGTAGAAGGGGTGTTTCGGATCCCAGGCGAAGGGCGACATCCGCAGCTTGCAGTCCCGGGGCAGGTGGGCCGACAGGGAGACGAGTCGTCGGTCGAGAAAGGGAAAACGGCACTCGATCCCGGAGGCCATCCCCATGGTGTCGTTTCGGTACAGCAGGGTGCGGAGGATGTAGGAGAGCTCACCGCTACCGGTGAGCCCCGGAGTCGAACTGGATTGGTACGGCTCCGCCACGGTCTCGGCTGCGAATTCCACCGGCCCCCGCCGGACCTCGAAGCCGTTCGAAAGGCCCGCCACCAGATCATGGTCCAGCACGCCCCGGGTGTCGGAGCCGTCGGGTCCGAGGTGCAACCGCGAGAGGAGGCGCCCCGCGGCGCGTCGGGCCGCATTCGGGAGGTTGGGCGCCAGCCACGGATATCCGAGGTAGCACTCATCGGCTGCCTCGCCGGTGAGAACGGCCTTCACGCCGTGCTCATGGACGAGACGCGAGACTCGGAAGATGGGAATCAGCGTCGGGTTTACGAACGGGGCACCGTAATGCGCCACTACGTCGGGGATGGCGTCCACGAAATCCCGGTCCCGGACGGGGGCCACGGCCAGATCCAGCCCCAGGTGCCGCGCCAGGTCCTCCGCCGCCGGACGCTCGCTCAGGGGCCCCTCGACGTCCGCGTGGAAGATGCGGAGGTCGCCGTGGACGCGCCGAGCTCGGCGGCCTCTTCGGGATCGACCAGCTCGTTCAACGTCAGGCACTGGGAGAGTCGGGCACGCCCCCCCAGCTCGATCCTCACCAGCCCGCCGGGAGGGACGATCTGCACCCCCTCGTAGAAGGACCGCCCCGAGGTCGGGCCATTGAAGCCGTGAAGGTAGGCCGAAACGGTGAGGGGATCCGGGCGCAGTTCGAGCCACGGACGCATGGCATCCACGGAGGACGCGAAGAGGAACTGGGTGGGATCGTCATGGATGAAGAGCGGCTTGATGCCGAACCGATCCCTTGCCAGGACCAGGGAGCGCCGACGGGCGTCGTAGAGTCCGAAGGCGAACATCCCGTCCACACGGTCCAGCGCCTCCTCGACCCCGAGGTGGATGAGCGCTTCGAGGAGCACCTCGGTGTCGCTGGTGGTCCGGAACCGTACACCCCGCCCCGCCAGCTCCTCCCGAAGGCTCTGGTACCCGTAGAGCTCGCCGTTGTAGACGAGGCAGTAGCGTCCCGTGGCATCCCACATGGGCTGGTTGCTGCGTTCCCGCGGGTCCACAAGGGAGAGGCGGGTGTGGGCCAGCGCGACGCCCACCTCGGCGTGGAGTCCGCTTCCGTCAGGCCCTCGATGCCGGAGTCGCAGGAGCGTATCCCGGAGCGAGTCGCGGCGTGGTGCGAAGCTTCCGGATCCGGACCGACGGGGCGGGTGAGCCGTGCCTCCGCTTCCACGAGGGCGGCCCTGGCGGTTGACGGACCGAGGCGGGGCCGGCCGCCGCCCCCACCCCGCCGTCCACCCGGGGGGCCGATCCTCCGCACCGAGGCCAGCGTGGGCGGGGTGGGGGCGGCTGCCGGCCCCGCCTCGGACCGGCCCCGCCTCGGTCCGTCAACCGCCAGGGCCGCCCTCGTGGAAGCGGAGGCACGGCTCACCCGCCCCGTCGGTCCGGATCCGGAAGCTCCGCATCACGCCGCTTCCGAAGAACCCGGTCCCGTCTCCCCGCACGCTGGAGACCCGCACCTGGCCCGAGGGATTGAAGTTTCCGCCCCGGATCCAGTTCACGTAGTTCCGGTCCACGGCCGTGATACCCACCGTGGCCTGCGACCCCGCCGGAAGGCCCTCCTGGAGGGCCAGGGCCAGGGGCTGATCGAGGTCGAACCGGTCGATGATCCCGAACTCGCTCGGGACGACGATGGTGGTGTCGGTGGCGGACACGGACAGGCCCAGGAGGACCAGCGGATCGGGGATCTCCAGCTCAACCAGATCCGGCAGGGCGTCCGGGAGCCCGGCAATCGCGATCTCGTTCAGGTAGCTCCAGGCGCCGTCCGAGACACTCCACATCACCTCCAGGGGATCGTCGGGTTCCACATGGCAGATCCCGCCGTCGGCGGCGGTGGCCAGGGAGAATCCCCCGGGCACGACGCTGGTGCCCTCCATGACCTCGCCCTGCGGCGTTCGCACGGTGAGCTCCAGACGTTCTCCCGGCTGAATCGCCCGGGCCTCTTCGGGGGTGGACACATAACAGCTTCCAGTTCCCTCGAGCGGGGTACTCGCCACGCATTCGTCCACCCGGGCCGGTGTCACCTCGATCACCGTCCCGTCTTCCCGCGCGACCCTCACCCGGGCTCCGTCGACGGGTTCGTTCAGTCCCTCCGCCCCCTGCACCGTGCGGTGCAGGAAGACCAGGATGCGCGAGGGCGCGAGGCCCAGATCGTCGCGACGCTGGAAGAGGGCTTCCACCACGACCATGTCCTCGGCCGAGGCCGTGGTGATCTCCGTGAGGGAACAGCTACCCAGGACGAGCACCGCCAGAAGCAGGGCGGCGGGAGTGCGCAGGCCCATCAGAACGACACCTCGACGCCCACGGTGGGAAGGAGGGGAAACATCGACACCCCGGAGCGTGTGGCGGGGGTCCGGTCGTACTCATAGAAGTAGAAGAGCACATTCCGGCGATTGTAGACGTTCAGGAGATCCACGGTGGGGGTGATGGTGCCCCACGACTTCCGATACGTCTTACGGAACCCGAGCACCACGGCGTACCCGCCCCGGTCATCGTCCTCTCCGCCTCCGGCCCAGGACATCCGCCCGCCGTCCTCCAGAAAGCGTGGGCGGTAGCTGGCGTAGCTCGCCACGGCCCGGGTGTAGGGCGTCCCCGTCCCGACGTTCAGCCGCACCCCCCCGGTCCAACCGGCGAGGGCCGGGAAGCGCAGGACCACGTCCAGATCGAGACGCCGGTCGAAGACCGGGGCGTACGTCACCTCGGGGACCGGCTCCATGGGGGAGAGGACGTCGGGGAACGTCCGCTCCGCCTTCACCAGGGAGAGGGAGAGCCATCCGGTCACCTCCCCCCGGGTCCGGCGCACGAAGAGGTCGCCGCCCCACGACACCCCCGATCCACTCAGAATGTCGTCCAGGTCGTCGTTCGGATCATCGGCGTTGTTGACGGTCACCACCCCGTCGAACTCCCGGTAGAACCCCTCCAGAGCCACATTCCAACCGTCCGTGGGGAAGGTCTCGATCCCCACCTGGAGTTGATCGGACACCACCGGAGGCGCCCGGCGGCCCGCCAGGACCCAAACGTCGAGGCCGATGGGAAGCTCTTCGTCCCGCAAGGAATGGAGGAACTGGGTGTAGCGACCCACCGCCGCCTTCACCGCCCAGCGGTCGCCTCCGAAGAACCGCTTCACCGCGACCCGGGGAGACAGCTCACTCACGGTCTCACCGGGGTCGGGCCGCCAGTGATCCAGACGGAGCCCGGCTTCCAGGAGCCACCTCCCGGGATCGCGCCACGCCAGCTGACCGTAGGCGCCCAGAAGCGTCCCGTCGCCCTGTCCCTCCCCGAAGGTCGTCCCCCCGGTGCGGGCCAGGTTGTCGTAGGACATGAAGTCGGCAGATGCCCCGGCGCGGCCCTCCAGACTCCCCCTCCGCACCGTCCAGTCCGAGGAGAGGCGACGCTGCAACAGGGCGCTGCGAAACTCCGTGTCCTCGAAGTCCGGGAAGACGAGCCCCGTCCCGAATCGGGTGGTGGAGGCGGAAGCCCGCCACTCACTCCCACCCGCCGACGACCGGATCACCCGGGCCCCCAGGATCCGGTTGCCCCAGTCCCACTGGATGCGGAGGGGGAAGACCTCCGGGTCGAAGTCCGTGAAGTCCACCACGTCCTCGCCGGTGTAGCCCGAGATGCGCAGGAGCGTGCGGTCGTCGATGGAGGTCTCGAACACGCCCTGGAGGTCGGTGAGGTTGTACGGGACCTCGGTGAAGGGTGCCGCCAGGATGTCGACGTAGGATCGGCGTCCCGCCACCCGCCAACGGGTGCCGGAGGTCCCGAGGGTCCGGTCCATCGCGTCCCATCCGCCGGACACCGTCGCTCGGGCCGCCAGGAGGGAGACGCCGGCGTCGACGGCGAACGCTCCGTCCCCCGGGTCGGTCTCCACCAGGAGGACCGACGACACACGCCCCCCGTGCTCCGCCGGGAATCCTCCGGACTGCAGCTCGGCCCGGCCGATCATCTCCGCGTTGAAGACCGAGAAGACGCCGCCGAGATGGAACGGCGACAGGATGGGAATGCCGTCGACCAGGATCAGATTCTGGTCCGCCGATCCACCCCGGACGTTGAAGGACGAGGTGAAGTCGGACGTGGTCACCACCCCCGGGAGCACCGCCACGGCCCGCAGGGGGTCCGCTTCGGCGATGCCCGGGACGAGCCGCACATCCTCCGCGCTCAGCTCCCGGGCCGAGAGACCGCCGACCTCCTGGAACCGGATCCGCTCGCGGGTTCGTCCCGCTTCGACCTCCACGCCCTCCAGTGCGATGGCCAGAGCGTCCAGTCGGAACTCCCGGGTGAGGGTGGCCCCGGGACCGAGCTCGATCTCCTCCACCAGACTTGAGAACCCCAGCCGCTCGATGCGCAGCGTGTAGCGTCCAGGCGCCACGTCGTCGATCCGGAAGACGCCGTCCCGGCCGGACACCCCGGTGGCCCGGGTCTCGTCCCTCTGCACCAGGCGGACCACCGCCCCCTCGATGGGCGTTCCTTCGGGGGCGGCCGCCACGCCGGAGTCGACGATGCGCCCCTCCACGGCGGCGCTCTGGGACGCACCGGGACGGCCCCAGGCCAGGAGTCCCGCGAGGATGAGGACGACGCGAGCCGCGCCGCCGGAAGGATGTCTGCTCGTCCCCAGAGTCACCGGAATCCTTTGGAGCTCGTCTCTCTGCGTCGTTCGCGTCCGGAGAAGATCCCGGGGTACGCCCTCAGGTTCCCTGCACCCGGGAGCGGACGAGGCCCCGGGCCCGGGAGGGAGACTCCCCGGACGACAAGGAGGCATCCCGGTGCATGCGAGACCCGCCGTGTGACCGCCGGTCCACGCCGCGGGGTGGAACCGAGGGCCCGGGAGAAGGCTCGGGTACGGGAGCCGCCGCGGGTCCGGGGTCGCCACCGCGCCGAGGCGCGATGGGGGTGTACCGACGGCCACGGAGGGGACTTCGGGAGCAGAAGCGTGGCCGAGCCGAGTCCCGTCGGCAGCGGCTACGGACCCGACCTCAGCAGGGGAACGGGCGTCCGCGTGGCCCGCTCTTCACCTCGGTGGACTGGGACCAGGTCGTAGGGCGCGGCGTCGGGCCGACCCCTGGGATTCATCGGAGCGCCGGCCAGGGGGTCCGGGCCTGGACTCGCCGGATCAAGCGTGCCCGGCCCAGTTCCGCTCCCCTGGCCGGTGCGGCACGCACGGGTCGAAACGCCCCGGCGTCTCGAGGTACCGCTGGGCCACGGTACAGCCGATCTCCGAGGTGAAGTATCCCAGAAGGGCGAGCTGCTTCATCATCCGGAACCAGTGCTCCCCGGGTCCGCTCCAGGTGACCTGATCCCGGTCGAATCGTTGAAGTAGCCCGAGGCGATCCCGGGGCGCCGCCTCCAGGAAGGGGACGCCGTACTCGCCCCGGGAGGTCTCGTCCAAGGTCGTCATTCCGGACCGGAAGACCTCCTGGTCCGCAGGGGCGTAGGTGTCGGTGACCATGAGGGCCATGAAGGCCCCCACCGCCGCCGCCTTGGCCCCGGGGGTCCCCGTCTCGGGCAGGATGGTCTCCGCCACTTCGTCCAACAGGACGATGTCGTCGGGGCTGAAGTCGCCGATCCCTTGAGGGGGAATCGAAGACGGTCGAGGCGCCTGCTCGCACGCCGTCAGGAGTCCGCTCCCCCCGACGAAGGCGGCACCCCCGAGCATGACGCTCACCCGCCGGATGGCCTCCCGCCGATCCATGTCCATGCGGTCGTCTCCGGTCTAGAGGTTCTGGCGGTTGAGCTCCCGCACCGCATGATCCGCGGCCCGGGCCGTCAGAGCCATGTAGGTCAGGGAGGGATTCTGGCAGGCCGCCGACGTCATGCACGAGCCGTCGGTGACGAAGACGTTCGGAGCGTCCCAGACCTGGTTCCAGCGATTCAGCACCGAGGTCTTCGGATCCCGACCCATGCGGGCGGTGCCCATCTCGTGGATCCCCATCCCCGGCCAGTACCCGGCGTCGTAGGGGCTGACGTCCCGCACGCCGGCGGCCTCCAACATCTCGGCGGCGTCGTCCATCATGTCCCGGCGCATGGCCCGGGCGTTCTCCCCTATGGCGCAGTCGAAGGCGGGCACCGGGAGCCCCCAACGGTCGGTGCGGGACCCATCGATGAACATCCGATTCCGGTGATCCGGGAGCATCTCGCCGAAGCCCGTCATCCCGATGGTCCACCCTCCGGGCTGCGCCATGAGGTCCTTGAAATCGCCACCCACCCCGAGTTCCCGCACACCCCGGGACCAGTTCTCGCGGCTGGCGCTCCCCTGGTAGCCGAAGCCCCGGAGGTAGTCCCTCCGGTCGCCGTCCACATTCCTGAACCTGGGAACGTAGAATCCCGTGGGGCGACGACCGAAGGTGGTGTGGGCCTCCATCCCCTCCACCACCCCCCGGGCCCCGGCCCGGAAATGGTGGTCCATGAGGTTGTGACCCAGCTCCCCGCTGCTGCTCCCCAGCCCCTCGGGCCAGACGTCCGTGGCCGACCGCATCAGGAGCCAGGTGGAGTTCACGGTGGAGGCGCACAGGAAGACGATCCGCGCCGAGAACTCCATCACCTCCAGGCTCTCGGCGTCCACGACCCGCACCCCGGTGGCCCTGCGCCGGTCGCGATCGTAGAGCACCTCGGAGACGATGGAGAACGGCCGGAGGGTGAGCCGGCCCGTGGCCATGGCCGCCGGGAGCGTCGAGGACTGAGTGCTGAAGTAGGCGCCGTACGGGCACCCCAGCCAGCAGGCGGCCCGGTAGAGGCAGGGACTCCGGCCCGGGAGGGCCTCCGTGAGGTTCGCCGTCCGCCCCGGGATGATCCGACGCCGTCCGTCGAAGTGCCCCTGCAGCCGCTCCGCCACCTGCTCCTCGGCGCAGTTCAGCGGCATGGCCGGCTGGAACTGGCCGTCGGGTTCGCCTCGAAGTCCAGATCCGAGAGGCGGTAGCTTTGACGCCCCCAGGTCAGGGATCGCCCTCCCACCTGGTAGCCCCGAAACCAGTCGAAGCGCTGAAGCTCGGTGTACGGGGAGTCCTGATCCGACGCCCACCAGCTCAGGTTCTTCTCGTTCAGGGGATAATCCCGCTTGAGGACCGGGTAGGCCTCCTCCATGGCCCGCGTGCGCCCCCCACGGTGGGGGTATTCCCATGGGCCCTTGGTGGCATTCCCGTAGTCCTCCACGTGCTCCACGTTGCCCCCCCGCTCCAGGAGAAGGACCCGACGTTCGTCCTCCTTCTCTCCGGTGTGCCGGCGCCTCAGCGCCGGCGCTTCCAGGCCGCGAGGATCTCCGCCTCCCGAGCCCGCAGGGACCGTGGATCGGTGGTCCACGCCGATCGACGATCCTCCTCCACCGCCTCGCTGTTCCACCACTCGAAGACGTCCCGTATCGTAGCGGAGACCGGCCGCAGCGTCAGACCGCTGGACAGGGCCCGGGCGTTGCCGACGCGGGCCGACGAGGCGTAGTCGTCCACCGGCATGATCCACGGCAGGACCGCCGTCACGCCGTGCTCCCGAAGGAATGCGTAGTCGTCGACGACGGTGAACTCGACCTGGGAGTCGAAGGCCTGATGGGCGCCCTGGACGAAGTCGAGGATCCCCATGGGAGCGGCCGGTCCGACACCGTGGAAGGTCCCGGTCCGGCGATCCTCGACCAGGCGGATCATCCACTGGGTGAGGTCCCGTACGTCCACGAACTGGACCGGGTCCCCGGGACGGCCCGGGACCAGGACCTCGCCGCCCTCGTTCAGGCGGACGGGCCAGTGGGCGAAGCGGTCGGTGGTGTCCCCGGGCCCCATGATGTAGGTGGGGCGCACGACGATGGTGCGGTCGTCCCCGAAGACCCTGCGGGCGGCCCGTTCCGAGTTGGCCTTCATGACGCCATAGGTGTACGACCCGTTCTCCTCCTCCCCCTCCGGAACCTCCAGGACCACCGGGTCCGACTCCAGCAGCTCCTCCCCCTGATAGGGATAATGGACCCCGGTGGACGAGGTGTAGAGGTAGAGGCCCACCCGCTCCTCCAGAAGCTCCGCCGATCTGCGGGTCCACTCCACCTGCCTCCCGGAGTTGTCGATCACCGCGTCCCACGAGCGGCCCCGAAGGGCGCTCAGATCGGTCTCCCGGTCTCCCGTGAGGGACTCCACCCGAGAGAAGAGATCGGGATGGACGGTCGGGCGGGTACGGCCCCGGGTGAAGATCGTGACGGAATGCCCCCGCTCCAGGGCGTAGGCGATCTGGTGGGGTCCCAGGAAGCTCGTGCCGCCGAGGATCAGGAGGGAGAGGGCCCGTCGGCTCGGAGGGGCCCCCGGCTCGGAAGCCCTCAGGGCACTCGACGACATCCGCAGCGAACCGAGAGCCACGGCCCCGGCGGCGAGAAACTCTCTTCGAGTCGGCATGGCGGCCTCCGGGTGGCGAATGCGCAACGAAACGTCGAGGCTAGGCGGGTGGCTGCCCCCTGGGCAAGTCTTCCGTCCCGGATCGCCATTCCCTTGCACCTCGATCCCCTGCCCGAGCGGCCACCGGAGCTGGCGGCGGCCGTTGGAATCGACCGATCCCTTGTGGAGGAGTGTGGGCCGGGCAGCCTGCGCTAGCGCACCCGCTCCCCGGGCACCTCGACGTCATCCTGGTGCAGGACCACGCGCTGGGCGGGGCCCTCCGCGGGCTCGAACACGAACCGAAGACCGTCGTTCGATGCAAGGACGAAGGTGGTGTCCCCCTGCCAACGCAGGCGGCTGGCCGCCTGGCCCCCGACCTGTCCCATGAGCTGCCCTTCCTCGTCGAAGACGATCAGCTCCATGCTGTTCCCGTTCAGTTGCAGCACGTACGTGCCCACGACACGCTGGATGAGGGACTCGGTGACCGGTCGATCCACGACCCGGGGGAGCTCGAGTCCCAGGGCCGCCCGCGACACCATCCCCTGAACGGCGCCCGCCGGTCCGGAGCCGGAGTTGGTCAGGACGACGACGGTGACGCCGTCGTCCGGGTAGTGGACGAGGGAGCTGATGAATCCGTTGATGCCTCCGTCATGGCCGACCCTGGGGTGTCCCTCGAGCTCACCCACCGCCAGTCCGAATCCGTAGGGGATCGTGTCTCCGGAGGCCACGACGGTGGGAGTGGTCATCTCCTGGAGTGACCCGGCGCTCACCACCTCTCCCCGGTGAAGCATCCGCGTCCAGGCGCTCAGATCCCCTACCGTCGAGCACATGGCCCCCGCTCCGCCCGGGACGTTCATGCTCAGGAAGGACGCATTGACCCACTCCCCCTCCTGGTCCTCGTAGCCCGACGCCCGATGAGGGACGATCCGCGTCACGTCGCAGTAGGCCGTGTGCTCCAACCCCAGGGGCGCCAGAAGCTCCTCCTCGAGGTAACGGGCGTAGGGCGTGCCGGTCACCGCCTCGATGATGGGACCCAGGAGCACGTACGCGCTGTTGTTGTAGCGCTGTTCGGCGCCGGGCTCGAAGTCGAAGGGCTCCCTCTCGAAGAGGTCGATGAGCTCCCGGTCGGTGAGATCGTGACGGAAGATCGTCTGCCACGCGTCCTCGCCGAGAGACGTGTAGCTGAAGATGCCGGAGGTGTGGTTCAGGAGATGTCGCACCGTCACCGTGTGGCCCTGCATGTCGTACTCCGGCAGGAACCGGGTGACCGGGTCGTCGAGGGCGATCTCGCCACGTTCCACCAGGCGCATGATGATGGCCGCCGTGAACTGCTTCGTGATGGACCCGATCCTGTAGACGGTCTCGGGCCGGGCGGCGACGGCATGCTCGATGTCCGACTCGCCGTACCCTTTCGCGAAGACCACCTGGCCGTCCTTCGCCACCGCGACGCTGACGCCTGGGGTACCACGGGTGGCGATGGCCCGGTACGCGATGCTGTCGATCACCCGCTCCAGCCGCCCGAGATCGATGCCCGGATCGGATTGGGCTGCCATCGGGCCGGCGGCCAGGAGCAGGGTCAGGGCCAGGATCCAGCGGTGCGTGGGATGCATGATGCCTCCGTCGGAAGGATGACCGGCATCGCCCATCATAGGGGACGACGACGGGGGGGTCCAACCCGGACAGGGCCCCTTCCGCCGAGAGCCCGGGGGGGTCCGCGAAGCGGCACCGTTCCCGAAGGCCCGAGCCTGTCCGCGGCGGGCTGGACCGATCCTAATGTGCAAGGGGGTCGGGCCGGAGCTGGAAGTGGACGACGATGGGCCTGGAGCCCCTCCCCCCTTCCTTCAGCCAGGGCGTCCGATCGCCCTCCGGCACCCACAGCCCCCGGCCCTTCCACCCGGCGTCCGGGTCGTCGATCCGGCCCTCGAAGCCCTTGGTGTAGAACCCCAGCGGATAGGGAATCCGGAGGGTGACGAACTCACCGTCCACCAGGGCGTGGACACCGTCGAAGAGGTTCCCGGTGGCGATGGGGACGTCCTCCCCGAGCCCCAGCGTATTGTGCTGATCCACCCAGGTGTAGTAGCTGGACTCGACGCTGTACTCCGGCAGCTCGGCAAAGCCCGGGCCCGGCAGGTCGTGAAGGGTCCAGCCTTCGGGGCAGTGCTCCCCCGTGGCCTCGGGGCCGTTCAGCGGGCCCTGGCACTTCCGGCGGTCGAACTCCCCCAGGTGGCCGCTTCCCAGGGATGTCCACACCACCCCGTTCTTGTCGATGTCCGCGCCCCGGACCCCGAACCCCGGCAGCGGCGGCACGTAGACCTCGGCCAGGGAGGTCCGGGGCGGGTCGTCGCCGGGAACCAGGCGGGTGATGGATCCGGGATAGCGGAAGGCGTTGGAGCCCCACACGCCGTCGCCCCGGGGCTCGGGCATGACGGCGTAGAATCCGTTGGGGACCCGGGCGTCCAGGGTCGGATCCAGCGGCTCGCCCGGCTCGGTCCAGCGGTCCTGGCGTCCGTTCCCGTTCGTGTCCAGGATCAGGGGCGCCCACCCCTGGGCCGCCGCCGCGTCGCCGGTCGCCAGGAAGAGATCCGTGTCCAGCCATCCCACCACGTCGCCGCCGCCGCTGGTCCAGAGGATGTTGTCCCTCCCGTAGGCGAACTGGAGGTGGTGGGTGCCGAAGCAGGTGTCGACGAACCGGTAGTCCTCCGTGTCGGGATCGAAGACCGCCAGGTGCCGGCCCGTCCGGTCCTTCGGATAGAGCCGCGCCGAGGGATGGTCCGAACCCTCCCTGCAGAAAGCGGGATTCTCGGGACCCCGGATCCGGGCCGTGAGCCATACCCGGCCGTCCCGGTCCAGCATGGGATTGTGCACATTGGCCCGGCTGTCCCAGATCCGCTCCTCGCCCCAGTACGGGGAGGGGGCCAGGGACCCGGCCTCCCGGGTGCTGGGCGTGTCCTCGTCCCGGACGGGCAGGTTGAACACCGTCGAGGTGTGGGTCACCGGATCCAGGATGGGCATCGCGTCGGTGCTGAGCTCGGGAGCGCCGTAGAGGGGGCCGTACCCGTTCACGGTGGGATCCCGCCGGTCCGTCCCCGACAGGTCGTGCATGTAGAAGCGGGGGCTGGACCAGTCCCGCACCGTCGCCACCACGTTCCGCTCCACCCCGGAGGGACGGACGGGCGCCTGGGCCGGCAGCTCTCCCGCGGCGATGCGGTCCGTCCAGTCGGCGAGGTAGCGCACCGGGAGCCCGTCGAGCCGGCTCGCGATGCCCACCATGTTCCGGCCGGCCTGCCCCGAGGAGATGCGACGCCACCAGGCCTCCTCCGAGGACCCGAAGTCACCCAGCGCGACCGGGAAAGTCCGGGTGGCCTCGTTGCCCATCTGGTGGCAGCCGACGCACCCCATGTTCTTGACCCAGGTCAGGTACTCGTTCAAGCCGCCTCCGATATTCGCCAGCTCGTCCTCGGTGGGGAGGTCCATCATGGCGTACCAGTAGGCCGCCGGGTACACCCGGGCGGCAGCGGCCTGGTTCGGGGCCACGACGGCGGCCAACGCCACCCGGGTGCCCCGTTCGGCGGGGACCGGATCCGAATCCACCAGCCCGTACCCCCGGACCCAGACGCGATAGGTGGCCTCGGGAAGGTCCGGGACCAGGAACCGTCCCTGGTCGTCCGTCACCACCATCCGGGCGAAGCGCGTGCCGAGGTCGTCCGTCTCGGCGATGACCCACACCCCCGCCTCGGCACCTTCGGTGCTGGTCACGACGCCGCCGATATCGTCGCGGTCCACCACGATGCCTTCCCCGGCGTCCCCGGCGGGCCCGCAGGCGGCGAGCATCACGGTGAGCGGGAGCCAGGCGGACCGGAGGGCCTCGGGGAATCTCATGGCGGCGGCCGTCCAGGAGTGGGTGGGGCGTTCACGGTGATCGTCCGGGAGTTCACAGCTGGGCTTCCACCGGCAGGACGCGTGCCAACCAGGCCTGCAGCTTGCGCGACGGGGAGGCGTGAGGCTCGTCGTGGTAGGTGGTCCCTCCGTCGGACCACTCCAACCGCCCGCCTTCATCCAGCCTCACCTGCCACGCATGGCTCTCGGAGGTCTGACGCTCGAAGATCGACTCCAGCTGACGAGCCAGCGCGGGGCTCACGGCCATGACGCCCTGCTCGCAGTTCAGGAACCGGGAGCGAGGGTCGATGTTGTAGCTGCCGACGAAGAGCTGGCGGCCGTCCACCGCCATCGCCTTGGTGTGGAGGCTGGCACCGGTGGTGCCGAAGGCCGTGGCGGGGACCCCGTGCCCCGACGCCGGCTTCAGCTCCCACAACTCGACCCCGCCCTTCAGCAGGGCCTCCCGATATCGGGAATACCCGCCGTGCACCGCCGCCACGTCGTTGGCCACCAGGGAGTTGGTCAGGACGCGGACCCGCCGACCCGCCTCGGCGGCGCCCAGAAGGATCCGGGTGCCCAGCTCCCCCGGTACGAAGTAGGGGGAGATGAGGGTCAGGGACTCCCGTGCCCGTTCTGCGGTGGGGGCCAGGACCGAGATGACCCGCGAGGCCTCGGATTTCCGGCCTGCCAGGGTGACCTTCCGGGGATCGTCGGAGACGAATTCCCAGGTGTCGGTCCAGTCCATGGGCCAGTCCCCGGCAACCAGGCGCTGGACCGCTCCATCCTCCTGAACTTCGCCCGCGAAGCGGCTCCCCAGGGCCTCGTCGGCCGCCGATTCCAGGATCTTCCGGACCCGCCGCAGGGCTTCGTCCGTCACCGCGTCGGGGTCGAGGTCCCGCATGGGACGCACCACCGGGGCGTTCCAGTAGCGATCGAACGAGGCGGAGGCCTGGCGCACCACGGGACCCACCAGGGCGAAGTCGAGGTCGAAGAAGTTCACCTCGTCGTCTCCCCCGAAATACTCGTCCCCCAGGTTCCGGCCTCCGACCACGGCCAGACGGTTGTCGGCGATCCACGTCTTGTTGTGCATCCGCCGGTTCAGACGGGGGAACCGGCCCGCGATCTCCACCACCCTGCTCCACATCCCCGACCGGGACTGGAAGGGGTTGAACATGCGGACCTGGATCCGAGGATGGGCGTCCAGGGCGGCGAAGCCCTGGTTCTTGGCCCGGGCGTCCATGTCGTCCACCAGCAGACGAACCTGGACCCCCCGGTCCGCCGCCTCGAGGATCCGATGGGCCAGGAAACGGCCTGTGAGGTCGGCATGCCAGATGTAGGTCTGGACATCGAGGCTCCGACCCGCCAGAAGGGCCGACCGGGCCCGGAGGATCAGCGCCTCGGGCCCGTGGGACACGAGACGGAACCCACTCTGACCCGGGTGGGCGGCCTCGGGAGCCGCGATCAAGCGGTCCATTTCGGTGCCCTCCCCCACGGGGAGCGCCTGATCCGCCGTGGGTCCGGGGCTGGGGTCTCCAGAGGGGGTCATCGTCTACGTCGCTGGATTCGAGACACGCGGAGTGGGCGGCTAAGGTGGAGGATTCGGACACGATGCGCGACCCGGGCCCCCCGGCACCGTCCACGGACCGGAGGGATGCGCGTCGGCCGTCATCGTGTCATCCTGATACGGTCGTGATATCCCCGGATCGAGGAGTTCGCCATGGCCGAGCCCAAGACCGTACCCAATGACGGCGATGTCGAAGCCTTCCTGGCGTCGGTGGAGAACGACCAGCGTCGTGGGGACTGCCGCCAGGTGATGGAGATGATGGCGGCGGTGACGGGCCACGAGCCCCGGATGTGGGGCGACAGCCTCATCGGCTTCGGCAGCTATCACTACGTCTACGCCAGCGGCCGCGAGGGCGACTGGCCCCTGACGGCCGTCTCTCCCCGCAAGCAGAATCTGACCGTCTACATCATGTCCGGCTTCGACGGTACCGACCACCTCCTGGCCCGGCTGGGACGCCATCGGACCGGCAAGTCGTGTCTCTACCTGAACCGGCTGGACACGGTGGATCTGGACGTACTGCGTGAGCTCGTGGAGAACTCCGTGGACATCATGCGGGAACGCCACCCCTAGCGACGCGCCCTCCCTCTCGATCATGGACCCGACCCGCGCCGGAACGGACCTTCCCTGAGCCGCGACTCTCCACGGGACCGACCTCGGGTCCCCCCTTGTCCACCGGAAACCTCATCCCTTCCCACGATCCCCGGGACCCCGTCCCTCCGCCCCCGGAGCCCACACGAGTGACCGGGATCTCCGTCACCGGCGCACAGGGCCAGAGGGCCCGCCTCACCCTCGAGGACGGGACCGAGGTCGAGCTGGATACGGAGACGGTCCTCGCGGAGAACCTCCGTCGCGGCGACCCGGTGGACGCCCAGCTCCGGGCGCGGCTGGTGGAAGCCGGGACGCGATGGCGCATCCGGGAGGCGGCGTTGAACCTCCTCTCCCACCGGGCCCGCAGTCGTCGGGAACTCGAGGATCGACTGCGCCGAAAGGACTTCCCCCCGGCCCTCGTCCAGCCGATCCTGGACGACTTCGAGGACCGGGGCTGGATCGACGATGCGGCCTTCGCCCGGAGCTGGATCCGGGACCGGTTGCGACTCCGGCCCCGGGGTCGCCGGGCCCTTCTTTCGGAGCTGCGGAGGAAGGGGGTGAGCGCCACGGTGGCGAATGCCGCCCTGGAGGAGGCCTTCGGGGATCCAGGCGTCTCGGAACGAGAGATCGCCTGGACGTTGGCGAAGGCGTGGCTGCGAAGGCAGCCCGGCGGCCTCGCGGAAGCGCTCCTTCGGGGAGGCTACGATCCCGACGCGGAGAAGGCTCGTCGTCGCTTCCAGGGTCACCTGGCCCGGCGCGGGCTCCCCGGGGGCGTCATCCGGGAGACGCTGGAGCGACTTCGGCGAGAGCGGAGCTGACGGCGGGGCGGCTCACCCACGGGAGTCCGTCGCGCGGCCGAGCGGATCCCCCTACTGGCGAGGACGGCGGATCCGGTGAGCCCGCACCCGCTCGACTCCCAGCGAATCGGTGGCAACGCCCACGATGCGGTCCCCCACGATGGCGTGGACCGCCAGCGCCACCGGGGTCGAGACCTGGCCCAGGAGGCGACCCTCGCCGGTGAAGACCCACCAGCGCCCTGGCTCGTCCACGGTTCCCGGCGCCTGGAATCGCCGAACCCAGACGTGGCCCCGATCGTCCAGCAGGAGGTCCTGGAAGACGGGCCAGTCGGCAGGACGCTCCATGGCCCCGTAGGCCTCCGCCACCGCCTCCCGCCGGGCAGGCTCCGCGCCCTCCGGGATGGAGGCCTCCCGGGCCCGGACCCAGTCCTCGTCCCGAAGCGGCCGTCGTTCCGCCGGAAAGGAGACGACCTGTACCACTCGACCCAGGGTATCCCGGGCAGTCCACCGGGGTGCGGCCGGATCTCCCGTCACCAGCCGGCCCCCGCCTCCCGCCACCGCGCCACCCACCGAGAACGGCACCGTCCACACCCCCACCCCCGCGCCGCTCTGCTGCACCAGGCGGGACGAGGTGGGCAGACTCACCACCGAATCCAGGACCGAGCCGTCGGGGCGCGACCAGAAGAAAGGCAACGGCGGCGCCAGCGTCGAGGAAGGGGGCAGGTCGCGCCCGAGACTCACCCCCACGCTGCTGAGCCACCGCTGGGGCGTCACCGCCACCCGGGGAGCCGCCATGGTATGCCCCTCGGGCACCTCCGGCCGGTAGCTGCGGACGGGCTCGCCTCCGGGGGACACCACCGTGACCCGGCGCGTCTCTGAATCGTAGACTGCGACAGAATCCCCGGGATAGGGCAGCACGGTGGCCGGAGCACGGTACTCTCCGGGGCCGTCCCCTTGGCCTCCCTGACTCCAGAGGTGGCTGCCGTCCCCGTCGAACGCCCGAAGCTCGGCGCTTCCGCCGTCGACCACCAGGATCACACCGTCGGCCCGGACCCTCAGGTCCCGGATCTGGAAGAACCGGGTTTCCGCCGGGCCCTCCAGCGCCCCCAGGCTCCACTCCGGCTCCGACTCCACCAGCCACGCATCCCCGCCGTCCCACGCCGGCCCGCGATTCTCCACCAGGCGCACGCCGGCGCTGTCCCGCACATCGTACAGGGCACCCCGTGCGTCGGGACCTGGGTCACACCCCGGAAGTGCCGTCGCCACCATCAGGACGAGCCCCGCAAAACATCGTTTCGTGCGTGTTCTCACCCCGACCCTCACGGTTGCCTGTCCGACCCGGACGCCCGGCGGCACCCCGGACCAGGGAAGGCTCGAGGTGCGGAGGACCCCGCGCCAGTCCGCTGGATGGCCGCCCTGGCGAGAGGGAGCCGGTGCGTCCTTCCCTCGGTGAACTACACCGCTTCCGCGTCGCCCCACAACCGTCCCCTCCGGATCCGGGGCGCCAGCGGCCCGCCCGCGCCACTCCGGCGCCCGGAAGCTCAGGCGGCCTGGATCCGCTTCGCCACCTCGTCCGCCAGCGCCTCCACCAGCCGTCGTCCGAGCTCAGGGGACATCCCGGTGGGATCCCCCAGGATCCCATTGGGCGAGACCGCCTTCATCCCCTCCTGGAACAGCCTCCGGCTCACTGCGGGGTCCAGGGGTCCCACCCGCCCCGGCTCCGCCCGGTCGGGACGGACACGGTCCGGGTGCAGCGCCATCATGATGGAGGCCTCGGCGACGTCGGCGTGGCCGCCGACCCGCTCCCCGAGCCCGTCCGCGGCCGCCTCCCGCCGCCACACCTCCATCACTCCGAAGAGGTCGGTGATGGCCACCACCCGGGCGTCACAGGCCTCGTCCAGCTCCGGTGCCAGGGCGGCCAGGGGCGCAAAGTTGCCCCCGTGGGTCGGGAGGATCACCACCCGGCGGAAGCCGTGCCGGTCCAGACTCGTCACCACGTCGGTGACCAGGGCCCGGAAGGTCTCCTCGCGCAGCGTCAACGTTCCGGCGAAGCCCATGTGATGCTCGGAACATCCCACCCGGACGGTGGGCGCCACCAGGGCGTTCCCCAGGCGCCGCGCCACCGCATGAGCCAGTGCGGTGCCATGCTCCGCATCCATGGACAGGGCGATGGCCGGCCCATGCTGCTCCACGGCGCCGCAGGCGAAGACGGCCGTGTCGAAGCCGGCCCCCAGCGCCTCGGCGACCTCCGGCGAGGTCAGGTGCTCCAGTCGGATCTCAGTGCGGTCCCAGAGTGTCGTGGACATGTCCGCCTCATCCTCCGGCAATGGCTCCAACGATGCGAAAGGGCTCGCCTCCCGCCTGCACGCCGGCCGGCAGAGGGGCGTCCGGGTCCTCGTGGGACAGGTCCTCCCCGCCTGCGAAGTAGCGCATGTATGCGCGGCGGGCTCCGCTGCGGCGGTCACGGATCGTGCCCCGAAGCTCCGGATGCACGGACTCCAGGGCGTCCAGAAGGCGCCGAGCGGTCACGGGACCAGTGGCCTGGTCGTCCACCACCACCGTCACCACGGGGGCCGCGCGGGCCAGCACCTGCAGGTGCATGGGGAGAGCGACCTGCACCCGAGGCGGTGCCCCGGTGCCCGCCCTCATCGCCCGTTGGGTCACGGGACGACCTGGGCCTCCACCGACAGCACGCGGGGCAGATGTGCCGCGATGCACTGCCAGTGATCTCCGGCGTCCGCCGACCCGTACACCTCCCCGCCGGTGCCTCCCAGGTAGATCCCGCAGGGATCCAGCGTATCCACGCTCATGGCCCCTCGGAGGACGTTGTTGAAGAAGTTCTCCTGGGGCAGACCGTCCCCGAGCGCCTCCCAGCTCCCGCCCCCGCTCCGGCTCCGGAACACCCGGAGCCTCCCCTCCGGCGGGTAATGCTCACCGTCGCTCTTGATGGGCACCACATAGATGGTCTCGGGCTCGTGGGCATGCACCACGATGGGGAACCCGAAGTCCACCGGAAGATCTCCGCTCACCTTGCGCCACCGATCGCCGGCGTCGTCGCTGCGGCACACGTCCCAGTGCTTCTGCATGAAGAGGGTCTCGGGGCGGGACGGATGCAGGGCGATCCGGTGGACGCAGTGTCCCACCTCCGCCTCCGGATCCGGGATGTACCTGGAGTGGAGGCCCCGGGTGATGACGGTCCAGCTCTCGCCTCCGTCGTCGGTGCGAAACGCGCCGGCTGCGGAGATGGCCACGTACATCCGCTCCGGCCGCGTCGGGTCGATCAGGATCGTGTGGAGACAGAGCCCGCCGGCGCCCGGCTGCCAGATGCCTCCGGTGGTGTGCCGCCGGAGCCCGGACAGCTCGGTCCAGGTACCCCCGCCGTCGGTGGAATTGAAGAGATCCGCATATTCCACGCCGGCGAACACCGAGTCGGGATCGTCAAGCGACGTTTCCAGGTGCCAGACCCGCTTGAAGTCCCAGGGGTGGGGCGTGCCGTCGTACCACTGGTGGGTGCCGGCCTCGCCCTCGTATACGAAGTCGTTGCCCACCGTCTCCCAGCTTCCGCCGCCGTCGTCGGAACGGTGGATCACCTGGCCGTGCCAGTCCGTCCAGACCGAGGCGTAGATCCGGTCCGGGTCCGCCGGCGATCCCTTGAGGTGCATCACCTGCCACCCGCCGAAGTGGGGACCGTCCACCCTCCAGTCCTCCCGGGCCTCGTCGGAGGTCAGGACGAAGGCCCCCTTCGCAGTCCCCACCAGCAGCCGTACCTGCCCCATGCCCACCTCCCGTCGCAGGAAGGAGATTCCGCCGTCTACACGGAGATACTCGCCGTCGCCCCCGCAGATTACGCGCCACGCCGCCGGAGAGCCAGCGTCCCACCCGCTGGCCCCCGGCGCATCGAGCCCCGCCCGGCACGCCCAGCTCGCCCCTCTCCCCGGGGGTTCGCCGCTACCGGATCAGCCGGATGCGGTCGTTCACCGGGTACAACCATTCCACCCCCCGCTCGGTGACCACCGCATCGTCCTCCAGGGGGATACGGACCTTCGCGCCTCCCCACTCCGGCGCCGCCGTGTAGGCGAAGAGCTCCACCGAGATCAGCGTGCCGGGACGGAGTTCGTAGCCCTGGCGGGTGGGATTGAAGAAGGCCAGCGAGGGTCCGATACCGTGGCCCAGGTTCCCCACCGAATGGGGGCCGAGGATCACGTCGGTCACCGAAGGGTCGTCGCTGGGCCGATTGAACTCGATCCGGTTGAAGCCCGCCGCCTCCAGCGCCGACCAGGTCCGGTCGAGCGCCTCCAGAGCCGTGGGCGCCGGCGCGATACTGGCCTTCATGACGTCCCGCACCTCGATGGCCCGCTGGAAGGCAT
>JARRPL010000059.1:21268-25934 GCA_037382905.1 Gemmatimonadota bacterium | reverse complement strand
AGTACATCGGGGTGGACGACGCCCTCTTCGACGCCTGCTATCTCATCGACCTCCTGGCCCGGGCCCGTCGGCCCTTTTCCCACCTGGTGGACGATCTCCCCCGGACCGTCTCCACGCCGGAGCTCCGGATCGAGGTGACGGAGGAGAACAAGTTCACCCTGGTGCGCGATGCCCTCGAGCACTTCCGGGACCGCTACGACGTCATCGACGTGGATGGGGTGCGGGTGCTCTTCGACGGTGGCTGGGGGCTGCTCCGCGCCTCCAACACGCAGCCGGTGATCGTGGCGCGCTACGAGGCCGACACCCAGGAGCGCCTCGAGGAGATCCGTGAAGAGATGGAGTCGTGGCTTCGGGGCCGGGGCGTGGCTGTCCCGGGGGTATCGTGAGCGAGCTCGCCCGCAAGCGCCTGCGCACGGGGCGCCTCGCCATCGTCGTCGTCACGTCTGCCATGGTCGCCCTCATCGTCAGTCGGGCGCTGGTGGGGCTGTACGTGGACGCCCTCTGGTTCGGCGAGGTGGGCTACTCCTCGGTCTTCTGGCGGAATCTGGCCTGGGTCTGGGGTGCACGGGCCGTGATCGCCCTTTTGGTGGGCGGCGCCATCTTTGCGAACCTCAGGGTCGTGGCCGCCAGCCTGGGTACGCTTCAGATCCGGAGGCGCTTCGGCAACCTCGAGATCGCCGAGCGTCTGCCGAAGCACTACATCACCGGGGGTGTGATGCTCCTGTCGGCGCTCCTGGGCCTCTGGTTCGGCGCATCGGTGCCCGAGGGGGTCGCCCGGTCGGTGCTCCTCTGGGTCCACGCACCCGAATGGGGGGCAACGGACCCGTTCCTGGGGCGGGATCTGGGCTTCTACGTCTTCCTGGTCCCCATTCTCCGGGCCGCCGTCACCACCGGTCTGGTGGTGGGATTCCTGGTGCTGGCGGTGACGGTGGCGGGCTATGTGACCACGGGCACGTTCCAGGTGGGGCAGGGGGGTCTCGTCATCACGGAGCAGGCCCGGCGGCACCTGGGCCTCCTGGTGGCGATATTCCTGCTCCTCCTCGCCGCCCGCTTCGCCCTGGGCCGGCCCCTCCTCCTCTGCACCGGGACCTCGGACATCCCGGGGCTCTTCGGGCTCTTCGGTTACACCGATCACAACGCCCGCTTCCCGGCGCTCCGGGTGCTCACGGTGGCCACCGTCGTGGGAGCGGTAGGGGTTCTCGTGGGTGCGTGGCGGAATCAGGTCGTACCGGTGCTGGCGGGGTTGGCGGCGCTGGTGGTCGGAGGCGTGGTGGGCGGGCAGCTCTACCCGTACCTGGTCCAGCGTTTCGCCGTGGTCCCCAACGAGTTGGGCCGGGAGACGCCATACCTCGAAGAGAACCTCCGATTCACCCGGGAAGGCTTCGGCCTGTCGGACCTCCAGCGGAGCGACTTCGATGCCGTACCCGGCGGCCAGGTGGACTGGTCGCTGGCGCTGGAGCGGTTCGAGGGTCTGCCGGTCTGGGGCGCGGACGCTCTCCTCACGACCTTTCGGGAGCGGCAGGCCCGTTTCCGCTACTACGACTTCTCCCGTCCCGAGATCGACCGGTACGACTCGCCGGAGGGACCGGTGCCTGTGGCGCTGGCGGTACGGGAGGTGGAGACCGCCCAGATCGAGGATCCGAACTGGCAGAATCTCCACCTCCGTGAGCGCTTCGTGGTGGGGAACGGGGTGGTGGCCACCGCCGCCGTCGGGCGGACCGAGGAGTGGGGCCCCATCCCGTACGTGTCGGGGCTTCCGCCGGAGCGCTCCGACAGCGCCCCGGCCGCGCTGAGCCTTCGGCGCACCTCCATCTTCTTCCCCAGCGAGTCTCAGACGTACGGGGTTCTCAACCCCACCGACTCCAGCTTCCTGGCTCCCGACGGCACACCGGGGGTGACCGGGGTGGACTATCCGGAAGGGATCTCTCTCGGGGGCTTCTTGAGGAAGCTGGCTCTCGCCTGGCATCTCCAGGAGACCAATCTCCTCTTCGCCGGCGAGGTGAACCCGGATTCCCGGCTCGTCCTCCACCGCGGGGTCCGGGAGCGGGTCCAACGGATCGCCCCGTTCCTTCGCTTCCCCGAGAGTCCCTATCCGGTCATCGACGACGGCCGTGTGACCTGGATCATGGAGGGATTCACCGCCACGCGGTACTTCCCGCTGGCGCGGCCCTTCGACCTGGAGTTCCGGCGGGCCGTGGCCTACGTGCGGAACTCGGTGAAGGTCACGGTGGACGCGGTCACCGGTGAGGTGAATCTCTATGCCCGTCCGGTGGACGATCCTCTCCTGGACGGCTGGAGGGCCGCCTACCCCGGGCTCTTCAAGCCGCTGGAGGAGATGCCGGCAGGTCTTCGGACACACCTGCGGTATCCCCGAAGCCTCCTGGACGTCCAGAGCCGAGTCCTCCTTCAGTATCACCAGGAGACGCCTCGGGTGTTCTTCCTCCAGGAGGAGGCCTGGGCCCTCTCCCAGGAGCTGGCCCAGAGCACCAGTCCCGTTTCCTACCTGCCGGAATACGCCATCCTGCAGCTCCCGGGGGACTCGGTGCCCCACTTCCAGGTGAATACGGTCTTCGTCCCCGACGGGCGGCAGAATCTCACCGGACTCCTGTCCGGGCGCCTGGACGAGGAGGGCCGCTCCGTCCTGCGGCTCCTGGACTTTCCCATCTCGGAGGAACTGCCCGGTCCTCGCCAGGTGGAGGCGTATATCGAGCAGAATCCGGAGATCTCCGAACAGTTCTCCCTCTGGCGCCAGGGAGGCAGTTCGGTCTGGACGGGCCATCTCCACGTCGTCCCGCTGGGGCAGAGCGTTGTCTACATGGAGCCCGTCTTCCTGGCCGCCGAGGACAACGCCATCCCGGAGCTCCGCCGCTTCGTGGTGAGCGACGGACAGCAGGTGGCCATGGACGAGACGCTGGCCGGCGCCGTGGCGGCGCTGGCCGGCGGGGCGCTCTCGGAGGCGTTGCAGGCGGAGACCACCGGCCCGTCGGCGTCGCCCTCCCCGTCGGGAGGGGAGGTTGCCGGCGAGGCGCTCCAGATCCTGGAGGATGCCGAGTCCCGTCTCAGGGAGGGGGATTATGCGGGCTTCGGCGAGGCTCTGGACCGGCTCCGGCGCGTCTTGCAGGCCATGGATTCCACTGGCGTGGCGGGTGGTTGATGGCCCTCTCGGGCTGCGGTAGCTTCCACGGGCTCGGCGGGTCTCGCCGAGCCTGAACCCGTAGACGAAGGGCATTCATGGATCTCCACGAATATCAGGCGAAGGAGATCTTCCGCGGAGCCGGGATTCCCGTCCCGCCCGGGAAGGTCGCCCGCACCCCGGACGAGGCCGAGGCCGTGGCCCGGGATCTCGGGGGCGCGGTGGTGGTGAAGGCGCAGGTCCACTCCGGCGGCCGGGGCAAGGCCGGGGGCGTGAAGCTGGCGAGGGACGCCTCCGAGGCCCGGGAGCACGCCGAGAAGATCCTCGGCATGTCCATCAAGGGCCTCACCGTGGACAAGGTGCTGGTGACCCCCGCCGAAGAGATCGCCACCGAGGCCTACGTGAGCGTCCTGGTGGATCGGAATGGCCAGGCGCCCATGTTCATGGTCTCCAGCGAGGGTGGGGTGGACATCGAGGAGGTGGCCCGGACCAACCCCGGGGCCATCCGCAAGCTGACGGTGGACCCCCGCTACGGGCTTCTGCCACACCAGGCGTACTGGCTCGCCAATTCCCTCTACGACGACCCCGCCCTGGCGAAGCAGGCCTCGAAGATCATGAGCCAGCTCTATGACGCCTTCGTCTCGAACGGGTGTTCGCTGGCGGAGATCAACCCCCTCATCACCACCCCCCAGGGGGAGGTGAAGGCCATCGACGCCAAGGTGAGTCTCGACGACAACGCCCTCTTCCGGCGACCGGATCTGTCCGAGTACCGGGACTCGTCGGATGAGCCCCAGGCCGAAACCGATGCCCGGGAGGCGGGGCTGACCTTCATCAAGCTCGACGGGAACGTCGGCTGCTGCGTGAACGGCGCCGGACTCGCCATGGCCACCATGGATCTGGTGAAGTATTACGGAGGGGAGCCTGCCAACTTCCTCGACATCGGTGGGTCCTCCAACCCCGAGAAGGTCGTCAACGCGCTGAAGATCATCAGCGCCGACCCGGGGGTGAAGGCGATCCTCTTCAACATCTTCGGGGGCATCACCCGGACCGACGACGTGGCCAACGGGATCGTGGAGGCCACGACGCAGATCGACATCGAGGTCCCCATCGTCATCCGCCTGACCGGAACCAACGAGGACGAGGCGCTGACCATCCTGAAGACCGCGGGCTTCGAGGCCTATACGTCGATGGACGAAGTGGTCGAGAAGGCCGTCGAACTGGCAAACCGGGCGTAGGGAGAGAACCGATGTCGATCTTCATTGACGAGAACACCCGCCTGGTGGTCCAGGGGATCACGGGCCGGGACGGGTCCTTCCACACCCGTCAGATGATGGAGTACGGGACGCAGGTGGTGGCCGGGGTGACCCCGGGGAAGGGGGGGCAGCACTTCCACGGCCCCCAGGGATCCACTGTGCCCATCTACAACTCCATGGATGAGGCGGTGGCGGAGACGGGGGCCAACACCTCGGTCATCTACGTCCCACCGAACTTCGCCGCCGGTGCCATCATGGAGGCGGCGGACGCCGGGGTCGA
>JARRPL010000059.1:8791-21213 GCA_037382905.1 Gemmatimonadota bacterium | reverse complement strand
CCCGGGCCCATGCCTTCGCCCGGGACCGCGGCGTGCGGGTTCTGGGGCCCAACTGTCCGGGACTGATTTCCCCGGGGAAGTCCAAGGTGGGAATCCTCCCGGGACAGATCGTGACGCCGGGCCCCGTGGGGCTCGTCTCCCGCTCCGGAACGCTGACCTACGAGGCGGTCTTCCACCTGACTCGGGCGGGAATCGGCCAGACCACTTGTGTCGGGATCGGTGGCGATCCCCTCATCGGGACCAAGTTCATCGACTGCCTCGAGGCCTTCCAGGCGGACCCGGACACCAAGGCCATCGTCATGATCGGCGAGATCGGTGGTACCGACGAGCAGGAGGCCGCGGCATACGTCCGTGACCAGGTCGACGTCCCCGTCGTCGGCTTCATCGCCGGCCAGACCGCACCTCCCGGGCGGACCATGGGACACGCGGGGGCCATCATCAGCGGTTCCGCCGGCACTGCGGCGGAGAAGATGGAAGCGTTCGAGGCGAACGGGATCGCCGTGGCCCGGCGGCCGGTGGAGATCGCCGAGCTGGTGGCGCAGGCTCTGGGGAGCTGACCCTCCGACCTCCGTCGGACGACGCCCATGAGATTCCTCGACCTGCTGGAGCCGGACCGGGTTCTGGCGCCGTTGGAGGTGCCGACCGTCGAAGAGGCGGCGTTCCGCCTCCTGGCGCTGGTGCCGGAGTCGGCGCGACTCTCGGTGCAGACTCGTGAGAAGGTGGCCCGCGAGCTGGCCCGGGGCACCCGAGGCGAGTTGATCTACCTGCAGCGATCGGTGGTGGCGATCTTCGCCGAGCAGGAGGGACTCACGGGACCCACGGTGCTGGTGGGTGCGGCGCCGGAGCCCTTCAGCGTCCTGGTCGAGGGCAAGGACGACCCGGATCAGGCTCGGGTGCTCTTCCTCTTCCTGGTCCCCGGGAAGGCCACCGCCACCCGGGCCCGGCTGGCGCCCACGCTCCGGAGCTGGCTCTCCGAGGAAGGGGTTGCCGAGGCACTGGCCGACGCCGACTCCCCCGGGGCGGTGCTGACGGCACCAGGCCTGGAACAGGTGAGCTTCCCCGAGCATGCCCAGGTTTCCGAGGCCCTGGAGCCTGCCCGGTACCGGGTGTACCCCGAGAGCCCGGCGGGTGAGCTCCTGGACCTCATGATCCGCCGTCGGCTGCCAGCGGTACCGGTCGTTGGGGAGGGGTACGAAGTCCTGGGCGTCGTGACCGCCGAGGACGCGTTGAGGTACGTGCTCGCCTCCGAGGGGGCCGCGGCGGGGGAGGAGCCTGTCGTGAGGGACATCATGACCCGGCAGGTCCTGTGCGTGTCCGAGGACCAGGACCTGAGGGACGTCGCCCAGCTCATGGTGAGCCGGGGGGCGACCCAGCTTCCGGTGGTTCGTGAAGGACAGTTCGTAGGATTCGTCACACGGGATTCGGCGCTGGCTGCCCTGGCCGGGGTGGCCGACGAAGGCCCGGATTGAACGCATATACCGAAAGGAGAACGACATGAGTCGCACGCTCGCCATCATCAAGCCCGACGCCACCGGCAACGGTAAGGCGGGAAAGATCCTGGCGCATCTCGAGGACGGGGGCTTCACCGTCCGGGCCCTGCGTCTGGTCCGGCTCGACCAGGCTCAGGCCGAGGAGTTCTACGCGGTCCACCGGGAGCGCCCGTTCTTCGGGGAGCTGGTGGAGTTCATGACCTCGGGTCCCTGCATCCCCATGGTCTTGGAGGCCGATGACGCCGTCGTCCGCCTGCGGGAGGCCATCGGAGCGACGGATCCGGCGGAGGCGGCCGACGGTACGGTGCGAAAGCTCTACGCCGAGTCCAAGGGTCGGAACGCCATCCATGCGTCGGACTCGGACGAGAACGCCGCGCGGGAGATCGGCTTCTTCTTCTCCGGTGCGGACCTTCTGACCAGGCGCGATTGAGGGCCGGCACCGACCCTCCGTCAGACCGACGCCAGGCGTTGACATACGGGCCTCTGTCAGGGTAAAATCTGCGTCTATGCTTATGCTCGACCTGCCCCGGCTCGAGCGTGAAGGAACGCTCGAGTTCGGTGGAGAGATTCCGCCGGATGCCCCTCTCTGGGAGGGGTCCGACCTGCACTTTCGGGGCCCCCTGAAGGTCTCCGGCACCGCACGATTGGCCGGCAGCGGTGAGATTCTGGTGGACACCAGGATCGAGGGAGAGCTGCAGCAGGAGTGCCGCCGGTGCCTGGCGCCGGTGATCACTCGGGTGGAGTCCACTCCGATGTTCGTCTTCGGCGAGGCCGACGAGGAAGGCGGAGAGGACGGTGAGATCCGTCGGCTGGACGTGGAGGCGACGGAGTTGGATCTGGGGGAGGCGGTGAGGGAGGAGTTGATCCTCACGCTGGACCCCTTTGTATTGTGTGATCCTGACTGCAAGGGACTCTGTCCTCGGTGCGGGATCGATCGGAACCGCGAAACCTGCGACTGCGTTCTGGAGGAGAAGGATCCCCGCTGGGATGCCCTCCGGGCCCTGAGGAACGAGTAGACGACCATGGCTGTCCCCAAGAAGCGGACATCGAAGCAACGGAAGCGGAAGCGCCGCACGCATTACAAGGCGGAGGCCGTCGCCGTCCAGACTTGCCCCAAATGCGGCGATCCAAAGCGTCCCCACCACGTGTGCCCGAACTGCGGGTACTACCGGGGTGAGGCGGTCATCGACGTCGAGACGTTCTGACCGGCGCGAAACCCGTGCGCATCGCTCTCGATGCCATGGGCACGGACCACGCGCCGGAGGCTGAGGTGGCGGGGGCCGTGCAGGCCGTGGCAGAGCTCGGCGAGGATATCGAGGTGGTCCTGGTAGGCGATCGTGCTGTCATCGAGGCGAGCCTCCGGGATCGGGAGGTGATTCCCGGGCGAATCCACGTGCATCACGCACCGGAACGGATCCTCGCATCGGACCCGCCGGCGTCCGCAGTGCGCCGCAAGCCCCGGTCGTCCATCGTCGAGGGGGTACGGCTTCACCGGGAAGGAGAGGTGGACGCCTTCATCAGTGCCGGTTCGACGGGTGCGGTGATGGCGGCTTCCCTCTTCATCCTCCGTCCCCTTCCGGGCGTGGACCGGCCGTCCGTGGCGACCCTCCTTCCCACCACCGGTAGACCGGCGGTACTCCTGGACGCCGGAACCAACGTCGACTGCAAACCTCGTCATCTGTTGCAGTTCGCCCACCTGGGTCGGGTCTATGCCCGGGACGTGCTGGGGGTGGAGGAGCCAAGGATCGGTCTCCTGAATATCGGGGAGGAGCCGGGAAAGGGTGACGAGCGGACGGTGGCCGCGTACGAATTGCTCCGGGCGGATCCGGTGCTGGATTTCGTGGGCAACGTGGAGGGCCGGGAGATCATCCAGGGAGCGTGCGATGTCCTCGTGGCCGACGGCTTCGTCGGGAACGTGCTCCTGAAGTTCTACGAGAGCGTCGCCCAGTTCATCACCGGACTGCTTCGAGACGAAGTGGACCGAGCCGGGTTCGAGCTGGATCTGGAGCGCACCTTCCGTGTCCTGGACTACTCGGAGTACGGGGGCGCGCCGCTCCTGGGAGTCGATGGCGTGACCATCATCTGTCACGGAGGCTCTTCGCCCAAGGCGATCCGCAACGCCGTCCAGGTGGCGGCCCAGGCGGTGCGGAGTCGCATGGTCCAGGACCTGGCCGAGGAACTGGCTCACATCCATATCGACGGGACCTCCACATGAGCCGACCCAAGCCCATGGTGCAGTTCGCAGGTACGGGCCGGTTTCTCCCGGACCGGATCGTCACGAACGACGATCTGGCCGAGATCGTCGAAACGGACGACGAGTGGATCCGCACGCGGACCGGGATCGTGACCCGTCGCCTCGCCGGCGACGAGACCGGTGCCGCCGACATGGCGGCGGCGGCGGCGGAGAGGGCGGTGGAATCTGCAGGCGTGTCCATGGAGGACATCGGGCTGCTGATCCTCTCCACCGCGACCCCCGACCGTTGGCTCCCCTCCACCGCCTGCGCAACCCAGGCGCTGCTCGATCTGCCCAACATCATGGCGCTGGATGTGTCGGCGGCCTGCTCGGGGTGGCTCTACGCCCTCAGCCTGGCCGAGGGCTACCTCGTATCCGGTCGGGCGGACTACGCCCTGGTGGTGGCCACGGAGAAGATGAGCGGGATTCTCGACTGGACCGATCGCACCACCTGCGTGCTCTTCGGCGATGGGGCCGGCGCCGCCGTGCTCAAGCGGTCGGAAGGGGACCAGGGTATCCTCTCGAGCTTCCACGGATCCGACGGGACGCTCGCGGAGCTGCTCTACCGGCCTGCGGGAGGGGTGGCTGTCCCGCTGGACGAGGAGGTCCTCCGGCGCCGTGACCACCTCATGAGGATGTCGGGACGGGAGATCTTCAAGAACGCGGTCCGGTCCATGGCCGACGCCTGCGATCGGGCGCTGAAGGCAGCCGGGATGACCGGGGACGAGGTCGATCTGATGATTCCGCACCAGGCCAACATCCGGATCATCGAAGCGACGGCGCGCTACGCCGGCATCCCCATGGACCGGGTTTACGTCAATCTGGACCGGTACGGCAACATGAGCTCCGCCTCGATACCGGTGGCCCTCGACGAGGCCCGGGAGGCGGGAATGATCGAGCCGGGTACTCGGGTGCTCACCTCCACCTTCGGCGCCGGCCTCACCTGGGGCGCCATGGTGTGGCAGTTCTGAATCTGGAGGAACGGGAACGACATGGGACTCGCACTTCTCTTTCCAGGGCAGGGTTCGCAATTCGTCGGTATGGGGCGCGAGCTGGCCCAGGCGTTCCCCGAGGCCCGCACCGTGTTCGAACAGGCGGACGAGGTCCTGGATTTCCGCCTGTCCAGACTCATGTGGGAGGGCCCGGAAGCCGAGTTGACGGAGACCCGGAATGCGCAGCCGGCGCTCATGGTCCACTCCATGGCGGTCCACCGGGCGCTGGGGGAAGCCGTCACCGGGGCCCGATATGCCGCAGGCCATTCGCTGGGGGAGCTCTCGGCCCATGTCGCCGCCGGGACGATGAGCCTGGCCGACGGCCTCAGAGCCGTGCGAAGGCGCGGTGAGTTGATGTTCGAGGCGGGGCAGGCGAGGCCCGGGACCATGGCCGCTGTTCTGGGCCTCGACGACGACGCCGTCGAGGAGGTCTGTGCCGGGGTGACCCAGGGCGTATGCGTCCCCGCCAACTTCAACGCGCCCGGTCAGGTCGTGCTGAGCGGAGATGCGGCAGGCGTGGAGGAGGGCTTGGTCCGAGCCAGGGAGGCTGGCGCAAAGAGGGTGCTTCCGCTGAAGGTCTCCGGAGCCTTCCATTCGCCGCTCATGGAGCCGGCGGAGGACGGCTTCTCTGCGCACCTCGAGGCGGTGCGACTCCACGATCCGGGGCTGGAGGTCTTCGCCAATGTGACGGCCCGCCCCGTCCTGACGGGAGAGCTGGCACGGGACCTTCTGGTCCGACAGCTGACGGCGCCGGTGCGCTGGTCCGCCTCGGTGGCTGCCATGGTGGCCGACGGAGCCGACCGCTTCCTGGAGCTGGGCCCGGGATCCGTGCTCTCTAACCTGAACAAGCGCAACGCAAAGGGTCTACCCTGCGCTTCCGTGGGTACGCCGGAGGAGGTGGAGGCCGTGATGGAGGGCATGAATGTCTGAGCTCGACGGTCGGGTGGCCCTCGTGTCCGGCGGGTCCAGAGGGATCGGGCTCGCCATCGCCACCGAGCTGGCCGGCGCGGGCGCGCACGTCGCCATCGTCGCCAGGGACGGGGAGAAGGCGGCAGCCGCGGCCCAGGAGCTCCCGGGCGAACGCCACGGGGGATTCGCCTGTGACGTGTCCGACGGCGACGCCGTGTCCGAGACCGTGTCCCAGGTGGAATCGGAGCTCGGTCCCGTCTCCATTCTGATCAACAACGCCGGGATCACCCGGGACAACATCCTCTTGCGGCTCAAGGACGAGGATTGGGATCGGGTGCTGGACGTGAATCTCAAGGGCGCGTTCCATCTGATCCGCGCCGTGGCGCGGGGCATGATGAAGCGTCGAGACGGGGTGATCGTCAACGTGAGCTCCGTCGTCGGAATCATGGGCAATGCGGGGCAGGTGAACTACGCCGCCTCCAAGGCCGGACTTCTGGGGCTCACTCGAAGTGTGGCGAGGGAACTCGCCTCTCGTGGAGTCCGCTGCAACGCCGTGGCCCCCGGTTACATCGCAACGGACATGACCTCCGAACTCTCGGAGGAGCAGACCGGGGCGCTCCGGTCCCGGATACCACTGGGGCGTCTGGGTGAACCCGAGGACGTCGCCCCGCTGGTGCGCTTTCTCGCGGGACCCGGGGGACGCTACATTACCGGCCAGACGATCGCCGTGGATGGCGGCATGGTCATGTAGTCCCGGCGCACACGCCGGTTCGCCGCATCATTTTCACAACCATCGAAATCAACCTGAGGGGGACGCATGTCCGACGCTGCAGCCAAGGTCCGTGAGATCATCGTCAACGAGCTGGGAGTCGAGGGCGAGAAGGTCACCGACGACGCCTCGTTCGTGGAGGACCTGGGGGCCGACTCTCTGGACACCGTGGAGCTGGTGATGGCCTTCGAGGAGGAGTTCGGGATCGACATTCCCGACGAGGACGCCGAGCAGCTCCGGACGGTGGGCGACGCCATCAAGTATCTGAAGGAGAACGCGTCCGAGGGCTGAGCCGCAACGCCATCCGGAGCCGACATGATCTCTGACGACCGCAGGCAGACCGAGCACCGGGTGGTGATCACCGGGGGCGGTGTGGTCACCCCGGTGGGGAAGGACGTGCCCACCACGTGGGAGGCCCTTCTGGCCGGGAAGAGCGGCGGGGGGCCGGTCACCCTCTTCGAGGCGACCGACGAGTGGCCCACCCGCGTGGCGTGCGAAGTGAAGGATTTCGACCCCAGCGACGTGTTGGAGCGCAAGGAGATCCGGCGCTACGACCGCTTCGCCCAGTTCGGGATCGTGGCCTCGTTCGAGGCCATGGCGCAGGCGGGGTTTCCCCGGGGCGAGGGCCTCCCGGATCCGGATCGGATCGGGGTGATCTTCGGGAGCGGGATCGGAGGGATCTCAACCTTCGAAGAGCAGCATCGGATCATGCTCGAGCGGGGACCGGGCCGGGTGAGTCCCTTCTTCGTGCCCATGTTCATTCCGGACATCGCGGCGGGACTCATCTCCATCCATCTGGGGTTGAGGGGGCCGAACTACGCCACCGTGTCCGCGTGTGCCTCCAGCGCTCACGCCATCGGGGAGGCCTTCCGGGTGATCCAGCGGGGAGACGCCGACCTCATGCTGGCGGGAGGGACCGAGGCGACCATCACGCCCATGACGCTGGCGGGATTCGCCTCCATGAAGGCCATGACGACCCGGAACGACGAGCCGGAGACGGCCAGTCGGCCCTTCGATGCCACCCGGGACGGATTCGTCATCGGAGAAGGGGCCGGGGCTGTGGTGCTGGAGTCGCTGGACCATGCCCGGGCCAGGGGGGCCGAGATCCTGGCGGAGCTGGTCGGGTACGGCGCGACCGGGGACGCCTATCACATCACGTCCCCGCCCCCGGAGCATCTCGGCGCCCAGAAGGCCATGCGTCTGGCTCTCGAGGATGCCGGGGCCGAACCCGCCGAGGTGGACTACATCAATGCCCATGGGACGTCCACACCGGTCAACGACGAGCACGAGACGACGGCCATCAAGGCGGTGCTTGGAGAACGGGCCCGGGAGATCGTGGTGGGCTCGACGAAGTCCATGACGGGCCACCTGCTCGGGGCTGCCGGCGCCGTGGAGTCGGTGATTTCGACCCGGGTTCTGCAGGAAGGGCGCATCCCGCCCACCATCAACTTCTCCGAGCCCGATCCGACGTGCGATCTCGACTACGCGCACAACGCCATGGTCGAGCGGGAGGTCGGGCTGGTCCTGAGCAATTCCTTCGGCTTCGGGGGCCACAACGTGTGTCTGGCGCTCCGGAGGTGGGAAGGGTCCTGACGCCGTGAGGGTCGGCCTCGGGTACGACTCCCACCGTTTCGACCCGGCCACGCCCTGCTGGCTCGGGGGGGTGTTGATCCCGGATCACCCCGGTCTTGCAGGTCACTCCGACGGGGACGCCATCTGCCATGCGGTCATCGATGCCGTCCTGGGTGCGGCGGCCCTCGGCGATGTCGGCTCTCACTTTCCGCCCACCGATGAGACCTGGGCCGGTGCCGACTCCCTGGAGCTGCTCCGCCGTGCGGTGGAGGTCCTGGAGCGGGAGAACTACCAGGTGGTCAACGTGGACGTGACGGTGATCTGCGAGACGCCCAAGATCGGTCCTGTCGCAGAGGCTATCCGGGAGCGGCTCGGGGATGCGCTCCGGGTCGGTCCCGGCTTCGTCTCCGTGAAGGGAAAGACGAACGAGGGTCTGGGATGGATCGGCGCCGGTGAGGGATTGGCCGTGCATGCCGTGGCCCTGGTGGACCGGGTTCAGGAAGGGGACGCCCCGGCCCCGGGTCGCTGAGACGCCGGCATCATGGGACCGCTGAGCCGGGCCCTCGCTCTCCTGGGGGAGCTTCCGGACCCGCTCCTCTACCTGTTTCTCGGCGGCGGCGCCTTCCTCGAAAACGTCGTTCCCCCGATCCCCGCCGACAGCTTCGTGGTGGTGGGGGGGCTCCTGGCGGACCAGGGGAGCGTGTCGCCGTGGGGCGCGTTCACCTTGATTCTGCTCCTGAACGTGGCTGGCGCGCTGGTGGTCTGGTGGGCCGGGAATCGGTTCGGGCGGGACTTCTTCCGGGGGCCGGTGGGGCGACGGCTCCTGCGTCCCAGACAGCTGCGACGGATCCAGAAGTTCTACCGGAACTGGGGCGGCTGGGCCATCTTCGCCGCCCGGTTCCTTCCGGGCCTCCGTGCGGTGGTCCCGGCCTTCGCCGGCGTGAGCCATCTGCCGTTCTGGACGGTGGCCCCCCCGGTGCTGTTGGCGTCGACACTCTGGTACGGCGCCCTCTTCCTGGCCGGTCGGTTGGCCGGTCGGAATCTGGAGATGTTGGAGCGCCAGCTGGAGGGGGTGAACGGCGTGCTTCTCACGCTGGCGCTGATCCTCGTCGGGGCGGCGGTGGTCTGGTGGGTACGGACGCGGCGGGACGAGGCAGCCCCGGACCGGCGGGCAAGCGGAGAGGTTCCCCGGCCCGCCGAAGGATCGGCACAGAGCCGCGACCGACGGGACCCGTGAACCCTGAGGCCGTGGAGCGGACGTTCCGGTTGGAGCCCTTCGTGGACTACCTCGCCTTCGACCGGGGGCTGTCGGACCGGACGGTGGAGGCGTACCGGCGCGATCTCGCTCGGTTCATCTCCTTCGTGGACGAGGCGGGGCGGCGACGACCTCGGGACGTGAGGGCCGAGGACGTGCGGGAATACGTCTACGAACTCCACGGGCGGGGGCTGGCCGCCACCTCGATCCGACGGGCCCAGTCGAGTCTGCGCAGCTACTTCGCTTTCCTGCTGGACGAAGGCGTGCTGGACCACGACCCCACGGAGCGGATGGAGACTCCCCGGGTGGGCCGCACCCTTCCCGGGACCCTCTCGCCCCTCGAGGTCGAGCGCCTCCTGGAGGCGCCGGACACCACCCATCCCCTGTACTGGCGCGACCGAGCCATCCTCGAAGTCCTCTACGGAGCGGGGCTGAGGGTGTCGGAGCTCACGGGTCTGGGTCTCCGGGACGTGGACGCCCGCGAAGGCGTCGCCCGGGTCTCCGGGAAGGGGAGCAAGGAGAGGCTGGTCCCGGTGGGCGGGGCCGCTCTCCGGGCGCTGGACCGTTATCTGCGGCAGGTCCGGCCGGGTCTGGACCGAGGCAAGGGTGAGGGCCGGATCTTCCTCAATGCCCGCGGGACCCCGTTGTCACGCGTATCCGTCTGGACGCTGGTGAAGGAAAGCGCCGAAAGGGCGGGGATCGAGAAGGCGGTCTCGCCCCACAGCCTGCGCCATTCCTTCGCCACCCACCTCCTGGAGGGAGGTGCGGACCTGGTCGCGGTGCAGGAGCTGCTGGGTCACGCGGACATCTCCACGACCCAGATCTACACCCACGTGACTCGAGAGTACCTCCGAGAGGTGCACCGCAGCTACCACCCCCGGGGATAGGCGGGGTGGCCCCCCGCCCCGTAGGCGTCCATCGTCCACCGACGCCCTATGGGGCCGGGCACCCGTCCCCGTCCCGTCGTCAGCGGGGCTCTCCCCCGGGCTCCGGCCGTGTGCCGGACCGTCCACGGTCCGCCAGATCCTGGGCCGCCGCGGCATCCTCAGCAGCGGCGAAGAGGTCGGTCTGGGTGGGTGCCGCCAGGAGGAGGCGGTAGGCCTCCGCCAGCGCCGCATCTCTCTCCATACGGAAGGCGACGGAGGCCCCCAGTCGGTCCATCCGGTCCGCCACGGAGATCCGGGAACGCCAGCGGAGGTAGCGCTGAGCCTCTTCGGCGTCCAGGAGCTCCCGGGACACACCCTCCGCCTCCAGCTGGTCCAGGAAGTCCTGGAAGGCCTCTTCCCGGAGCTCCGGCCCGCGGCCCTCCGCCTCCAGCGCCCTGGCCTCTGAGAAGCCGAACTCGGCGATGCGGAGGGGAAGGGGAACCTCGGCCTCCCCGGCCTGGGTCAGAAGCTCCCGCTCCTTGAGCGTCAGGGTGTCGTAGGCCACCTCGAGGTCGGGGAAGATGCCTCCGGCGGCCACCAACTCACGCCCCCCCTCCGACCGGATCTTCGGGAAGGTGTCCGGATTCTCCTCCAACGGCCGTCCCGAACCGTCGCGAGGACGGTGCAGAGACCGTCCGAGGGGGGTGTACCACGAGCCCGTCGTGAAGCGGATCTTGCGGTTGTAGGGGAGATCGAGGACGGTCTGGACCACGCCCTTTCCGAAGGTACGCTGTCCCACCACCAGGGCACGGTCGTAGTCCTGGAGGGCACCCGCCAGAATCTCCGCCGCCGAAGCGGTGAACTCGTCCACCAGGATGACGATGGGCGTGGCGGGAACCCGGGCGATCATCCGGGAATCCCAGGATTCCTCCCGGGTCTCCCCGTCCCCGGTGGGGTTGCGGCTCCGGGTGCTGGCCAGACGGTCACCCGGCTCCAGGAAGAGATCCGCCAGCATGAGGGATTCGTCCAGGAATCCCCCGGGGTTCCGCCTCAGATCGAGGATGATGCCCGAGGCGTCGGAATGTTCCTGAAGGACCTGGTCCATCTCTTGAGCGGCGTTCCGGGCCACCCGGTCCATGACCACGTAGACGATCCCCCCCTCGAGGGCGTCGGCTTCCACGGCTGGGACGTGCACCTGGTCCCGGGTGATGGGGAAGGTGAGGGGCGCCCCGTACCCCTCCCTTCGCACCGTCACCTCAACGCCGGAGCCCACCGGCCCCCGAACCGAGTCCGCAACGGTGTCGGAGCCCCATCCCTCGGCGTCGTGTCCGTCCACCCCCACGATCACGTCCCCGACCTGCATCCCCACCTGGTCCGCGGGAGTGCTGCGGAAGACGGCCGTGACGGTGACCACGTCGTTCAACTCCGTGATCTGGACGCCGATTCCGGCGTAGTTCCCGGTATTACCCTCCTCGAAGACCTCGACCTCCTCCGGCGTGAAGACCGAAGCATACGGGTCCTCGAGGGACTCGATGAGCCCGTCGAGCGCCCGGGTCCACAGCGTGGAATCGGAGAGGGGCTCCTGGTAGAGCTGCCCGATGGCCTGGAGGGCCGAAACGAAGATCTGCGCCTCGACGTTGGAGTTCCGGGGTCCCCCGGCGCCGTCGGAGGGCTGGGACCTCGAGGCCGAGCCGCTCTGCCCCGCGAGTGCCGCGGGGACGATCGAAAGGACCAGGACGGTGAGGAGCGTCTTCGCCAATCGCATGGAAACTCCAGATGGGTGGTGCGGGTCGTCCACGTGGAACCCCGTCCCGGCCGGGAGCGTTCCCGCGCTGACGGATCCGTGCTTCGGACTGTAGCTTGAAGGCGTTCTACTCCAACTTGCACCCTCGCTCCCCTCGGGCGACAGAGTGACGCCATGACCCCTTCGTCAGCGCTTCGGATCGGACTGGTTCAGTGCCAGCCACGGAAGGCCCAGGTGCAGGAGAACCTGGGCCGTGTGGTGGAGCGGATCGAGGCCCTCGCCCCCGAACACGATCTCCTGGTCTTTCCCGAGACGGTTCTGAGCGGGTACTTCCGCCAGGGCGGTGTGTCGGAGGTGGCCCTCACCCCGCAGGAGGTGGCCCGGGGGCTGGGCAAACCCCCCGCCGGTGCCCCCGACGTGGTGCTGGGCTTCTACGAGCGCTGGCGCCGGCGTCTCTACAACTCCGCCGTCTGGCTCACACCGGTGGAGGACCGTTGGGAGGTGCTCCACGTCCACCGGAAGATGTTCCTGCCCACCTACGGGGTCTTCGACGAGGCTCGGTTCGTGGAGGCGGGTCATACCGTGGAGGCGG
>JARRPL010000059.1:0-8753 GCA_037382905.1 Gemmatimonadota bacterium | reverse complement strand
GCGCCCGGACAAGCTCGCCCGGTGGGAGCGCCTGGCTCGGGGGACGGCGGAGGAGCACGGCGTCTTCGTGGCCGTCGGCCAGCTCGTGGGATCCGAGGGGGGCAAGCTGCTGGCGGGAGGCTCGATGGTCGTGGGGCCCGGCGGAGAGTTGATTGCCGAGGGCCCCCTCCTGGACGAGGCGGTGGTGAGCGCCTCGCTGGACGGAGTCCTCCTGGATCGCGCCCGAGCCGCCTCGCCCCTCCTGGCGGACCTGGAGCAGATGCTTCCGCACCTGGAGGACGCCCTCTCCCGCGCTCGCGCGGGTCGGGCAAGGCCCCGCGTGGACACCGGGATCAGGGGGGGCGGGGGGCCTGCGGCGGTCGTGCCCACCGGCTCGGAATGCCTCGACATGGACCCGGAGCTGGTGGAGCGGGCCCTGGTGCGCTTCATCCGGGACGAGGTGGTCACGGCCTGTCGCGCCCTGGGCCCCGAGAACGTGCACGGCGTCAGGCTTCCCTATGCCACCTCCAGCGCCGACAGCCTGGACCACGCGAATCTCGCGCTGGAGCACACCGGCGCTCACGGGCACACCATCGAGATCACCGGGATGGTGAACGCCTACGTCCAGGCGTTCGAGCCCGACGTCACGCCGCAGCGGAAGGGGAACCTCATGGCCCGGACCCGGGCCGTGATCCTCTTCGACCAGAGTGCGAAGCTCCACGCCCTGCCGCTGGGGACCGGCAACAAGAGCGAGCGTCTCCTGGGGTACTACACCTGGCACGCCGACGATTCGCCCCCCATCAACCCGCTGGGCGACCTCTTCAAGACCCAGGTCTGGGCCCTGGCCCGGCACCTGGGCGTCCCCGACGCCATCGTGGACAAGCCGGCGAGCGCCGATCTGATCCAGGGCGTCCACGACGAGGACGAACTGGGGATCTCCTACCCGGAGGCGGACCCCATCCTCTACTGGCTCGTCCGGGGCTTCCAAGCCCGGGAGTTGATCCAGAGCGGCTTCGACGCCGCCCGGGTCCAGCTGGTGGAGGCGCGACTGAACGCCACGCACTGGAAGCGGGAGTTGCCCACGGTGGCTCTCCTGTCCTCCAGCGCCATCGGCGAGTTCTACCTCCGGCCCGTGGACTACTGACGGTGCTCCTGGTCATCGACAACTACGACTCCTTCACCTTCAACCTGGTGCAGATGCTGGGTGCCCTGGGGGCGGATCCCCTGGTCATCCGGAACGACGCCCACGACGTGGAGGGAATCCGGCGGCTGGGACCCACCCGGATCGTCGTCTCGCCGGGGCCCTGTACCCCGGCGGAAGCCGGGGTGAGCGTGGCGCTGTTCCGGGAGATGGGGCCCACCGTACCCATGCTGGGGGTCTGTCTGGGCCATCAGTCGCTGGGGGAGGCCTTCGGAGGTCGAACGATCCGGGCCCGGCGGGCCATGCACGGGAAGACCGGGCCCGTGGAGCACGGGGGCGAGGAGCTCTTCGCGAGGCTGCCCTCACCCCTCACGGTGACACGCTACCACTCCCTGGTGACGGATCCCGACGCCCTCCCGGCGGAGTTGGAGCCGGTGGCCTGGTCGGTGGATGAGGACGGTCAGCGGGAGATCCAGGGCATGCGCCACGTCCGGCATCCCGTATGGGGCATTCAGTTCCACCCCGAGTCCCTCTTCTCGCAGGGCGGGAGCACACTGCTGGAGAACTTCCTGGCGCTCTGACCGGCGACGCCGTCAACCGCCGGCCCCGAGCCAACGGTCGAAGAATGCCACGGTGGCCTCGTAGGCCGCGATCCAGTTCCGGTGCAGGAGGAAGCCGTGGACCTCGTCGGGAAAGACCAGCGTCTCGTGCGGCACCTCCAGCCGGCGCAGCTCCCGCACCAGATCCACCGTCTCGGAGAATGCGACATTCCGGTCGTCGTCCCCGTGGATCAGGAGGACCGGGTCCTCCCAACGGTCCACCCGGGACATGGGCGAGGAGCGGAAGGCCAGCTCCGCCCGGTCCGGGTCGTGCTCGGGAACGTAGGAGGGGACGAAGTTCGCGATGGCCACGTTCCAGTCGTGGACACCGTGGACGTCTACCCCGGCGGCGAAGAGCTCGGGGGCGTGGACGAGCCCCTGGGCCGTCAGGTATCCACCGTAGGAGCCTCCCCAGAGCCCGATCCGTTCCGGATCCACATCGCTGCGGCCCGCCAGGTACAGTCCGGCGGCCAGGACGTCCCGGACCTCGCTGGCGCCGGCGGCACCGTACTCCAGGGCCTCCCGGAACTCCAGGCCGTAGCCGATCCCGCTCCGATAGTTCAGCGCCAGGACCAGGTAGCCCCTGGAGGCCAGGAGCTGGTTCATGGCGTAGGCGTTGTGGTAGTAGCCTCGATGATGGAAGCCCAGGAGCATCTGGCGTCGACTCCCGCCGTGCAGGAAGATCAGTGCCGGGCGTCCACCGGGAGGAGGCGGGTCCTGCGGAAGGAAGAGTTGTCCGTGGATCGGGAGTCCGTCCGTGCTCGGCAGCACCACCGGCTCCGGCGTGATCAGCGCGTCTCCGGGAAAGGACCCCGGGAGGGTTCCCGCCAGGGCCAGACGCTCGCCGTCGCTGGCCAGCACGAAGGGGCGGGCCGGCTCGGTGGGGCCCGAGCCCAGGAAGGCCAGGCTCCCGGCGCCGGTGACCACCGGCCCCCATTCCAGCCCCGTGCCCGGAGTGACCCGAACGGCTTCGGCGTCCTCCGGAGTGACGGACCAGATGTGGCGGCGGTCCGGGTCGTCCCGGTTCGAGTCGAAGTAGACGCTTCGGCGGTCCGGTGAGATGGAGGCCCTCTGGACCTCGTGGCTACCGGGGGTCAGGAGCCGGGGGGCACCGCCCGCCGCAGGGAGCGCCCAGAGTCGGAGCCATCCGTCCTGCTCCCAGGGGAAGACCAGGAGGTCTCCGTCGAGCCAGGAGAGCTGGGGCCCGTCGATCCCCTGGAAACGGCTTCCGGCTCCCTCCTCGGCCCGGAAGACCTCCTGCCCCACGCCGGTGGACAGGTCCACCACCCGGATCGACCACGGCTCCGCCTCCCGCCGGGGAAAGAAGGGCAGGCTTTCCTCCGGGGCCGGCACCCGCAGGAAGGCCAGACGGTCACCCTCGCGACTCCAGGCGGGGCTGCCGTCCCGGTCCACCGACGGGTCCAGATATCGATAGGTGCCGCTCTCCACATCCACGACGCCCACGAAGGCGTGGTCGCCGCGGGACGAGACGAAGGCCAGCCGGGAGCCATCCGGGGACCAGACCAGGCCACCGGCTCCACTGCGGGGCACGGCCACCGGCCGGGGCTCCCCGTCCGGGAGGCTCCGGACCTGGATGCGTCCATCGTCGGTGTACGCCAGACGCTCCCCGTCCGGAGACAGTACGGGGCCGCTTCCCGAACCCAGGGAGACGGGTTCGCTCCCCCCTTCGATGGCGACCCACCAAAGGCCACGGTCGGTGCCCTCGGGGTCCTGAGCGGGCGCCGGCGTCCAACCGGAGCGGTTCGGGGCGCCTCCACGCACGTAGAGGACGTGCCGGCCGTCGGGGGCCAGCTGGAGGCCCGAGATCTCCTGCCCGTCGTCGCCCTCGTACCGCGTCACGGGCCGACCCTGGAAGTCGGGCCCCGCCGCCACCCAGACGTTGCGGCTCCCCTGGTCGTTGGCGACCCACGCGACGACGTCCGCCTCGGTGGCGGCGACGAGGCCGTCGGGAAAGGGGGCCGAGAGGACGTCCGCCACCGTGAAGACCTGGGCGTGCAGCGGACCCCACGGGACGAGAGCCGCCATCGCCAGGGCGACGGCCCCTCGCGGCACCGAGCGACGCCGACCGCGCAGGACCGGGGGCATCCCCGATCCCGAGGCACCGGCGCCCGCCGGGTGCCTCACCCCAGCGCTCCCCTCAGCACGCTGCGCATGGCATCCACGAAGCGATCCAGCTCCTCCTTGGTCGTGTAGACCGACGGGGATACCCGGATTCCCTGGAACTCCGGGTGCCGGATGGCCACCGTGAAGATTCGGTGCTCCTCCCAAAGGTGGTTCCGGAGGTTGCCGGAGGGGATGCCGTCCACCTCCACGTTCGCGATCCCGCAGGCGAATCCAGGTTCGAGGCTGGTGTGCAGCCGAACCCGGTCGTCCTCGGCCAGGAGCGTCTTCGCCCAGTAGTCCCGGAGATGCACCAGTCGGGCATCCTTGCGGCGGGAGCCGAGGGCCTGGTGGAAGGTGAGGGCCTCACCGATGGCCAGGGCGTTGGCCGCCGGATGCGTGCCCACCTCCTCGAACTTCCGGATGTCGTCGTCCATGGCTTCCGGTGCCGCCATGAGGGGCCAGAGGGAGGCGATCTTCTCCCTGCGCACGTAGAGGAGCCCGGTCCCGATGGGGGCGAAGAGCCACTTGTGGAGGGAGGAGCTGTAGTAGTCGACGTCCAGCTCCGAGAGGGTGAAATCGAAATGGGCCAGGGCGTGGGCGCCGTCCACGATCACCGGGATGCCGTGCCGGCGCCCCAGGGCGGTGATCTCCCGGACCGGGAGGATCTGCCCCGTGAGGTTGATCATGTGGCAGACCAGGATCGCCCGGGTCCGGGGGGTGATGGCCGCCTCGAATCGTCGCACCACCTCGTCCACGTCCTCGGCGGGGGTGGGGATCTGGATCTGCACCAGCTCGATCCCCTCGCGCCGCTCCCGCTGCTTGAAGGTGGTGATCATCCGGCCGTAGTCCTGCGTGGTCGTCAGGACCTGATCGCCGGCGGTCAGGTCGATGCCCAGCTGACAGGTCTGGAGGCTCTCCGAGGCATTCCTCGTGAAGGCGATCTCCTCGGCGTCCACGTCCCATTCCCGGGCCACTCGCCGGCGTACCCCCTCCTTCTGAGGCTCCAGGATCTCCCACATGGTGTAGGCGGGCAGGAGGTTGGAATAGTCCAGGTGGCGCTTCATGGCCTCCTGCACGAAGGCCGGCGCCGGGCTCACGCCACCGTTGTTCAGATTCACCAGCGAGCGGTCCACGGTGAAGGCCTGGGCCACCTCCGCCCAGAAGTCCTCGTCGCCGGCCGTCTCCTCCGGACTCCCGGTGTGTCGAGCCAGCTCAGGGGCGAGGTCGAGGGCTCTGGCGTCCAGGAGGCCGGGCCGGACGGAGACTCCGGTCACCGCCGCGAGGGTCGGAAGTCCGAGGGTACCGAGAAAACGACGGCGATCAGGCATGGCAGGGCCTCCGGTCCAGGGAAGGGCAGGGGGGCAGGATACCGTCTTCCGGGTCCTGGCGACAGCGATTTCCCCGGCTCCAGGGGGCGTTGCGGCGACGCATGGACGGGGTCGATGGAGTCCGGCCGGTGGCGAGGGCCGTACGGCGACATACCTTTCCGGGGCCGAACCCCGACCTCCCCCCACCCTGGCATTCCCCGGTGACGATCATCCGCTCCCGCTCCTCATCTCGCGTCGATCTCCAACGGGCTCCGGCGTGTCCGGCGCGCCGCGGCAGCGGAGGGGCCGGGTGATCCGGGTCACCCTCCTGGGGACGGCGGCGGCCCGGCCGACTCCGGGGCGCAACGTGGCGGGACTCGCGGTCCAGTACGAAGGCGAGCTGGTCCTGTGGGACTGCGGAGAGGGGACCCAGCGGCAGATGATGCGGTACGCCACCGGGTTCAACCTGTCCAGCATCTTCATCACCCACGTCCATGCGGATCACATTCTCGGTATACCGGGCCTCCTCCGGACCATGGGCCTCCAGGGCCATCGGGCGCCGCTGGCCCTCTACGGGCCGCCGGGCTCCCACGCCGTCCTGGACGACGCCGTGAAGCTGGGGACCCATCGGGTGCCCTTTCCGGTGCGGATCCAGGAGGTGGAGCCGGGGGAGGAGGTCCACGGCAAGGGTCACGTCATTCGGGCCTTTCCCGTGTCCCACGGTGTTCCCGCCGTCGGTTGGGCCCTCGTGGAGCCCCCTCGCCTCGGGCGCTTCGACGTCGAGCGGGCCCGCGCCCTGGGCGTGCCGGAGGGCCCGGATTTCGGCCGGCTCCACCGAGGAGAGGCGGTGGAGGTCGACGGCCGGACGGTGGAACCGGAGGAGGTGGTGGGGCGGGCCCGACCCGGCAGGATGGTGGCCTACACCGGGGATACCCGGGCCAGCAGTCGGGTCCTGGAGTCGGTTCGAGGGGCGGACCTTCTGATCCACGACGCCACCTTCGGCGACGACGAGGTGGACCGGGCCGGGGAGACCGGGCATGCCACAGCCCGCCAGGCGGGCCGGCTGGCGGCCGAAGCCGGGGTCCGGGAGCTGGTCCTCACCCACCTGTCGGCCCGCTACGCCGACGACCCCACGGTTCTGATGCGTCAGGCCAGGGAGGAGTTCCCCGGGGCCCGGGTCGGCCGGGACGGGATGGTGGTGGAGGTCCCGTTCCCCCCCGAATCCGAAGACGCATGAGCCTCTTTGCCCGACGTCCCGCCGATCCCGGCGGGTCCCGCTCCTACGCCGAGCTCCAGGACGAGAGCATCCAGGAGGCACGGGAGCACCGCATCCAGGCCGGCGCCGCCCGGTGGCGGGCCGGCGCGCTGGCGGAGGCCATCTTCGGCGGACGGGTGGTGCCCCGTCTCCGATCCGCCCGCACCGCGGCGGGGTTTCGGGCGTTGGTGGAGCTCGAGGTGCCCTTCCACGACCTGGGCCGGCACCGGGACGCAGAGGAGCGATTTCTGCAGGCCGCCCGTGGGGACGAGGTCCTGGGGAGGATCCCGGTGGTGTTCGTGTTCACGCCGACGTCGGATCCGGTGCCGGCCCCGGGAGGGCCCGGGGTGTCGTGACTCGTGTCGCGGTGGTGGGCCCCGGGCTCATGGGCGGCTCGCTTCTCCGGGACCTGTCGGAGGCCGGATGGTCGGCGACGACGTGGGCACCCGGGGCCGGGGTCCCGGCCGGAGCCCTCCCGGGGATCACCGTCGCCGCCTCCCTGGAGGTGGCGATGGAGGAGGCGGACGGAGTGGTCCTGGCCACGCCGCTGTCGGCGCTCCCGGGCCTCATGGACGAACTCCGGGCCTGGACCGCAGTGACGTGGGTGACCGACGTCGGCAGCCTCCAGCTCCCTCCTCTGACGTGGGCTCGGGCACGTGGACTGGAGGCTCGCTACGTCACCTCCCACCCCCTCTGTGGAGGCGAGGAATCGGGATTCTCCGCGAGTCGCGCGGGACTCTACCGGGGGGCGCGGATCTGGCTGTCGGGCTCCGCCCGAGAGGAGGCGCGCAGCGCCGTCTCGGCCCTCTGGGAGGCCGTGGGAGGTACCCCCGCCTGGGTGGACGCACGGCAGCACGATCAGGGCATGGCGCGGATCAGCCACCTCCCCCAGGTGGTCTCCACCCACCTCGCGGCGGCGCTGGCGGAGGCGGGGGTCCCCCGGGGCGACCTTGGGCCCGGCGGTCGGGACGTGACCCGCCTCGCCGGGAGCGATCCCCGGATGTGGCAGGATATTCTGGCGGCCGGCGGCGGCCCCTTGCCCGAGGCCCTCAGGGCACTCGCCCGCCGGCTGGCCACCGAGGCCGATCGCCTGGAGGCCGGGGACTCCCGGTCCTTCGCCGACCTCCTGGCCTCCACCCGCAGCTGGAGCCGCTCGTGAAGGTGCGGGTGCCCGGAGACAAGTCCATCTCCCAGCGGGCCCTCATCCTGGCGGCCATGGCCGAGGGCGAAAGCCGGGTGCGGGGCCTCCTCCCCTCTGCGGATCCCCGCTCCACCGCAGCTGCTCTCCGAGCCCTGGGAGCCGGGATTCCCCCCCTTCCCGGGGACGGCGCCAGCATCCAGATCCAGGGCGTCGGACTCCACGGGATGAAGGCCCCGACGGAACCTCTCGACCTCGGAAACTCCGGGACCGGCGCCCGCCTCCTCCTCGGGGTCCTTGCGGGCCAACCCTTCCGGACGGTGGTGACGGGGGACGACTCGCTCCGGAGCCGTCCCATGGCCCGGGTGACCGACCCCCTGGAGTCCATGGGTGCGGTCTTCGAGTTCCTCGACACCCGGGGTCGTCTTCCGCTGGCGGTGGGGCCGTGCCCGGGGCTTCAGGGGATCGATCTGGATCTTCCTGTGGCCAGCGCCCAGGTGAAGAGCGCCCTCCTTCTGGCGGGCGTGGTGGCCGGCGTGCCGGTCCTCCTCTCGGAGCCAGGGCCGTCCAGGGACCACACGGAGCGCATGTTGAACGCAGCCGGCGCCACGGTGCTCCGGCACGTCCGGGACTCGGGCTGGCGCGTGGAGTTGAGGGATCCACCGCCTCGGCTGGCTCCGCTGGACCTGGACGTGCCGGGGGACCCCTCGTCTGCGGCCTTTCTGGTCCTGGCGGCGCTCCTGGGGGTGGGCCCCGGCGAGGTGGAGGTGGAGGGGGTGGGACTGAACCCGACCCGGACGGGCTTCCTGGAGCTGCTTCGGCGCATGGGCGGACAGGTGGAGGCGATCCCGGGCGTGCCCCAGGCCGGTGAGCCGGCGGGGTCGGTGCGAGCCCGCGCCTCCCGCCTCCGGGGGATCGAGGTGGGTGGCGATGAGGTGGTGCGGGCCATCGACGAACTGCCTGTGGTGGCGGTGGCCGCCGCCCGGGCCGCGGGTACGACCCGCATCACCGGCGCCGGCGAGCTCCGGGTCAAGGAGACGGATCGCATCCGGGCCCTGGCCCGGAACCTCCAGGCGGTGGGCGTCGCCTGTCGGGAGCTGTCCGACGGCCTGGAGATCGAGGGGACGGACGGGCCCCTGCGGGGTGATGTGGACGCCTTCAACGACCATCGGATCGCCATGGTCTTCGGCGTCCTGGCGGCACAGGGGGG
>JARRPL010000058.1:21169-24230 GCA_037382905.1 Gemmatimonadota bacterium | reverse complement strand
CCAGGCCGCTGACCCCGAGCTCATAGCCCCCGGGCGCCCGGTCGTCGGCCCGCACCTCGCCGGTGACCGCCACGGTGCTCTCCTGGGTCAGGGTGCCGTGGGCCTCCCAGACGCTCTCCTCCAGCTGCTTCTTCAGGAAGACGCACTGAACGACACCGGTCCCGTCCCGGATCTCGGCGAAGGCGATCCGGCCCTGGTTCCGGGTGGTCTCGACCCAGCCGGTCAGGGTGACGGTCTCGCCGACGTGGGCGTGGAGGTCCTTGATCTCGACGAGGTCGGTCATGAGCTCGGGGGTGGAAGCCGGTTGGGAAGGGGAGCCGCGGATGGGGTGAGGGGATTCCAGACGGCAAGGTAGACCCAGGTCCCGGCAGCCGGAAGTGTCGGGGTGGTGCCGGCCGGTGTGCCCGACACGAAGGACCGCCGCCCGCAGAGCCGGCGCCCTCCCTTACCCGGAAGCGACCGTACCGGCAGGGGCAGCCCGGGACCCGGGCTGCCCTTGCCAGGTCCCCGCTTCCCGAGGGACATTCCTCCAACGCTTCCTCCCTGCCCGGCTCCCGCCCCCCAGCCTGGAGTTCCACGATGCCGGTACGCCACGCCGATGACCTTCCCCGGGACCCGGTCCGGGCCGGATCGGGCACCACGCGGCAGATCTTGATCGGGCCGGATGAAGGTCCGAATTTCGCTCTCCGCCGCTTCACGATGGAGCCGGGCGGCGGGATGCCCCTCCACACGAACCAGGTGGAGCACGAGCAATACGTTCTTCGAGGGCAGGCGACCGTCTGGATCGACGGGGTGGAGCATCGGGTTCGGGCCGACGACGTGGTCTTCATCCCCGCAGGCGTACCCCACGGCTATCGCGCCGAGGGGGACGAGCCCTTCGAGTTCCTCTGTGTCGTGCCCAACCGGGACGACCGCATCGAGATCGTGACCTCCTCCGAAGACGGAGCCTGACCATGCGCCTCGTTCGCCGCGCGGCCCTGCCTCTCCTGGCGGCAACCGCCCTCTTCATCGCACCCGGAACCGCTCAGGCCCAGATCTTCGGCTTTGGCGTCCACGTGCCCATCGCCACGGATCTGGGGGGCGGGGACAATCTGAAAGATTCGTCCTTCGGCATCGGAGGCCGCATCGGCGCCGAGATCCCCCTCTTCCCCCTCTCCATCTGGGGGGTCGCGGACTACATGTTCCCCGACGGGGACGGGACCTCCTACCAGAACTTCGGTGTGGACATCAACCTTCGCCTCCCCATTCCCCTCCTGCAGCCGTACGCCACCGGCGGGTACCAGGCCCGCCGCTTCGACGACGGAGAGGTGTCGGACATCTACAACGGGTTCACCCTCGGTGGGGGCGTGCGGTTCAGCTTCATCGTCAACGCGTTCCTGGAGGCCCGTCACGAGTTCTACGGCGACGACGAGGTGCGGGTGGGCGACGACAATCAGTGGCTCATCCGGGTGGGGCTGACGTTCTGAGTCCACCGCCGCGGGCGGTCGTGGACGGCGGAAACGGCGGGGAGACGCAGCGTCTTCCCGCCGTTCGCCGTTCCGCTTCACGGCCGCTCCCTCCAGGCGTGGGCAGAGCCCGTGATCCCTTCCGCCTCGGTCGGGGACGCACGGAGCCAGGCACCCTTCCGGGCGAGGGTGTGTACGACAGCCCGTAGTCCCTGATGGAGACGGTCCTCCCGCCCCCTGCCCCATGTCCGATGCCCCTCCCGGAACGCTGACCTTCCCCCCGGACCGCCAACGGACGTGGGGCCGTTGGGTTCGCCGGCTCTTCGTCCTCTTCGGGGTTCTGGCGGTCCTCTTCCTCACCGCCAGCTTCGCCCTGAGCCGATATCTCGAACCGGAGCGCCTGGCCCGCTGGGTGGAGCCACGCATCGAGGCGGCGGTGAATCGGCAGGTCGAGGTGGACCGCTCGTCCGTGAGCTTTCTCCCTCTGGGCATCCGTCTTGAAGGACTCGAAGTCGCCGATCCCACGGGGCTCGCCCCGGCGCTGGCGGAGGTGGAATCGTTGGAGTTCAGGGTCCGCCTGCTTCCCCTGATCCGACGACAGGTCCAGGTCCGGGAGATCGTGGTGGAGGGGCTGGCGGCAGACCTTCAGGTCGATGCCGACGGGCGCAGCAACTATGGGGACTTCTCCCCTTCGGAGGACGCCCCGGAGCTGGATTCCACCGGCGACCCCCCGTTCGCCCTGGAGTTGGACGGGATTCGTCTCCTGTCCGGGCGGGTGGCCTATCGGAGCCAGGCGGACGGGACGGTGCTCCGGGTGGAGGAACTGGCGGGCGAGAGCTCCGTTCGCCAGGAAGTCGGGGGTCCCTGGCAGGTGGACGGGCGCTTCACCGGGCGGGTCAGCGCAGGCGATGGCCCCATGGGAACGAGTTCCCCCGACGGGGAGGCCGGCGGCTGGATCCATGATCTCCCGGTGACGCTGGAACTGGCTCTGGACGTAGCGGACGACGGCGAGTCGCTCCACGTCCGGGAAGGGACCGTGGGAGTGGAGGAGCTGGGCCTGGCGGTCACCGGCGAGGTCCACGGGCTCAAGGAGCCCGTCAGGGAGGTGGAGCTGGCCCTTCTGGCCCGGCAGGTGCCCTTGGGCCGTGCCCTGTCGCTGGTGCCCGACAGCGTCATGGACCCCGCGGAGGTGGAGGCGGACGGGACCCTCTCGGCGGACCTGGCCATCCGCGGTCGGATGGGACCCGGGGAGACACCCGACGTCACCGGCATCACCGCCCTGGCAGGAGGCACCGTCCGGTACCGGGGCCGCACCCTCACCGAGGGGCTGGAGATGGAGGTGGAACTCCCGGGAGACGGCTCGCTCCGGCCCCGGGGGACCGGGCAGCTTCTGGGCGGCGGCTTCCGGATCGACGGAACCGTCATGACCGACGAACCCCGGGCGGTGGACCTCCGGATCGAAGCCGCGCCGGACCTGAGCCGCATCGACCCCGATTTCCTGCCGCCGGGAGTGGAGCTGGCGGGGCTGACACCCATGGAGCTGACGCGCGCCGGCGAGCGTTCGGATCCCGGGGGGTTGGGGGCGTGGGGGGAGCTGGGGCTTCGTCAGCTCCGGA
>JARRPL010000058.1:0-21150 GCA_037382905.1 Gemmatimonadota bacterium | reverse complement strand
GGTCACCCATCCCGCCCTCGGCGTGCCTGTGTCCGTGGCCACGGCGGATCTGACCCTCGAAGGTCGCACCGCCCGGATTCCCGGGATGGAGCTCCGACTCGGACAGGACCGCCTCACGGTGGACGGGGTGCTCTCTGGACTGCTGGCCGCCATGGGGGACGGGGTGCCCGACTTCCGAGGCACGGTGCGGGGTCCCCGGCTCTCGTTGGCGGATCTGAACGCCAGCCCCCCTCCCGACTCCGCCGTGACCTACGGCCGCCTGGCCTTCGCCCGGGTCGGTGACCGACGGGTCCGGGGACTCTCCGCCGACGCCGCAGCCCGGGACCGGGGATTCAGCCGGCCCACCTCCCTCCCGGTGGCCGGGGAGGTCCAGGCGTCCATCGATACCGTCCTGGACCGGAAGGGACGGATGGAGGAGGTTCGGGCGACGGTCCGATTCGGCCCGGACTTCGTTCAGGTCACCGACGCCGACTTCCGGCGCTACGGCGGCCGGATCCGCACCTCGGCGAACCTGGAGTTCGGCGATGACGCCACCGAACCCTTCTCCTTCGACCTCGCGGTAGAGGGGGTGGAGGCCGGGGACTTCCTGGGGGAGACCACGCCCCTGGGCCAGGCGATCACCGGCACTCTGGACATGCGGGTGGCGTTCACCGGCGCCCTCAATCGACTCCTCCTTCCCACCCGGGAGTCCCTCCAGGGTCGAGGCAGCTTCGCCCTCACCGGTGGTGGCGTGGACAGCCGGGTGACCGAGCGCCTCGCCACCTTCCTCGGGGTGGACGGCCTCCGGCAGTTGAGGCTCCAGGACTGGAGCTCCGGCTTCACGCTGCGGGACGGACAGGTGGTTCTCGAGGAATCGATCCTGCGGGGCGCCCCGGGCTCCCCTCAGGTGGGAGGCGGGATCGCTCTGAACGGGGAGCTGGATCTCGTTGCCGCATTCGACCTGCCCAGGCAGGAGGTGGCGGCGTCGGCGCTGGAGCGCCTCGGGTTCGCCGACGCGGGTCGGCAGGTGCGCGCGGTGGTCCGGGTGCGGGGAACCGTGGACGACCCCCGGATCGAGGCGGATCCGGAGGCCTCGGTGGCGGAGTGGACGGAGGGGCTGGAGGAAGAGGCGCAGGAGGAGATCGATCAGGTGCTCCGGGAGCAGCAGGAGGCGCTGGAGGAACGAGCCACCTCGTTCCTCCGGGGACTCCTGGGAGGAAGCCGGGGAGCGGCCGGCGACACCCTCCCCCCGGACACGCTGGCTCCCGACACCCTCCGTCCGGACACCTTCCCCCGCACCCCCCTCCCCGGCGGCTGACCCCCGACCCCGTCCGCTGCCCGCGGACCCCCGGAAACTCCCGGACGCGGTGGCGTCCTACCCGGTCCGGTAGAACTCCAGCCGCTCGGCGTGACGGGCCTCGAGCACCGCACGGACCCGCTCGTGCTCCGGCAGCCGCAGCTCCGGGTCCGCCGCCACCAGGCGACGCGCCAGGGCCTGGGCCTGCAGCAACAGATCCTCGTCCCGGGTCAGGTCGGCGAAGCGAAGGAGTGGGTCGTGGCCGCTCTGTTGGGCCCCGAACAGATCCCCCTGCCCTCGAATGCGAAGATCCGCCCGGGCAATGGCGAAGCCGTCGGTGGTGTCACGGAAGATCTTCAGCCGCTCCGCCGCTCCCTCCCCGGGCTCCGCCACCAGGATGCAGGTGCTGGCGTCGGCACCCCGGCCCACCCGCCCTCGGAGCTGGTGGAGCTGGGAGAGCCCGAAACGTTCGGCGTGCTCGATCACCATCACCGAGGCGTTGGGCACGTCGATCCCCACCTCGATGACGGTGGTGGCCACCAGGAGCTGGATGTCACCGGCCAGGAAGGCCCGCATCACCCGGTCCTTCTCCTCTCCCGGCATCTGCCCGTGGATGAGCCCCACGGAACGTTCCGGGAACACCTCCTCGTCCAACCGCTGGAACTCCTCGGTAGCGGCCCGCAGATCCACCTTCTCGGAGCTCTCCACCAGAGGATAGACCACGTAGGCCTGACGACCCCGGGTCACCTCGGCCTCCACGAAGCGGTACACGTCCTCCCGGGCGGACGTCCCCTTGAGGAGGGTTTCGACGGGAGTCCGCCCCGGCGGGAGCTCGTCCAGGACGCTCAGGTCCAGCTCCCCGTAGAGCGTGAGGGCCAGCGATCGGGGAATCGGGGTGGCGGACATCAGAAGCACGTCCGGGGCGGGGCTGCGGTCCGCCAGCGCCATCCGCTGCCGGACCCCGAAACGGTGCTGCTCGTCCACCACCACCAATCCGAGTCTGGAGAAGTCGACGCCCTCCTGGATCAGGGCGTGGGTCCCGACTCCCAGGAGGGCTCGGCCGTCGGCCAGGGCCCCGAGGGCTCCACGACGCTCCGCCGCCCCGAGGCGTCCCGTGAGGAGGGTGACCTCGAGGCCGAGGGGCTCCACGAGCTCACGGAGCTTTCGGGCGTGCTGCTCCGCCAGGATCTCGGTCGGTGCCATGAGCACCGATTGCCAGCCCCCCTCCGCCGCAAGGAGCATCGCGAACAGTGCCACCAGCGTCTTCCCCGCCCCTACATCCCCCTGGAGCATGCGGTTCATGCGCTGGGGCGACGTCATGTCCCCGGCGATCTCTCGGAGGACGCGGGCCTGGGCGCCGGTGAGGGCGAAGGGCAGCGCCTCGTGGAGGGGTCGGATCAGGGCATTGGTGCGGACGTGGGCGATCCCCGGCAACTCCTCGGCCTGCCGATGCCGGAGCTGGGCCTGGACCAGCTGGAGGAAGAAGAGCTCGTCGAAGGCGAGCCGCTTGCGACCCGTCTCGGCGGCCTGGAGCGATTCGGGTCGATGGAGGGCCGCAAGCGCCTCCGCCAGACCGGGCAGGCCGAGTCGTTCCCGTTCCCCCTCGGGCAGATACTCCTCCTGCTGCACCAGGGTCAGGAGCTCGTCCAGGTTGCGCTCCACCACCCGGCGGAGCACCCACTGGGGCACGTCCTCGCTGGCCGGGTAGGAGACGAAGATGGCTCCGGGGTTGCGACCTCCCTCCCCCTCGCCGGCAGCCCCTTCCTCCCCGGCGCGGGCCATGAGCGTGGACTCTCGGGGTTGAAGCTGGGGGCCGTGATAGAACCGGACCGGACCCGTCACCAGGATCGTGTCGCCCTCGCGAAATTTCCGGTCCAGCCAGGGCTGCCCCGGCCACGCGACCGTGATGCGGCCCGTATCGTCTTCAAGAATCGCCTGGAAGATCTTGAGACGGGCCCGGGTGGGGAGCACGCCCTTCTGGCGGATCCGGCCCACGACCGTGGCGTCCATCCCCACATCCAGGGAGCCGATGGGATCCACGGTGGAGGCGTCGTCGTATCGCCGGGGTACGTGATAGAGGAGGTGCCGAGCGGTGGGGAGACCCATGCGGGCCAGGGACTCGGAGCGCCGGGGGCCCACCCCCTTCAAGAACTGGATCGGCTTGTCCAGAAGGGAGAAGTCCACCATCTCAGTCCTCCTGGAAGATGCCCTCCAGGAAGGCCTCGGCGCTGAAGGTCTGGAGGTCGGCCACGCCCTCTCCCGTGCCCACCAGCTTCACCGGGAGGCCGAATTCCTCCTGCAAGGCCACCACGATCCCCCCTCGGGCGGTGGAGTCCATCTTGGTGAGGACGAGCCCGGTGATGTCGATGGCCTGCCGGAAGGCCCGAGTCTGGTTCACGGCGTTCTGCCCCACGGTGGCGTCCAGGACCAGGAGGGACTCGTGGGGCGCACCCTCCAGTCGACGACGTACGACCCGGTCCACCTTCTGCAGCTCCTCCATGAGCCCCCGGTTGGTGTGGAGGCGCCCGGCGGTGTCCACCAGGACGACATCGGTCTTCCGGGCCACGGCGGCGTCGATGGCGTCGTAGGCGACCGCAGCCGGGTCACCCCGCTGCTGCCCCCGGATGAAGTCCACGCCGATGGTCTCGGCCCAGACGCCGAGCTGCTCCACGGCACCGGCCCGGTAGGTGTCCGCCGCCGCCACCATCACCGACTGTCCCTCCTCCTTGAGGAGGTGGGCCAGCTTCGCCACGGAGGTGGTCTTTCCCACGCCGTTCACGCCGGCGATGAGGTAGACGGTAGGAGGCGCTTCGGCGGCCTGCAACTCCCGGTCCGGACCCTCCGAGAGGATCCGTTCCAGCTCGTCCCGAAGCGCCCGGGCGAGCTCCGGTCCCTCCCTCACCTTCCCACGCCGGGTCAGCTCCTCGACGTGGTCCACCAGCCGAAGCGTCGCCGGGACCCCGAAGTCCGCTGCCAGGAGCCTCTCCTCCAGCGACTCCAGGGTGGCGTGGTCCATGTTGCCACCCATGACCCGGACGTCGGTGAGGGCGAGCTCCACCGCTCGGCGCCAGAGGGACTTCTTGGCTTCGTGCTTCTTCTTGAAGAGGCGTGGCATGCCCGGGAGATGGGGTTGGGGTGAGGCTGGGTCAGCGGAGACCGCTTCGGCGTCGGCCGAGCCATTCTGCCGCCAGGAGCAGCATCAGGAGAAGGTAGGGCGCCGGGTGGGTCCGGAGCGGACGTCCCGAGCCGGCCGGGACTCCGGCAATCCCGCCCGTGGCGTCCAGGAGAGATACGGCTCTGGGCGGCTGGAGGTCCAGGGCAGGCTCCTCGACCACAAGGAGGCCCGAACGGACGCGCCCTTCGCCGTCCCCTTCCAGCACCTCGGCCCGCCAGCGGTAGCGACCGGCCAGCGCCGGTGCCGTCACCGCCGCCCGGCCCAGGGAGTCCACCGCCACCGTGTCGGGAACTCCGCCAGGGGCGCCGAGGGAATCCGGAACCAGCGTCACCGTCATGCGCCCCCCCGCCGCCGGTCCGGCTCGCCAGGGGAGCGGAGCCCCCGGAGCCACCACCGTCCGTGCGGGAGCCAGGCCGACCTCCGACATCGCGCCCGAGTCCCCGGCCAGCAGCCACCCCGCCACCCCGGACCAGAGTCTCCGATAGACCTCCCGGGGCTCCCCGGCCCGAAACCCCCAGCGCCAGAATCCCGCTGCCCACGCGATGGCCTCCCGCCCTCCCCTCCTCTCCCGGAGGGTCACGGCCGGGAGCGGCTCCCCGCTTCCCCCACGCTGGATCTCCAGGACGGTCGCCCCTGGGCCCTCGTCAGGCGTCACCCGGTCCGAGAGGGGAGGGAGACCCGTCAGGGCCAGGCCCGCCAGCTCCCCCGCCAGCGGTGAGGGCGGGACCTCGGGATCCACGAACCACTCCCCGGCCTGTACGGAGCCCGGGGCCGCCACGGCGAACCGAAGCAGGCGCGGTGAGCGGGCGGCCGCCGCCTCGAGTCGGGGCGCCGACCCCGCCGGCAGCCCGTGGAGAACCACCATCCGTGCGTCGGACACCGACACCTCGACGTCGGCCAGCGACACGACGCGGGGCTCCCCGGTGAGGGTCAGGAACCGGTCTTCGCCGATCCTCATGTACCCCGCCGGAGGCAGACCCGTCACCTCGCCGAGAACCGGCAGGAGAAAGCGCGGTTCCCAGTCCGGTGTCCAGGACACCAGCACGAGCCGGCCCTCGGCGGGATCCACGTCCACGATGCGGGTCCTGGCGTCGTCCGCCGGGTAGACGTCCCCGGGCAGCTCCACCTCCGCTAGGATGGCCAGGGGCCCACCCTCGTCCGTCCCCGGGAGACGAACCGGGAGTCGTTCCCCGGATCCCGACCCCACCGTGACGAGCGTGTCCAGCACGGGCGGGCCGTCGCCCTGCCGAAGCACCAGGCGGACGGGTCCCTCCCCTTCCGCGAAGACGGTGACCACGCCCTCCAGCGCCTCCCCGGCCTGGGCGGTGGCGGGCAACTCCACCTCCGCCACCCCGGCGTTCACCAGCGTCCCGCCGACGTCCACCACCTCCACGGGCACCGTCGCGGCCCGGAGAGCCGCTGCGGCCTCCACCGGATCGGCGATCCGAAGGTCCGTGACGATCCGGAGGCTCGACGCACCGGTCTCCAGCGCCTGAACCAACGCCGGAGCCAGCCTCGAATCCTCAGCGCCGGGCACGGGTCGGTCCGCGGGAATCCCCCCGGGAAGGACCTGCACCGGTGACCCGAAGGTGATGACCGCGGACTCCTGCGCGGGGGCCCCGGCAAGGAGGCCCGCCGGATCTTCCCCGGAGGTCACCGCCATGCTGGGGGACACGTCCAGCAGCGTCCATGCCGGCAGGACCCTGGAGGATCCCGGAAGCTGGAAATCCATGAGGAGGAGGAGGACCAGGGCGATCGAGGCACCCCGCAGCGCGGCGAGCCACCGCCACCCCCGAACCCGCATCTCCCGTCTCCGATAGACGAGGAATGCATACCCCAGGCCAAGGAGCGCCAGAAGGAGCCAGACGCCCACCCGCACGCTCATGGACCGACGAAGTCCCGGACCGGCCTAGTCGTCCTCAGAGCCGTCGATGGCCGGACTGGCCGGGGGGGCGTCGCTGTCGGCGAACCGCTGAAGTCCCGGGGGAGGGAGCTGTTCCAGCAGGGCCAGCCGCGGTGCCAGCTCCGCCGTCCAGCGAGCCATATCGTCGGAGGGCACCGGGTCCCCCGCCGGAAGATCCACGGAGAGTGGATCCACGTGGCGACCGTTCCGGAGCATCTCGTAGTGCAGATGAGGCCCGGTGGCCAACCCGGTGGCCCCGACGTATCCGATCACGTCGCCCTGAGAGACCCGGCTGCCGACGGAGATCCCCGAGCGGAACCGGCTCATGTGGCCGTATCGCGTCACGAACCCGTTGGGGTGCCGGATCTCGATGGCGTTGCCGAGGCCACCGTTCCGGCCCCGCTGGATGACCACCCCGTCGGAGGTGGCCATGATGGGGGTGCCGCGATCGGCGGCGTAGTCCACGCCCCGGTGGGCACGCCACCGCTTCAGCACAGGGTGGAACCGTCCGTTGCTGAAGCGCGAGGAAATGCGCCGAAACTCCAGGGGCTTCAGGAGGAAGGAGCGCCGCACCGACTTTCCGTCGAGATCGAAATAGGAGCCCTTCCCGTCGTCGTTGGGATCGAACCAGACGGCGTGGAACGGTTTGCCCACATTCACGAACTCGGCGGCGACGATCTGACCGTCGCGCATGGAACCGTCGGGCCGCACCTGCCGCTGGAAGACCACCCGGAAGTAATCTCCCCGCTGGACCTGGCGGGAGAAGTCCAACTGCCACTGGAAGACCCGGTCCAGCTTGTCCACCAGCACGACCCGGTCCTCGTAGTGGAGGTCCGTGAGGGCGTCGTTGCTCATCACCGACTCCCACAGCGACGTCACGACCTCGCCCGCCACCATGACGGTGTCGGTGTAGACCGGCGTTTCCACGAGATCCGAGCTCCAGGCCCCCCCGGTGCGCGTGAGACGGACGGTTTCGTCCCGGGAGAGGGCCACGTCGATCCCCCGAAGCAGCCCCTCGCTGAGGTACCGCAGCGTGATCTCGGTGCCGACCCGCATCCGCCGGGGACTCGCCTGCTCCCGGAAGGCCATCAGGAGCGCCTGTTGCTCGGGAAAGTCGAGGGTGTTGGCCAGAACCTCGCCCAGCGTCTCGCCATTGCCGAGGGCGTGGACCTGCAGCTCCTCCGCCGGCTCGGCGTAGACCGGCGCCAGCGTCCCTACCTCGGGGGTGGGGTCACTGCAGGCCGTGACGACGAGGCTCGTCGCCAGAAGGACGCGTGCGAAGGCTGCTCTCATGATCTCTCTTGTTCGGGACGCGGCCGGGGTCGCCCCCGGCCGCGCCCGACCCCTGGTCAGTCATATCGTCTGCGAATGAACGTGGGGATATCCAGCTCCCGCACGTCCTCCACGCTGCTCATGGGCAGCGGCGCCGCACCCGCGTGGGCCATGGGCCCCCGAGGCGCCGGCGGTGCGGAGGAGGAATTGCCTCCCCCGGCGCCCCCGATGGGGACCGGCGCTCCGCCCCCCATGGCCACCTGACGCTGCACCTGCGGCTTCGGCCTCGCCTCCGGCTTACGAGCCGGCACCGTAGGGCGCCGGAATTCCGGGCGAAGCACACCCTGCTCCGTCTCGGTATCGAACCCGGTGGCGATGACGGTGACGCGGACCTCGTTGTCCAGCTCCGGATCGTGGACCGCTCCGAAGATGATCTCCGCCTCGTCACCCGCCGCTTCTTGAATGATAGTCGAGATCTGGGTGACTTCGTCAATGCCCAGGTCCATTCCGCCGGTGATGTTGATGAGCACGCCCTGGGCGCCGTTGATGGACACATTGTCCAGGAGCGGCGACGAGATGGCCTCCTGCGCCGCCTCCTCGGCCCGGTTCTCACCCTGACCGAAGCCGGACCCCATCAGGGCCGGGCCGCGGGACGACATGATCGTGCGGACGTCGGCGAAGTCCACGTTCACCTCACCGCTCACCCGGATCAGGTCGCTGATCCCCTGGGTGGCGTGAAGGAGCACCTCGTCGGCCTTCTTCAAGGCGTCCTTGAAGGTCGTTCCCTTCGGGACCACCGACAGAAGTCGGTCGTTGGGCACCACGATCACCGTGTCCACCGACCGCTTCAGCTCCGCCAGACCCTGCTCGGCCTGGCGGCCGCGCCGGCGTCCTTCGAAGGCGAAGGGACGGGTCACGACGCCGATGGTGAGGGCGCCCTGCTCCCGGGCGATGTCCGCCACGATGGGCGCGGCGCCGGTGCCGGTGCCGCCCCCCATTCCTGCCGTGACGAAGACCAGGTCGGCGCCAGCCAGCGCCTTCCGTACCTCCTCTTCGCTCTCGTGGATCGCCTGACGGCCGATCTCGGGGCGGGCTCCCGCGCCCAGTCCCCGGGTGAGCTTCTTGCCGATCTGCAACGTCACCTGGGCCCGAGCCCCCTTGAGCGCCTGCGCGTCGGTGTTCATGGAGATGAACTCCACGCCCTCCAGCGCCTCGTCCACCATCCGGTTGACGGCGTTGCCGCCGGCGCCTCCGACGCCGACCACCTTCATCTTCGCGTTCTGTACCGGGGCCTCTTCGAATTCGAAGATCATCATCTCCATCTCCTTGTGCAGCGGGGTTGTGTCGTCTCAGGGTCGTCGCATGGGGTCGGTTACGGGGGAGCCCGCAGGTGAACCCCCGGGGGGTCCCTGGCCGGGGGTGGGCCCCGCCACGGCACGAGATGGTTCGAGCACAACATCAGAAGAACTCCCGGAGCCAGGCCCAGAGCTGCGAGACCAGACCCGAGGTGAGGGTCGAGCCACCCTTCCCCGTCTCCACGAAACGGTCGGCGCCCCAGAGGGTGAGGCCCGCCGCCGTGGAGAAGCGCGGGCGGCCCACGGCATCCGCCAGCCCACCGAGACCCTCTCCCGGGACGCCGAAGCGCACCGGCGCGGCGAAGACCTGCTGGGCCAGCTCCACGGTTCCGGGAAGGGCCGCGGCACCCCCGGTGAGGACGATTCCGGCGCCGAGCTTGTCCGCAAGGCCGTTCTGGTCCAGCTCCCTCTGAATCAGGCCGAAGAGCTCGTCCAGCCGCTGCTCGGCGATGTGGGCGATGAGTTCCCGGGCCACGGGACGCGTCTGCCCCGGCGCCGTGCCGGCCACCTCCACCATGTCCTGGGGATCCACGAACTGGGGCGAGGCGGCGCCGAACTTCTCCTTGGCCTTCTCGGCCTCGTGGAATGGAATGGCCAGGCCCTTCACCAGATCCTGGGTCACCGTCGTCCCACCGATGGGGAGGATGGCCACGTGTCGGATCTTGCCCTCGTAGTAGACGGCCACGTCGGTGGTCCCCCCGCCTACCTCCACCATGGCCGCACCCACCTCCTTCTCATCCTCGGTGAGGACGGCCCGGGCGGTGGCCAGGGGTTCCAGAACCAGCTCCTGGATCCCGTATCCCGCACGGGTCACCGCCTTCTTGACGTTGTCGGCGGCGGTGGCGGAGCAGGTCACCAGGTGGACCTCCGTCTCCAGGCGGGTCCCGGACATCCCCACCGGATCCTTGATCCCCCCCTGGTGGTCCACCGCGTACTCCACCGGAATGGCGTGAAGCATCTCGGTGTCGGGGGGCAGAGGCACGGCCCGGGCCACCTCGTGCACCCTGGCCACGTCCCCAGGGGTGATCTCGTCGTCCTGTACCGCCACCACGCCGTTGGAACTCCACGAGCGGATGTGCTCGCCGGAGATCCCGACGTAGAGACGGTCCACCTGCACCCCGCCCATGAGCTCCGCCTCTTCGACGGCGGTCCGGATCGTGGCGGTGGTCTCTTCCAGGTGGGTGATCCTCTCCCCCCGGATCCCGGCACTCCGGGCCTGGCCGACCCCGAGGATCTTGAGGGTGGGCGACCGGGCGGGCTCGCCCACCAGCTCCCCGATGACCGCACAGGTCCGGGTCGTACCGATATCCAGCCCCGCGACGAAGGTCCCGCTCATCCCACCACGACGGCTCATGCCGGCTCCTCCCACCCCAGGATCACACGGCCGGCGAAGCGGAGGTCGATGCTGCGAGGGGAGCGGCCCTCGTTCCGGGACCGGGCGTCCTGAAGCGCCGCCATCCCCTCGCGGATGCGGCGCAACTCCACCGGCGCCGACAGGCGGAAGAGGACGGTGGGCTGGCCCCACTCGACTTCGAAGCCGCCGTGGGGCCCCGGGCGGACCTCCGAGACCTGACTCCAGAAGTCGCTCTCGTGGCGCATGACCTCTGCCGCCTCCGCCAGGCGCCTGCGCTGGACGAGAGAGGCCTCACCCCCGCCGCCGGCAACCGGCCCCGGGCGGAGGATCGGATGGTCCATGGGGAAACGGGACGGGTCGAGCGGCAGGAAGCGCCCCTCCCGGTCCACCGGCTCCAGGAGGGGGTTCGGGACCAGCCCCACCGGCGCCCGCTCCTCCACCGTCAACACCAGTGTGCCGGGGAAGCGCCGCTCCACCCTGGCATCCAGGACGAGAGGGTGCTTCTCGAGGCGCTCCACCCAGGGCGTGGGGTCGTCCCAGAGGTTGGCTTCGGGGCCGATGCCCGCCGTCCGGAGAACCGTCTCCCCCGTCAGGAACCGGAGGCCTCGGAACTCGTGGTCGGTGGCCCGGAAGGTACCGACACGGGCCAGCGCCTCGGGGGCGTGCCGGCCGGCCAGAACCAGGGCGATCACCAGCGTCGCGCCGGTCACGAGGGTCACAGGCAGTCTAGACACGCGGCGAAGCCTCCAGGAGGGTCAGGAGTTGCGGGCCCACCGCGTCGATGGAGCCCGCCCCGAGCGTCACCACCACATCCCCGGCCTCCACCGAGCCGGCGAGGGCCGTGGCCAGGGTGTCCACGGCGGCGTGCTCGTGGACCTCTGTCCCTTCACGGGTCACCGCCCGTGCCACCACCCCCCCGTCGACGCCCGGAATCGGCTCCTCCCGGGCCGGAAATACGTCGGTCACCCAGACCTGGTCCGCCTCGGCCAGCGCCTGGCCGAACTCCCGGGCGAAGTCCCGGGTCCGGGTATAGAGGTGAGGCTGGAAGGCCGCGACCAGGCGCCGGCCCGGGTAGGCGTCCCGCAGGGCAGCCAGCGTCGCGGCGATCTCGGTGGGGTGATGGGCGTAGTCGTCCACCAGCGTGACGCCGCTCGCCTCGCCCAGCCGCTGGAAGCGCCGACCCACACCGGGGAACCCCGCGAGCCCGGGGCGGATCGCCTCCCAATCGGCCCCGAGGATTCGAGCCACCGCCGCCGCCGCCAGGGCGTTCTGGAGGTTATGGCGACCCGGCAACGGCAGATGGGCCTCCCCCCGGTCCACCCCCTCCTCCATGATGCGGAACACCACCCCGCCGTCCCGGGGCCGCGCCTCCACGGCCCGGAGCTGGCTTCCGGCGGAGAGTCCGTAGCTGTAGCCCCCTTCCGGCACCCGGGTGAGGAGCGCGGCGGCACCCGGGTCGTCGGCGCAGATGACGGCCCGGCCCCCCTCCCGCAGGCGCCCCAGGAACTGCCGGAAGGCGTCCCGGACCCCCGCCAGACTCCCGTAGATGTCCAGGTGGTCCGCCTCGAGGTTGGTGACCACCGCCACGTCGGGCTCCAGGGTGAGGAAGGACCGGTCGTATTCGTCCGCCTCGACCACGTAGAGCTGCCCGCCGAGCCGGAGGTTGCCTCCCCACGCCGGGACGGAGCCGCCCACGAGGCCGGTAGGATCGAGCCCCGCCTCCTCCAGCAGATGCACCGTCATGGCCGTGGTGCTGGTCTTTCCGTGGGTCCCTGCCACAGCCACCACCCGGCCGCGATTCACCACCTCCCCCAGCGCCTGAGCGCGCTTCCACAGCGGGAGCCCCGCGTCCCGAGCCGCCTGGAGCTCCGGGTGGTCCGGGGGGATCGCCGCCGTCGCCACGACCCCTGCGGCAGCGGCGATGTGTGACGGATCCTGGCCGATCTGGATCCGGGCACCGAGCTCACGCAACCGGCGGGTGGCGGCACTCTCTGGAGGGCCGCGGCGATCTCCCGGGCCGCGTGGGGCCGGCCCCGCTCGCGAGCGGCCCTCGACATCCGGCTCAGGGCGGCGTCGTCCCGGAGGAGTTCCGACAACCTCCGGGCCACGTCCTTCCCCTGGAAGTCGGCCTCCGGCACGTGGATCGCACATCCCGCCTCGGCCAGCGCCTCGGCGTTCCGGGTCTGGTGGTCGGCAGCAGCGGTGGGAAGGGGAACCAGGATGGCCGGCATTCCCCAGGCCAGGAACTCGGAGGTCGCCATGGCTCCGGCCCGGCTCACCGCCACGTCGGCGGCGGCCAGAGCCGAGGGCATGTCGTCGATGTAGGGCACGTCCCGGACCCAGTGGGGGTCCCCGGACCTCTCCAGCTCCCGGCGAACCTCCGGGTGATGCCGGGGCCCGGTGGACCAGAGGATCTGATAGGGGGGCGGGCCGTCCAGGGATGCCACCCGGATCATCTGCAGCGTGCCCTGGTTCAGGGCCGCGGAACCCTGGCTGCCACCCACGACCAGAACCGTGGTCCGCCCCGGGTCGAGGTCGAAGACCGCTCGGGCCTCCGAGGGGTCTCGAGGCGACGGAGGAGTCACGGGATTCCCGGACAGGCGCACCCGGGCACGAGCGGCGGTGGAGAGACGCTCGGTGGCCTCGGGGTACGCCAGGTGGATCTGCGCGGCACGGCTCGCCAGAAGCCGGGTGGTCATTCCCGGCACCGCATTCTGCTCTTGGAGGGCCAGGGGAATGCCCAGGGCCGCCGCCACGATCCCCGCCGGAGCGCCGGCGTACCCCCCGGTCACCACGACCAGCTCCGGCCGCAATCGACGAAAGAGGGCGAGGACGGACCCCAGGGAGGAAGCCACGGCCCAGGGGACCCCGAGGTTGCCCGCGAGGCCGCCGGTCCGGTCCAGCCCTCGGATCGGCAGGAGGTGATGCTCCTCTCCCCGGTCCGGCAGGACCCGGGCCTCCACCCCTCGGCGGGCGCCCAGGAAGACAACCCGGAGATCCGGACGAAGCGCACGGAGACCCTCGGCCAGGGCCAACGCCGGGTACAGGTGGCCGCCGGTCCCCCCTCCGCTGAAGACCACGGACATGCCCGAATCCCGATCCGATCGCCGCTCATGCACGGGCCCTTCCTCGCGCAGCCCGGTCGAGACGGGCCAGGTCTCCGGACCGCCCCGCCTTCCGGACGCCGGGGCTCCAATCCACATCCGTCTCCCGCGCCACCGACATGAGGATGCCCAGGACCGCCAGCGTCACCACGAGGTTGGAGCGACCCCAGGAGACCAGGGGGAGGGCCAGGCCGGTGGTGGGGAGGAGGCCCACGCCCACGCCCACGTGGAGGAGGGCCTGGAGCGCCACCAGGTTGATGCAGCCCAGCGCCAGGAGCTGGCCGAAGAGGTCCGGTGCCCGCCGCACCACCCGGTACCCCACCACGATGAGGACCAGGTAGGTGAGGACCAGGATCGCGACCCCGACGAATCCCCACTCCTCCCCGATCATGGAGAAGATGAAGTCGTTGTGGGGCTCCGGAAGGAAGCCGAACTTCTGGCGTCCCTGGCCGAATCCGGTCCCCGTGAGACCGCCGCTCCCCAGAGCCACCATCGCCTGGTAGGACTGGTAGGCCACACCGTCGGGGCTGGCGGCCAGCGGATCGCCGAGCTGCACGAGGTAATCTTCGAGCCGGGCCCGCCGATACCCCACCTGAAGCTGGAGCCAGAGGAGCGGCGTCAGGAGCGCCCCCAGGAATACGAAATGACCCAGCCGGGCGCCTGCGGCGAAGACGGTCAACATCCCCAGGAGCCCGATGAGGAAGGCGGTGGAGAGATCGGGCTGGAGAGCCACCGGAAGCAGGAGGGCGCCCCAGACCAGCAGGAAGGGAAGAAGGCCCCGGCTCAGACGCCCGAACTGGTCCCGTTTCCGCACGGCCATGTGGGCCGTCCACACGATGACCGCCACCTTCACGAACTCGCTGGGCTGCACCCGGATCCCCACGTCGAGCCAGCGCCGCGCCCCGTTCACCTCCACCGCCCGACCGTCGAGCCCCGGCACCACCAGCATGAGCAGGGACACCAGGGACACGACCACCAGGGGCCACGCCGCCCACTGCCAGATCCGATAGGGCAGGCGCGCCAGGAGCACCATGGCCACCAGCCCCGCCGCCGCTCCCTGCGCCTGCCGTACCGCGAAGAGCCAGTCGGGACGACCCTCCTGGTGGGCCAGGAAGGCCGAGGCGGAGTAGAGGGTCACGAGACCGAAGGCCAGGAGGAGGAGGGTGATGAGCAGGAGGGCCGAGGCCTCCCAGCCCCGTCCCACGCCGGCATCCGGCAACTCGCTCCGGGCCGGTGCCACGTCGAAGGGCCGCGCCATCAGGCCGCCTCCCCTCGGGCCAGGGCGTTGAAGCGTCGGCCCCGGGCCTCGTAGTTGTCGAATTCGTCGAACGACGAGCAGGCCGGCGCCAGGAGGACCACGTCGCCGGGGCGAGCCTCGCGGCGAGCGGCCCGAACCGCATCGTCCAGACCCGGGAGGGGTCCCGCCACCGGGACGTCCGCCTGGGTCATGACGGCGGCAAAGCGGGCTCCGGCCGCCCCGAAACAGATCACCCGGCGAGCACGCCCCCGGGCCGCCTCCGCCAGCTCCTCCAGCGCCTCGCCCTTGTCCTTGCCACCCACCAGGAGGAGGAGGGGCCGGTCGAGACTCAGGACCGCGCTCACCGCTGCCGCCACGTTGGTGGCCTTGGAGTCGTTCACCCAGAGTACGTCGCCCTCCTCCACCACCGGCTCGAGCCGGTGCGCCAGCGGGCGGGCGGTGGAGAGGCCTCGGGCGATCTCCTCGGCGTCGAGCCCCACGAGGCGAGCCACGAGCGCCGCGGCCAGGGCGTTGGCCACGTTGTGGCGGCCCAGGAGCGGCAGCCGGTCCCGGTGCAGGAGCGGCTCCGTCTCTTCTCGCCACCGGAGCACCAGCATCCCCTCCTCCACGGTGGCGTGGAGGCCGTCCCGAGCGTCGAGGCCGAAGAGGTAGCGGGCGCCCGGGGCGTCCCCGGCCAGGGCCAGGACGTCGGGGTTGTCGCCGTTCAGGACCCAGCGGGACGCCGGGTCGGCATTGTCGAAGAGCCGGGCCTTGTCCGCGTAGTACGCCTCCAGGCTCGGGTACCGGTCCAGGTGGTCCGGAGCGAGCCCCGTCACCACCCCGATGTCCGGTCGGAACCGGTCGATGTCCGCCAGTTGAAAGGAGCTCATCTCCAGAATCACCCACTCCGGCGGTGGATTCCGAAGGGGGAGCTCCGAGGCGGCGGGCGCCAAACCGCCCCCGAGGTTGCCTCCGAGCCCGGTCCGGATGCCCCCCGCCCGAAGGAGATGATCCACCAGGACGCAGGTCGTGGTCTTTCCGTTCGTCCCGGTGACGGCGATCAGTGGACCATGGAGGAACCGTGCGGCGAACTCAGGCTCGGAGATCCAGCGGCGACCCGCGGACCGGAGCTCCCGGAGCACCGGAGCGTCCGGGGGGATTCCCGGGCTGACGACGACGGTGTCCGCCGCGACGATGCGGGCCACGTCGTGGGTGCCCAGCTCGACGTGGGCTCCCAGGGTTCGGAGCTGGGCTGCACCAGCTGCAGCCGGGGGGTCAGTGCGCAGATCCGAGACATAGACGGTGGCTCCGTGATGCAGTGCGAGGCGGGCAGCGGCGTCTCCGCTGGCCCCGAGTCCGAGAATCGCCACGGCCGTCATCGGATCTTCAGGGTCGAGACGGCGACCATGGCGCAGAGGATCCCCAGAATCCAGAAGCGGATCACCACCTTGGACTCGGGCCAGCCGAGCTTCTCGAAGTGGTGGTGGATGGGGGCCATGAGGAACACACGACGTCCCTCTCCCGAGCGTCGCGCGGTGAACTTGAAGACGCCCACCTGGATCATGACCGAGACGGCCTCCATGACGAAGACGCCGCCGACGATGACCAGGAGGAACTCGCTCTTCAGGAGGATGGCCATCACACCCAGGGCCCCTCCCAGGGCGAGGGACCCGGTGTCGCCCATGAAGACCTGGGCGGGGTGGGCATTGAACCAGAGAAAGCCGATGGAGGCCCCGGAAAGGGCCAGGCCGAAGATGGTCATCTCCTCGGCTCCCGGGAGGTAGAAGAGCCCCAGGTACTCCGAGGTGTCCACCCGACCGGTCACGTAGGCGAAGACGGCGAAGGTGATGGCGGCGATGGCGCCGAGGCCCGCAGCGAGACCGTCGAGACCATCCGTCAGATTCACCGCATTCGAGGAACCGGCGATGACCAGGGCCACCAGGAGGATGAACACCCAGGGCGCAAGGAGGGCAAAGGAGTCCGACAGAAAGGGGACGCCGGTCCAGTTCGACGGGTATGGGGCGATGGGACGGAGGATCAGGAAGACCCCCAGCCCCAGGCCGAAGCTCAACTGGCCCGCCATCTTCAGCCGTCCCACCAGCCCCCGGGTCTTCTTGTGGACCACCTTCAGGTAGTCGTCCAGAAAGCCGATGGCACCCATCCACACCAGGGCCAGGAGGCAGAGTCCCGTGTACCAGTTGGGACGGCCCCAGAGGCCGGTGGCGATGGCCGCCGCCATGATGATGAGGGTGCCGCCCATGGTGGGCGTGCCGGCCTTGGCCAGGTGGGTCCGGGGGCCCGAATCCCGGACGACCTGTCCCACCCGGAGCCGGGTGAGCCAGCGGATCGTCGCCGGCCCCAGGGCGAAGGCCACCAGGAGCGCGGTCACCAGGGCTCCAGCGGAGCGCACGGTGACGTACTGGAAGAGATTGAAGAGGATGTGGACGTCGGCGAGTTCGTGGAGGTAGTACAGCATCACCCCCCCTCTCCGGCCAGCTCCCGCTCCATGACGGGCAGCAAGCGTTCCAGCGCCACGCCTCGGGAGGCCTTGAGCAGGACCAGGCCTCCCTCCGACAGCAGGGGTCGGATCGCCATCCAGCCCTCCTCCGGATCCCGGGCCCGGACCAGCTCAGCGCTCTGGCGACCCGGCGCCGCGGCGGCGAAATCTCCGGTGGCCACCACCCGGTCCAGCCCCACCGACAGGGCGTAGTTGAGGACCCGCTCGTGGAGGGCGTCGCTCTCGGCTCCCAACTCCAACATGGTGCCGAGGATGGCCACCCTGGGCCCGGCAGCGGCCCGCATGGCCAGCGTGTCCAGCGCGGCCCGGGTGCTCTGGGGATTGGCGTTGTAGCAATCCAGGACCACGGTGACCGGACCGACGGTCCGCTCCTCACCTCGCATCCCCCCGGGGCGCATGGCGGCGATTCCCCGAGCCGCCTCCGCCGCCGGCACCCCCAGACTCTCGGCGGCCACCAGCGCCAGGAGGGCATCCTGCAGCATGTGACGCCCCGGAGCCGGGAGCTTCACCTCCGCACCGCCCCACCGGAACGAGAAGCGCTGAGCTGGTCCGGGCCCGGGATCCGGAGGAGGGCTGGATGGCGATCCGACCCCTGCTGTCGGAGGGAGGCCTGGTCCTGCTCAAGGCCTCCCGAGGGGTGGCGCTGGAACGCTTGCTGCCCGTCATGGAGCGGGATCTGGCAGGAGAGGGGGAACGTCGCCTGCGATGGCGATCCCCGCCTCGGGCAGACCGTGGAAGATGTCCAACTTCTCCCGGAGCACGCCGTCCAGATCTCCCAGCCCGTCCAGGTGACTCTCCGCCACCGTGGTCAGGAGGGCCACGTCGGGCCGGCCGATCTCCACCAGGGCCCGGATCTCCCCCGGGCCGCTGGTCCCCATCTCCGACACCACGACCTGGGTGTCCTCCGGGGCCTCCAGAAGCGTCAGAGGGACGCCGATGCGATTGTTGAAGTTGCCCCGGTTGGCATGGACGCGGAGGGAATCCGCCAGGGCCGCCCGGAGGAACTCCTTGGTGGTGGTCTTCCCGCTGGATCCCGTGATGGCCACCAGACGGGCCGGGAGGGCGTCTCGGCGGAAGCGGGCCAGACGCCCCAGCGCCACCAGGGTGTCGGGAACCGGGTACACCGCCACCGAGTCCGGTACGTCCAGCTCCCTGCGGACCACCACGCCCCGGGCGCCGGCGGCCACCGCCTGATCCACGTAGTCGTGACCGTCGAAGCTGTCTCCTTCCAGCGCGACGAACAGGTCGCCGGCCTCCAGGGTGCGAGAGTCGGTGGAGACCCCTCCATAGACCCCTTCCCCGCCGGTCTCGCCAGCGGGGAGCCCCAGCGCGCGGCGCACCGACGCATCGCTCCATCGGAAGCGGCTCATGCAGCCCCCCGGAGCGTCATGGCCGTCCTGACCTCGTCCCGCTCGTCGAAGGGGTGGCGTTCGGTGCCCAGTACCTGGTAGGTCTCGTGCCCCTTCCCGGCCAGGACCATCACGTCCCCGTCCCGGGCTTCGGCGATCATCTGCCGGATGGCGACCCGACGATCGGCCTCCCGGACCCGATCCACACCCCCCAGCCCTTCCTCCAGGTCGTCCAGGATGGCTTCAGGATCTTCGGACCTGGGATTGTCCGACGTCAGAAAGACGCGATCCGCATACCGGGCCACCGCCTCGGCCATGGGTCTCCGTTTGCCCCGGTCCCGATCACCGCCGGCGCCGAAGAGGACCACCAGGCGTCGAGGGGAGAGCTCCGACAGGCCCCGAAGGAGATTCTCCAGAGCGTCCGGCGTATGGGCGAAGTCGATCAGGACGGTAAAGGGCTCCCTCACCACCACCTCCATCCGGCCCGGGATCTGGGAGACCGCGGAAAGGCTCTGGGCGACCTCCTCCAGGGAGCTTCCCAGCGCCAGGGCGGCCGCAGCGGCCGCCAGGGCGTTCTCCACATTGAAACGGCCAAGCAGGGGAAGCTGGACCGCCCGGGAGTCGCCTTTGAACAGGAGGGTGAAACGCGTGCCCCGGGGGGTGGCGAGGACGTTCGCCGCCTGCACGTCGCCCACCCCGTCCATTCCGAAGGTCAGGGCTCCGCCGTCGACGAGCCCCGCCCAGGCCGGGTCCTGGGCGTTCGCCACCACCGTGCCCCCCTCGGCCAGGAGCTCCACGAGATGAAGCTTGGCCTGACGGTACGCCTCCATCCCCCCGTGGTAATCCAGATGGTCCCGGGAGAGGTTCGTGAAGACCGCCACCTGGAAGCGGAGCGCATCCAGGCGGTGCTGCGCCAGGGCATGGGAGGACGCCTCCATGGAAACGGCGCCGACGCCCTCCGCCAGCAGCGCCGCGAGCCAGGTGGCGAGGGTGACGGGATCGGGGGTGGTGAGCCCGCCGGTACCCGGTCGAATGCGCCCGTCCGGGCCCACCAGACCCAGCGTACCCACCGTTGCGGCACCGCCGGGACGCCCGGCCAAGAGAGAGCGCAGGAGGAGGGCCGTGGTGGTCTTTCCGTTGGTGCCGGTGATCCCCACCAGAGTCAGCTTCCGACCGGGGCGACCCAGAAGATGATCCGCCACCAGGGCGGCGGCCCGACGTCCGTCCGCCACGACCAGCTGGGGCAATGCCACCTCCGGGACCGGCCTCTCCACCACCGCCGCCACCGCACCGGACCGGCGTGCGTCGGCCAGGTAGTCGTGGCCGTCGGTCTCGTACCCGCTCCAGGCCACGAAGAGGTCGCCGGGCCGAACGGTCCGGGAGTCGTGGGACACGCCGGTAACGGTCGTGTCCTCCGGGCCGCTCACACCTTCAAGGAGGCGGGCGCCCTGGAGGACCCGGGCCAACTCGTGGAGTGTGGTTCCGGTGGTCACGGCTCGGCCCTCCCGGAACGGAGGAGGATCGTGTCTCCGGTGACCACCAGGGCGCCTGCCCCGGGGCGGGTGCCCCGAACCGGTCCCGCCCCCTCGACCTGGACCCTCAACCCGAGCGCGTGGAGCCTCTGGGCCGCCTTCCGGAGGGGCATGCCCCGGAGGTCCGGAAGCTGGACCTCCAGCCGGGGAGCCGCCGCCTCCCACCCCCGTGCGGCGTCCTCGCTGGAGATCGGGGGAGGGGTGGCGACGCCGCTGGCCACCATCCGAACCGGTACCGCCGGTGGTCCCTCGCCGTTGCGTGCCCCTGGGAGTTCCCGCAGCCGGAGCGGCGTGCCCCGACTGGCCAGAGCCGCCTCCATCGTGGCCCGGGTGACGGGACCCGCCAGCTCGCCGCCGTACCCCTTCACCCCGTCCAGCTTGGCGTAGATCACCAGCTGGGGAGCTTCGGCGGGAAAGTAGCCGACGAAGGAGGAGAGGAAGCGCCTCCGGGAGTATTCGCCGTCCCGGAACTGGCGGGCGGTGCCGCTCTTTCCGGCCACGGTGAACGCCGACAGCCCCGCCCGTCTCCCGGTGCCCTGCCGGACGACGTCCACAAGCACCGAACTCACCGCCTCGGCGACCCGCCGCGGCACCACCTGACGGACGGTCCGGGCCTCCAGCTTCTCCCGCCGGCCATCGGCGTAGCGGAGCTCCCGTACGATCCTCGGCTCCATGAGGCGCCCCCCGTTGGCCAGGGCTCCATAGGCCATGGCCATCTGGAGCGGGGTGGCCGAGATCTCGTAGCCGATGGCCAGGGACGCCGCCGACGGACAGCTCCACTCCTCCGGCTTCCGGAGGCGCCCCGGGCTCTCTCCGTGTAGCGGAATCCCGGTGGACTCCCCGAAGCCGAAGTCCCGCAGGCCCTCGTACTGTTCGGCGGGCGTCAGGGCGCGGGCCATCTTGGCGACCCCCACGTTGGACGAGACCTGGACCGCCCTCGCCAGGGTCAGGACGCCCCGGGCGCCCACATCCGTGAGGACGCGGCCGCACTCCGTCGTCCACCGACCCTCACCCACATCCACCGAATCCTCCAGACGCGCCCGGCGGTTGGCCAGGAGCGTCGCCAGGGTGAAGG
>JARRPL010000057.1:0-12796 GCA_037382905.1 Gemmatimonadota bacterium | reverse complement strand
GATGCGCCGGGCCCCGAACCGATATCCGTGATTGAGGATGGTGAGGGAATCCATCACGGGTCCCCGGTTCGCCAGCGGCTCCCCCATTCCCATGTAGATCACCTTCGAGTACACGATGATCCGGGGGATCAACGACGACCTGGCCCTCGCCCCGCGGCTGGCGGCGCTGGCCGGTGAGATCCGGGCCTTCGTGAATCTCATCCCCTTCAACCCCATCCCCGACCAGGACTGGGGGCCCAGCGAACCGGCACGGGTCCAGGCGTTTGCCCGGATCCTGGAGGAGGCCGGAGTGGACGTGGGTGTGCGGGAGCCCAGGGGGCGGGACATCGACGCCGCGTGCGGGCAGCTCCGGGCCCACGCTCTGGTGCAGATCGAGGGCCCCGGCGGCGACGGAGGGTCCTGAAGGGCCGGGACCGACCCGGAGGTCGGCGGGGCTTCGCGGCTCTTCTGCTCAGTCGACCCCGTTGAAGATCCGACCCCACCGGATCTCCCGGATCCAGGGGAACGGCTCGTAGGAGCCACGATTGTACGAGAAGTAGATGAAGGAGACGCGCCCCTCGAGCCGCCACCGCTCCAGGAGGCCCCAGTACCGGGAGTCCAGGCTCGAGTCCCGGTTGTCCCCGAGCATGAAGTACCGGCCCTCGGGGATGACGATGGGTCCCCAGTTGTTCCGGGTCGGCTCGTAGGTGGAGGGCTCGACTCCCGGCAGCAGGTGCTCCGCCTGCCAGAACATCGAGGGGTCGCCGCTGTCGGGGATTCCCTCACGCTTGACGTACGGTTCGTCCTGCCGCTGGCCATTCAGGAGGAGGACCCCGTCCCGCATCTCCAACGTGTCGCCCGGGAGCCCGATCAGCCGCTTCACCAGCTTGAGATCCGGCTCATGGGTGGGGTCGAAGACCAGGATGTCGCCCCTTTCCACGCTGCTGTAGCCGGGAATGCGAATCCGGGTGAAGGGAATCCGGGAGCCCACGGCGGCCCGGTTCACGACCAGGAAGTCCCCCACCAGCAGCGTGTCCTCCATGGACCCGGAGGTGATGAAGAAGGTCTGGAGGACGAAGGTCCTCAGGATCAGGAACAGGACGACGGCAACGGCGAGGGAGCGCAGGTTCTCCCCGAGGGTGGGCCGACGGTCCTCGTCCTCACCCGCCTTCCCATCCCCACGACCGGTCCGGGTGGAGCCCCGACCCCTGTTGTCACGTCCACCTCGACTCATCGACCGCCCTCACCGGGATCGGGATCGGCCAGGCGAGCCCCCGACGGGGGTGTGCCAGGCCGCTGAAGATACTGCCGCAGGTCCCACCACGGGACCGTCTCCGTCGGCGGGTCCGGCTCCACCAACCGCTCGGAAGACCAGTCCCTGCCGAGTACTACGGAGACGTCCACGAAGAGGTTCGCGTCCGCCTGGGCCCGCACCTGTCGCACACCCATGGCCTCCGCCACCCGCCGGGCGCCCCCGAGGTCGTCGGTCCGAGCCAGGACGAAGGTGCTGTCCTCGTCGAAGGTCCTCCAGTTCCCGACTTCCACAACGTCGAAACCGCGATCCCGGAGGTACCCCGTGACCTGGCGCGCGAGCCCGTCCACGCCACTGCCGTTCAGGACCTCGACCCGGATCCGTTCTCCGAAGACCTCGGGGACCGGAACGGGGATGGGGACGGTGACGACGTCGGGTCCCGCGGTGAGCCACTGGGCCCCGACGGTGCCCAGCACCGCCCCGGTGATCAGCACCACGACCAGGACGATCAGACCTCGGAGGCGCGTGCCCAAGAAGGCCCTCCCGAAAGACGGTTCCAGAAGGCGAAGGTCTCTCGACGAACGGGGCGGCCCTTCTTGAGCAGATGCTGGATGCGAGCCCTCAGGATCTCCCGGACCACGTCGTCCAGCTCCTGGGGCATCCGCAACCGAAGCGACGCACGCCACTTGTTCCGGAGGTTCCGTCCCGGCTCGAGGAAGTCGGCGGCGTAGAGGGCCTTGCCGATCCGGCCCAGGGACGGGTGTCCCAAAGTGTGGAAGGTCACGGCCTTCAGAAGCCCCTTGTCCTTCACGCCCTCCACCCGGAGCCGGATCCCTGCCGCCGGACCGTGGAGGACGGGGCCGGGAAGCCGGGCGAACCGCTCCGGCACGATGATCCGGAGCTCCTTGTTGGGCGCATTCTTGAGGGCGTCGTGGAGGAATCCGGCAGCCCGCCAGCGAGCCTGCTGGACCTCGCTCTTTCCCGCGGCCCGGGCCCATTCACCCATGAGCTCCGCGACACGCTCCATGTGGGCGTAGCGCTTCTTGTCCACCCGGGCCCATCTGGGGAGGGTGCCCTCGGCGGCGTCCTGGAGTATGGGGTGCAGGTCCGACATGCGTGGGGTCGAAGGGATGCCGAGCGAGGGGAGCGTCCGCGTCCCGGAAGCTAGACGCTCGGCGGGCAGGGGGTCAAACCACCGAGGCCCTCCCCCGGGCCCCGAGGCCCTCCCTACCTTGACCCATGCGCATTCAATGGGACTCGGCGCTGGTGGGCGCCACCGCAGCAGCTCTGGAACGCCGGTTCGGCGGTGCCCGGATCAAGGCGATCCACCTGGATCCGGAAGCACGCCGGATGAGCGTATTCCTCCGGGATGCGACGTTGGTGTGGGACCTCCACCCGGAACGGACCGGACTCCGGATCCTGGACGCCCTGGACGCCCCGGAGGAGGCTCGGCGGCTCCCGGCCCGCCTCACCAGGGTGTGGGCCCCCGTGGATGAACGGGTCGTGGTCCTGGAAACGCGCCGTCTGCGGGGACGTCCCTCTCGAGGCCGGATCATCCTGGAGCTCATCCCCCGGCGGGAGAACGCGCTGTTCACCGAGGGCGACGAGGACACCATCCGGACGCTCCTCCGAACCGTGGAGGGGGAACGCCCGCTCCGCCGCGGTCACGCCTGGACGCCTCCACCCCCCACGACCCGCGCCGGCGCCGATGAGGTATTGGATCGAGAGGCCTGGAACCGGCTCATCCTGGACAGTCCAGGCGAGGGCGGGCGGATCCCCTACGCCCGGCTGGCCTGGTCCTCGCCGCTGGCCCGGCCCCTGCTCGAGGGTGACGACGGCTACCGCCAGTGGCTCCGTCTCCGGGCTCGGGTCCTCGAGCCGGACGCGTCGCCGGGCGCCGCGGTGGTGGAGGGCCGCCACGGTCCCCAGCCCTACCCCCTTCCCCTGCCGGAGCGGACGTTGGAAGAGGTGGAGGACCTCGTGGAGGCGTTCCGCCGCACCCAGGAGCGGTCGGCGGAGGTGGCGGAGCCCGTCACGGTTCCGGCAGCGCTCCTCCGAGGCCTGGCGGATCAGGTGGACCGCGCCCGGGGCCGGGTCGCCCGGCTGGAGGAGGAATGGGAGGGGCTCGGCGACCCGGAGGAGCGCCAGCGCTGGGGCGATCTTCTGCTGGCCCGCTTCCACGAGGTACCGGAGGGTCGGGACGCCGTCACCCTGACCGGATTCGACGGCGAGCCGGTGGAGGTTCCCCTGGATCCGGCGCTGAGGCCCGACGAGAACGCCCGGAGGCACTACGATCGAGCGGCCCGCATCCGCCGGGCCCGGGAACGGCTCCCGGAGCGGATCCGGGAGGCCCGGGACGAGTGGAAGCGGCTGGAAGCGCTCCAGGAACGGGCCCGCCTCGGAGAGGCGACCCGGGAGGAGCTGGATGCGGAGGTCCCCGTCGGCCCCTCGAGGAGCTCGGGCGGGGCGGAGGAGACGCTCCCCTACCGGCGCTACCGATCGTCCGGGGGGTTGGAGATCCGGGTCGGAAGAGGGGCGGGCCGGAACGACGACCTCACCTTCCGCCACTCCAGCCCCGACGACATCTGGCTCCATGCCCGCCACACCGCGGGAGCCCACGTCATCCTGCGCTGGGGCCGGGAGGGGAATCCACCCAACCGGGACCTGGGGGAGGCGGCGGTGCTGGCGGCCCTCCATTCCAAGGCCCGGACCTCCGGGAGCGTACCGGTGGACTGGACTCGTCGGAAGTACGTCCGGAAGCCCAGGAAGGCTCCTCCGGGCGCGGTCCTCCCCGACCGGGTCTCGACGCTGTTCGTGGCGCCGAATCCCGAACTGGAGGCCCGGCTCCAGGAGGATTGAGGCGAGACGCCCGGTCACCCACGCGGCAGCCGGGGGGCCGGCGACTACCCTTCGGCTCCCCCCTCGTCCATGGCGTCCCTCAGACTCCGGACGAAGCGGCGGGCGCCCTCGACCCCTCCCGTCTCGAGCCGGCGGATCAGGGCACTCCCCACCACGACCCCGTCGGCCCATCCGGCCACGGTCCGGGCCTGCTCCGGTCCGCTGATGCCGAAGCCGACCGCCACCGGCAGGTCCGCCAGCTCGCGAATCCGGGCGACCTCCGCTCCGATCTCGTGCCGGAGCCGCTCGGAGGCCCCCGTCACGCCGGTCCGGGAGATGTAGTACAGGAACCCCCCGCCTCCCCGGGCGACGTCCGGAATGCGCTCCGGAGAGGTGGTGGGGGCGAGGAGGCGGATCAGATCCAACCCCGATCCGTGAACCGTCTCCTCCAGCGCCGGATCGGTGCCGGCGGGGAGATCCGTGAGGAGGAGGCCGTCGGCCCCCGCCTCCCGGGCCCGAGCGGTGAATCGATCCGCCCCCAGGCGCAGGACCGGATTCAGGTAGGTGAACAGGACCAGGGGGGTGTCGTGTCTGTCCCGGAACGTCGCCACCTCCCGGAGAACCCGCTCCACCGTCATTCCGTTCTGCAGGGCACGGAACGAGGAGGCCTGGATGGTGGGCCCGTCGGCCAACGGGTCCGAGAATGGGATCCCGAGCTCGATGACGTCGGCGCCTGCCGAAACGAGCGCGTCCAGGACCGGGCCCGTGGAGTCCAGCTCGGGGAATCCCGCGGTGACGTAGGGAACCAGAGCCGCCTGGCCTGCCTCCCCTCGCCGGGCGAAGGCCTGGGCGATCCTGCCGTTACGAGAGGTCATGAATCGGGGACTCGGAATCAGATCAGGTAGTCCGCAACCCGGATGCCGTACTTCTGGGGTTCGGTGGTCTTCACGATGGAGCGGGGGGGACGCCCGGTAGTGGGGTCCGGCGCCGAGAGATCCAGCGTCCGGGGCTCCGCCAGCGGGACACCCATGGAGTCGGAGATGACCCGGACCGTGGGCAGGTGCAGGAGCTCGGGGTTCGGGTTCACGCCGCTCACCACCGCCAGTTCGAAGGAGTCCAGGATCACCAGCGTACCCACCGGGAAGACGCCGGTGGCGGTGATGAGGACCTTCACGACCACCGGGTCGTAGCCCCGGGTGGGGTTGTCCCGCATCTCCCGCAGCACCTGGTCCGGCGGAAAGGGGACGTGCTGGTAGCTGCGGATCGAGGTGGCGGCGTCAAAGCCGTCGGCCACCGCGACGATCCGGGAGAACAGGGTCGGTCGACGCTCCCGACGGTTGGTCGGATAGCCCGAGAGATCGGTCTTCATGTGATGCTCGTAGGCCATGAGCATCTGCCGGTAGGGCATGTTGGCGAATCCGCCCATGTGGAAGAGGAGCAGGAGCCCGTCGGTGGGGTGCTCCTTGAGCATCCTCCACTCGTCCTCGTCCAGGGAGCCGGGCTTGTTGATGACGTCCACGTCCACCCGCATCTTGCCCACGTCGTGCAGGAGGGCACCCATCCCCAGCTCGTAGAGCTGAAAGCGATCCAGCCCGATCCGCTGCCCGATGATGACGCTCAGGATGCAGACGTTCACCGAGTGGGTGAAGGTATACTCGTCGAAGTCCCGGAGCGTGGTCATGGTGAGCATGGAGGGCTCGTTGGAGAGGACCTGGTCCACGATCCCCTGCACCGCCCGCTTCACCTTGCGGACGTTCACGGCCTTCCCCAGCCGCACGTCCCCCAGGATGTCCTTGGCCACCTTCACGGACCGGGCGTAGGTCCGCTTGGCCTGCTCCATGGCCTCCTCCTCGTCCAGCTCCCCGGAGACCTCCTGCGTCGCTCTGACCTGGATGTGATCCACCGGCGTGCCCGCCAGACGAGCCAGGAAGGCGGGATGAGGATCGGCACCGTCGGGCTTCCGGAGGAGGAGCGACAGGAAGGGCGCCCACTCCCCCCGATCCACGCCGGGGGCGATGTCCACCGCTCCGATGTCGTGATCCTGGAGCACCTGGGCCACCGTCCCGAAGGTGGCGAAGTTGCTCAGGTCCAGTCGGAGCCGGGTCTCGTTCAGAAAGAAGAACTCCCCCACGACCCGGAGCTCCATGCCCTCCTCCCTCGCCAGGAGCGCCGTGACTCCATGGTGGAGCTCGTCCAGGGCCTGCTGCACCGCGTCGTTCTCCAGGGGATAGAGCTTGAGAGCCCGGAGCGTGCCGTAGAGGGAGACGAGGATCCGACGTCCCTGCTCCTGCGTGAGGCTCATCGGACCGTATCTCCCATCCCGCGCATGGCCCGCCCTACGGCGTTCCGCACGACAGGATCGTCGTCCGCCGCCGACTTCCGCAGCGCGGCCCGGGCCTCGGGGGTGGCCAGCTTTCCCAACGCCAGCGCCGCGCACGCCCGGATCTCCGGCGGCTCCCGTCGACCCAGGAAACCCTTGCCGTTGAGATAGCGATCCAGGAAGGCCAGGGCCTGGGGGTCTTCCACCGATCCGTAGGCTTCGAACATGGCGATCTGTTCCGAGAGGTCGGCAGCCCGGATCTCCTTGCTCTGGAGGATCTCCCGCAGTCGGCCGGCCGCGCCCCTGGAGCGCATGGACTGAAGGGCCCGTGCGGCGGCGATCCGCACCTCGACCTCCGGGTCGAGCAAGGTGTCCAAGAGGCGGCTCGCCAGCGTCGTCGCCTTGAGCTGGAGGACGGTTTCCACCGCCGCCTTCCGGACCGCCGGGCTCTCGTGGTAGAGGAGATCCGGGAGGCGGGAGGACACCTCCCGGACATCCATCTGACCTGCCAGGTGGAGCGTGCCGGTGACCACCAGGGGATCCGAGGCGTCCAGGAAGGACACCAGGGCCTCCCGGTTCCGCTGGGCGATCCCGGCCACGGCGGACCTGAGGATGGGCTTCAGATCCCGGACCTGGGTGGTCTCCGCCGCCCGGATGAGCGTACCCAGTGCCCCGGCCCGGAGGTGGCCGAAGAACCCTCCGAGAAGGTCGGCGGAGGGCTTGATGGCTTCGTCCTCGAGAGCCTGTACCAGCTCACCCAGCGTCTCGGGACTGGACAGCCGGTCCAGGAGTCGCGCCACCGCCCTGCGATGCTCGTCCGCCAGCACCCCGTCCCGCGATTCGATCCCTCTCAGCTCCGAGAGCACACGGGTGGCCGCCGCCAGCTCTCCCCGAGCCAGGAGAGCCGGGACCAGGAGATTGAGGATTCCGATGATCTCGGTCTGGCGGTCCGGACGGAGCTCCTCGAGGCGATCGAAGAGTCCGTTGATCACCTCCGTGCGCACGTCCCGGTCCATCTCGTCCTGGATGGCGCTCTGGAGCAACTCCATCTCCCGGGCGTCCAGATTGTACAAGGTGGGGTTGAAATCCTCCCTGTTGAGCGGCTGGAGGGCACCCTCGGCGGCGGCCTCGGCGGCCGGTTCCTCCCCGTCCTCGGGGGACTCGGCTGCGAGGATCGCCTGGAAGTCGGCCTCCGTGCCGCCGGGTCCCGGCTCCGGCAACTCCAGACCCTCCGCCAGGAGGTCCACGTGCCGATAGCGGAGATGCTGGAGGTCCGCCTCCCACAACAGGGTGATGAGGTCGTCCCCGTCGGCACGCGCCAGGCGGGCCTGGTTGAGGACGGCCAGGAACGTCTTGGCCTCGTGCTCGATCCCGGGCCGGAAGGTGAGGGTCCGCAGCCCGTCTTTGTAGAAGAGGAAGGCGAGGGATTCGGACCGGGTGGGATTCTCGTAGACCTCCTCCCCCTCCACCAGGAGCCGATTCTCCTCGACCACCACCTGGAGGGACTCGAGCTCGTCCCACAGCCCCTGGAACGCCTCGGCGAGTCCCTGGGCAAAGCGTTGGTAGACGGGGTTGTTCTCGTCATACAGCTGGAAGGCCCGCAAGGCCTTGCCGAGCGTGACGAAGAATTCCCGGATCCGGCCCACGGGGAGAGCCGGGACCTCGAGCTCCCCGGGCCGGGAAGACGGGGTTTCCCTCACCGCATCCCGTCCAGGGACCGGCCTCGTAGCCCGGCTACGTGGACCACGTCCTTGTCCCCCCGACCGCTGAGGCACAGGACCAGGGGCCCGCGGCCCCGGTATTCCTCTCCCATGGTGAGCAGATGCGCCACGGCGTGTGCCGTCTCCAGTGCAGGGATGATCCCTTCGAGCCGGGACAGGGTGTCGAAGGCCGCCAGGGCCTCGTCATCGGTGACCGAGACGTACCGGGCCCGACCGGCATCCTTCAAATACGAATGTTCAGGACCGACCCCCGGGTAGTCCAGTCCCGCGGACACCGAGTGGGCGGGGGCCACCTGCCCATCCCCGTCCTGAAGGAGGTAGCTCAGGGCGCCGTGAAGCACTCCCGGACGACCCGCCGAGAGGGTGGCGGAATGACGGCCGCTGGCGATTCCCTCCCCCGCCGCCTCCACCCCCACCAGGTCCACCTCCGCGTCCTCCACGAAGGGATGGAAGATCCCCATGGCGTTCGAGCCTCCGCCGACGCAGGCCACCACCGCCGCCGGCAGCCGGCCCTCCCGTTCCAGGATCTGGGTCCGGGTCTCGCGGCCGATGACGGCGTGGAAGTCCCGGACCATTCGGGGAAACGGAGCCGGGCCCACCACCGACCCGATGATGTAGTGGGTGTCCTCCACATTGGTCACCCAGTCTCGGATCGCCTCGTTCGTGGCGTCCTTCAACGTCCGGGTGCCTGACTCCACCGGCACCACCTCGGCTCCCAGGAGCCGCATCCGGAAGACGTTGAGGGACTGCCGCTCCACGTCCTCGGCGCCCATGTACACGACACACTCCAGGTCGAAGAGGGCGCAGGCGGTGGCCGTCGCCACGCCGTGCTGCCCCGCGCCGGTCTCGGCGATGATCCTGGGCTTCCCCATCCGCCGTGCCAGCAGGGCCTGGGCCACCGTGTTGTTGATCTTGTGGGCCCCGGTGTGGTTCAGGTCCTCCCGCTTCAGATACACGGGTCCGGCCCCCACCGCCTCCTCCAGCCGTCGCGCCCGGTAGAGGGGACTGGGCCGGCCTACGTAATCCCGGAGGAGGAGTTCGAGCTCCTCTTGGAAGGAGGGGTCGTTTCGGGCCTCGCGCCAGGCGGCATCGAGCTGTTCCAGCGCCGCGATGAGCGTCTCGGGGACGTAACGTCCCCCGAAGGTCCCGAATCTCTCACTCGTGCGGCTGGTCTCGGTCTGCATGGTCACCGTCTGGTTCGTCGCGCGCGCTTGGCGTTCTCGATGAAGGTGCGGATCCGGCCCGCGTCCTTGTGTCCCTTTTCCATCTCAACCCCCGAGCTGACGTCCACCACGTCGGGCCGGAGGGCCCGCACCGCCGCTGCCACATTGGACGGCGTCAGGCCGCCGGCGGCGACGAAATCCACTCCCGCGGGAAAGTCGGACCGCAGGGGGGCCACCAGATCCCAGGGGAACCGTGCGCCGGATCCCCCCTGATGCTCGGGGTGCCATCCGTCCAGCAGAATGCCGTCCGCGACGCCGGCGTAGCGCTCCAACGCCTCCTCGACCTCCTGCGCAGTGCGAACCCGGAGCCCCTTCCAGAGTTTCCAGGGCCCCCTCGCCCGGAGGGCTTCCAACGTCTCCGGAGGTTCGTCACCGTGAAGCTGAAGGATGGACGCCCGGGACTCGAACCCGATCTCCTCCAGGCGGGAGGGGGTTTCGTTCACGGTCACCGCCACCAGGAGTCCGCCCGTCTCCAGGGCGAGGGCCGCAGCCAGCGACGCCGGCGCCGAACGGCGGAACCCCCCCGATGCGATGAAGCCCAGGTAGTCGGCGCCGGCCCGGTGGGCGTTCAGCCCGTCCTCCATCCGGGTGATGCCGCAGATCTTGACCCGAACCTCGGCGGAACCCCTGGGCTCGTTCACCGGCCTACGGATCCGCCCCCGGCGGCCTGGTCCCGGGGCACGCGGGGCTGCCCCGCCAGCTCTCTCACCCGCGCCGACGGATCCTCGGCCCGGAGGATCGCCTCGCCCACCAGGACGCCGTGGACCCCCGCGGCCCCGAGGCGGGCGACGTCCTCACCGGTGGCGATCCCGCTCTCCGAGACGACCACGCCGTCGTCCGGCAGGTATTCCAGCAGACCCTCGGTCACGGCGAGGTCGGTATCGAAGGTGGTCAAATCCCTGTTGTTGATTCCCACCAGGCTCGCTCCCGACTCCAGGGCCCGCTCCAGCTCGCCGGCGCCGTGGACCTCCACCAGGGCGGCCATTCCCAACGCCTCCGCCTCCTCCCGAAGAAGCCGCAGGGCCCGGTCGTCCAGGATGCGTACGATGAGGAGCACGGCATCGGCGCCGGCGCCCCGGGCCTCCAGGACCTGGATCGGGTCCAGCGTGAAGTCCTTCCGCAGCAGGGGGAGATCCACCGCACCCCGCGCCGCACGAAGGTCCGTGAGAGACCCGCCGAAGAAGGGCCCGTCGGTGAGGACGCTCATGGCGGCGGCTCCCGCCCGCCGGTAGCGCCGGGCCCATTCCGCCGGCGACAGCCGCGGTCGGATCTCACCGGCTCCCGGCGACCGCCGCTTCACCTCGGCGATCACCGCCACCCGGTCCCGGACCAGCGCTTCCCGGAAGGCCCGGGGCGCCGGTGCGTGGGCCGCGTCCCGCTCCATTCGTGCCCGCAACGGACGCAGGCCGGCGATCTCTCCCCGCTTCGAGGCCACGATGGCGTCGAGGATGTCCGGATTCGGAGCCGCTTGCGTTTCGGGCAACGTTCGGGTACGCTTGTTCGGGACTTGTTCGGGTATCCCCTTCGGAGCGGATTCATGCCCCTCACCAAACGCCAGAAGCAGATCCTCGACCACATCCGGGGCTTCATCGACGACCGGGGCTATGCGCCGAGCTTCGAGGAGATCGCAGAGCACTTCGGGTATTCCTCGCTGGCGACGGTGCACGAGCACCTGAGCAATCTGGAGCGCAAGGGATACATCCGGAAGGCCTACAACGAGAGTCGCTCCATCGAACTGGTGGACGGCGAGACCGCTGCGCCTTCGGTGGACCTTCCCCTCCTGGGGACCGTCGCCGCCGGCCTGCCCATCGAAGCCGTGCAGGACGACGAGACGCTCGGGGTCCCCCCCGACATGGTGCGGCGCGGCCGGGAGAACTACGTGCTCCGGGTCCAGGGGAACTCCATGATCGACGAGCAGATCCGGGATGGAGACTACATCGTGGTGGCGGCCCAGGACACGGCGGACGACGGCCAGATGGTCGTGGCGCTGGTGCGGGGGGATTCCGCCACCGTGAAGAAGCTCTACCGGGAGCCGGGCAATCGAATCCGGCTCCAGCCTGCCAACCCCACCATGACCCCCATCCTGGAGGACGCCGACGACGTCCAGATCCAGGGAGTGGTCGTGGGCGTCATCCGGAAATACTGATGTCCGTGTCCCGCCGAAGCGCCTTCGCATGGGGGAGGATTCCGGCGAACGGGCCCCGGCGGCCCGGTGGTGCGGAGCGGCGGTCGGGTCCTGGGAGATCCCGTCCCGGCCGTCCGGTCCCGGGGCCTGGCCTCCAGCTCTCGCTTCCCCTGGACGCTCCCTGCGAGGGGCACCGTGGGCTCCGGGAGCTCCGCATCCCCGGGGGCACCGCCGCCCCGCTCCCCGGTCCCTGGACCCTGGCGGCGGTGGTCAGCGGCGGTTCGACGACGCCCTGAGCGCCTCCAGCGTTCCTTCCGCCGCCCCCGAGTCCACCGACTCCTGGGCCCGACCCACAGCGGACTGAAGGCTTCCGGCCTCCCCGGCCACGTAGATGGCCGCAGCGGCATTGAGGACCACTGCCGCACGGGCGGCTCCACGATCCCGACCCGCCAGCACTTCACGGATCCGGTGGGCGTTGTCCGTCGGTTCTCCCCCTTCCAGACCGTCCGGGCCGTGGAGGTCGAGCCCGAGTTCCTCGGGATGGATGGAGTGGTGGCGGATCTCTCCGTCCTTCAGCTCGGCCACCCGGGTCCGGCCCAACGGACTCACCTCATCCATCCCCGGCTCGCCGTGGACGACGAGGGCTCGAACGTGACCCAACTCCCGGAGCGCGTCCACGACCAGGGGAACGAGCTCGGCCTCCGACACGCCCACAACCTGCCGCCGGGCCCCCGCCGGGTTCGTGAGGGGGCCCAGGAGATTCATGATGGTGGGCATGCCCAGCTCCCGGCGCACCGGACCCACGTGGCGCATGGCCGGGTGGAGGAGAGGAGCGAACATGAACACGATCCCCACCTCTTCCAGGATCTCGCCCATGCGCTCCGGCGTGAGCTCGATCCGCACCCCCAGCGCCTCGAGCACGTCGGCACTCCCGCTGCGGGAGGTGAAGGACCGGTTGCCGTGCTTCGCGAGCCGCACCCCTGCGCCCGCCGCCACCAACGCCGCCGCCGTGGAGATGTTGAAGGTGGTGAGCGTTCCACCCCCGGTGCCGGCGGTATCCACGAGGCGGTCCGGATCGGTGGAAATGACCGGCACGAGAGCGTCCTGCAGTGCCAGAACACCCCCGGCAACCTCGGAGGGGGCCACCGACTTGGTGCGGAGGGCCGTGAGCAGGGCACCCATGAGCACGGGCGAGGCCTCCCCCCGCATGAAGAGATGAAAGGCGCTCCGAGCCTGCTCCACCGTCAGATGCTCCCCGTCCGAGACCCGCCGGATGAGGCCAGGGAGGTCGGTCGCGGGAGGCGTCGTGGGTTCGGCCATGGGAAGCGGAGGGCAGGG
>JARRPL010000056.1:0-12820 GCA_037382905.1 Gemmatimonadota bacterium | reverse complement strand
CCGGGTCCTGCGAGAGCTCCTCTCCCTTGAGTCCCTGGGGCTCACCGACCCCTGGCTGGAGTCCGCCGAGCCCGGGCCTCTCGCCGGCCCGGTCCGTGCTCACCAGTACCTGGGAGCCATCGACACGTACGCCTTCGACCCCTCCATGGACCTGTTCGGAGGAGGCGGGCTCGTGTCCACCCTCGAAGACATGGGCACCTTCTTCCGGGCGCTCTTCAGCGGAGGGGTGTTTCGCGATCCGGACACCGTGTCCCGGATGGTCGCCATCACGCCCGCGAGCCTGTCCGCCGACGAGGGCGGCTACGGGATGGGGATCGCGAGGGCCCGGTACGCCGGGATCGACTGCGTTGGCCACGGCGGCTACTGGGGGACGCTGATCCGGTATTGCCCCGAGGGGGATCTGCTGGTGACCGGGGCGGCCACGAGCACTCGGGGACGTGACATGTTGGACGGGGTGGTGGGGCAGAGCCTCCTCCTCCTCCTGGGTCGAGAGGCGACCTCCGCCGCAGGCCTTTGAGCCTGGAACGTCCGCCCCGCAACCGGCTTTCGCCCCGACTTCGTTCGCCGCCGTGGGGAGCCGCGGGCGCCCCAGGAACCCCGTGTGACCCGTCCAACCCCTCGCGCCGCCAGAGCTCGTCCACCCCGACGGAGAGAGCTACCCCGACGGTCGGGCTCCGCTTCAGCGTCGGGGGCCGGGTGAGCACCCCCAACACCGCGACGAGTCCCATGGTCGGCCATAGAAGCAGCCCCCAACCGTCGACCGAAATCTCATGACGATGGCGACCGCCCCGAGCGTCCACGCTCCGGTTCCCACGACGAGAACGCACAGTGCGCCCAGATGCGAGAGCAGCCACAGGCTGAGCCGGTAGAGTCAGGGCCTGAGCCGGGCCGTCCGCCCCGGCATTCTTCCAGCGGGATCCCGGGACGGAGCCGCCGGGCTCTCCGTCGAAGACGTCGCCGCTGCGCGTCCCGGCCCCATGAAGCCGACGCCCGCCAGGCTGCCCCGTCCATCCAACGTCTCCGTAGCAGCGTCTCATCCACCCTGGGACAACGAGGCGTCGACTCGAAAGTCGCCTGCCGAGGGATGGACTCGCCGGTCCGTTGCAGGCGACTCCGTAGGTCTACGTACCCCGGCCTTCCCGACATGTCGGCATTCTACGGGCCATAGAGTCGCGGCCCATTCCAGAAGGAATCTTGGATTGCCCATGACCACTGTGATGCCGAAGCTGGACAAAGTGTTGTCCGTGGACATGGGAGGTGTCCCGAGAAGACACCTCCCGACCGGCATGCCCCGGGGTGCCGGACGAAGCCCGAACAGGAGTTGCGATCCGTGAACTGGTATCTGAAGGTGCTGAGGAACTATGCGTCGTTCGGCGGACGCGCCCGACGGGCGGAGTTCTGGTACTTCGTCCTCTTCCACTTCCTGGCGATCCTCGCCTTTACCGCCGTCGACGGCCTTCTGGGCACGGGCCTCGACGAGGACGGCCTCGGGCTCGTGACCGTGCTGTACCTCCTCGCCGTGGCCGTGCCGGTCATCGCCGTTGCGATCCGGCGCCTCCACGATACCGGTCGGAGCGGATGGTGGTACCTCCTCATCCTCCTTCCATTCATCGGCCCCTTGGTCCTGCTCTTCTTCTTCGCACAGGACAGCGAGGCCGGCCCGAACCGTTTCGGGCCGAACCCCAAGCAACTCGAGGCTTGAGCCGGGCAGCGGGAGGGGACGTCCCCCCGGGGCCGACGCCGTGACGGACTCCCCGAGCTCCCGTCGGACCTCTGCCGGGCTCCGGGGCAGGCAGGCCGGATCCCGCCGCGGACGTATGCTGCGCCGGCGGTACGAGCCCCGTGCGGCCCGTAGCGCCGTGGCTGTGGCATTTCTGCTCGCCCTGATGCCATTCCCGGGGTCGGCCCAGGAGGAATACTCGATCGCGCCCGTCCCCGGGTGGGTGACGATTCTGCAGCCGCCGGAGGGCCCGACGGAGGCGGGCTCCGGACGCCCGGGGGAGGAGGCAGACACCGAACTGATCCTCGTCAGCGTTCAGGATCGAGCCGGGGGTCCGGACACCGAGTCCTACGTCCGGCTGCGCTATCGCGTTCGGGGAGCCGGGGCCGTTCAGGAAGACTCCCAGGTGGAGATCGCCTTCAACCCGGCCTACCAGGAGTTGGTCCTGCATTCCGCGGCGGTCCATCGGGGCGGTCGGTCCTTGCCTCAGCTCTCGCCTGACCGCGTGCAGGTCTACGACGAGGAGAGTCGTCTCTCCAGCTACGTCGTGGACGGGCGCAAGACGGCGGTGATCTTCATGGAGGACGTTCGGGTCGGGGACGTGATCGACTACAGCTACACGATCCGGGGTGCCAACCCGGTATTCGGTGGGCACTACTCGAGGGAGTTCCTACTGGGCACCTCCGGTCGCGTGGGCCGTCTGCACGCCAGGCTCCTCTGGGAGCGGGAGGGGGATCCCCGGATCAGGCTTCATCGCACCGACCAGGAGCCGACGGTGCGAAGGGCCGGGGGGACCACCGAGTACGTGTGGGACCTCAGGGACACCGAGCCGGTCGTCTGGGAACGCAGCACCCCCGCCTGGTACCGGGCGAGTCCCGCCGTCCAGATCAGCGATTTCGGGTCGTGGTCGCGGGTGGCGGCGTGGGGTCGGCGCCTCTTCGACGTGGATACGGATCTCCCGGACGAACTCGTTCGGCTGGCGACGGAGCTTCAGGAGAGTGAATCCGAGCCCCTTGCCCGGGCCGAGGCGGCTCTTCGCTTCACCCAGGACGAGATCCGCTACCTGGCCGTGGCCCTCGGGGAGAACTCGCATCGCCCCTATCCGCCCTCTTTGGTCCTGGATCGTCGCTACGGCGACTGCAAGGACAAGTCCCTCCTCCTGGTCACCCTGCTCCGGGCCATGGGGATCGAGGCCCACCCGGCGCTGGTCAGCACGGTCTACCGGGAGCACGTCGCCGACTTCGACCCTTCTGCCGGCGTCTTCGACCACGTGGTGGTGGTGATCCGGATGGATGGCGAAGAGTACTGGGTCGATCCGACGCGGCTCCTCGATCGCGAGCCCCTGGAGCCCGGTGTCTCACCCTACGGGGCGGCGTTGGTGCTGGCGGAGGGAACCGGTGATCTGGCACGGATGCCCCGCCCGGAGCTCGTCGAACCCGAGCGGGACATCGTCACTCGTCTCGACATCGGGCTGCCCGGCGAAGAGACGACGATGTCGGTGGAGACCACGTACCGGCGGGGCTCGGCGGTGGGGATTCGGGAGTTCTTCCAGAACACGCCTCGAGACGAGATCACACGAGGATACGTCGAATACTACGCCGACCTCTATCCTGGAATCGCCTCGGCGGGTACCGTCGACATGCGGGACGACCAGGAGGGAAACGAGGTCGTCGTCACCGAGCGATACCGGATCGAGGACTTCTGGTACGACCCCCAGGGGGACGATGAGCTCGTGGCGGAGTTGTACCCGATGGAGGTCGCCTCGTCCCTCCCCTCCGGCGTCTCGGGGCGGCGATCCATGCCCCTGGCCCTGGACCACCCGGTCTGGATCCGGTCGGTGACCGAGGCTCGGCTCGAAGACGGTTGGGCCATCGATCCCGAAGAGGTCACGGTGGACGTCCCGGGATCCTTCTTCCAGTACAGCGCCCAGGTCACGGACGATGTCCTTCGCCTGAGCCACGAGTACAGGTCGAGGGCGGACCACGTCCCGCCCGAGGCCGCCATCGAGCATCAGCGGGGGCTGGAGCGAATGTCGAGCCAGATCGGCTTCACCATCACCCCGCCGGGGCCGATCTCCGAACAGGTGGCCTATGGCGTCCTGCTCTTCGTGATCCTCCTCGTGGCCGCCGGGATCGAAGGGGGCCGGAGGCTCCTGAGCCGGGGCTGAGGGACGTCGATCCCCGCCGGTCCGGACTCCGGGCGGTGGCGCGCACCCCCGGTGCGGCCCATCTTCACGCCATCGACCATTCGAACACGATGTCCTGGCACGGGGCTCCATGGGCCGGCACACCGTCGATGCGAGCCGTCACGGGCCGTCAGAGAGCCCGGGGTCCCGGAACCCGTGCGAAGGGCGAGACTTCCGATCGAGGAACCGGATGACGAACCAGATCCGACCCACCGGCAGTGGCATGCTCCTGACCCTGATCGCCGTGTGGACGGCGGTCGGCTCCTGCGCCCCGGGGGAGCCCGAGGCCGGGGAACCCGAGGCCGGTCCGGAGGACCACGGCCCCATCCATTGGGGCTACGAGGCCGACGACGGCCCCGCGGTGTGGGGCTCCATGGACCCGGAGTGGGCCCTGTGCGCCGCTGGAGAGGCCCAGTCCCCCATCGACCTGACCCGCCCGAGCGTCGGCGAGCTCCCCGAGGTGACCCTGGACGTTCCGAGCGATCAGGAGGTCGAGGTGTTGAACCAGGAGGGCGTCGTCAACGCCCTGGACAACGGACACACGGTCCAGATCAACGTGGGTGGCGGCGAGACGCTCGAGGTCGGCGGGAAAACCTATTCCCTGGTGCAGTTCCACTTCCACGCGCCGAGCGAACACACCCTCGACGGGGAGCACTTCCCCATGGAGATGCACTTCGTGCACGAGGCCGACGACGGCGCCCTGGCGGTGGTGGGTCTCTTCGTGGAGGAGGGGGCCGAGAACCCAAGCGTCGCCTCCATCTGGGAGCGGCTCGCGGCGGCGCCCGGGAGCGAAGCGACCGTCCGGATCCCTCCGGAGTTCGGACAGAACCTCTTCTCGGGAGAGTCCACGGGAGCCTACTACTACAGCGGCTCCCTCACGACCCCACCGTGCAGCGAAGGCGTGAGCTGGTACGTGAGGAGAACACCCACGGAGCTCTCGGCCGGCCAGATCGAAGCCTTCACGGCGGTCTACGATCACAACAACCGCCCGGTCCAGCCCCTGAACGACCGTATGCTGCAGTTCGACGAGAGCCCGACGATCACCGTCCGCTGACGGAGCGGCGGGCCGGGGTCCACGCCTTCGGCCGCGGCGGATGTCTCCGGCCTGATCTCCCTGACCTGATCAGGGGTGGAGCCACCCCTGATCACGGTATCGGGAGAGCTTCCGGTGGATCGTGCGGCGGTGGACGCCGAGCCTGGACGCGGCGGCGGTGCGATGCCCTCCGTGCTCCTCCAGGACCGCCAGGATGTACTCCCGCTCCAGGCGATCCAGTGTCCAGCCCCCGGCCATGGCGTCGGTGAGGATCTCGGCGGCGGTGGCGTCGCCGTCCTCGGCGGACAGCTCGGCGGAAAGGGCCGCCTCGGCGGACTGGATGACCACGGCCCGCTCCAGGACATTCTCCAGCTCCCGGACGTTTCCGGGCCAGGGATGGGTCATCATGCGGGAAAGGGTCGACGCAGTGAGGCGCGGGGCCTTCCGGCCGTACTCACCCGCGTAGTGGTCCAGGAAGTGGGCCGCCAGGCGAACGATGTCCTGCCTTCGTTCCCGGAGCGGGGGCACGTGGATGGGGAAGACGTTCAGCCGGAAGAACAGATCCTCCCGGAACCGGCCCTCCCGGACCAGGGTCGGAAGGTCCTCGTTTGTGGCGGAGATCAACCGGAAATCCACCGTGGTCGCCCGGTTGGAGCCTACCCGCTGGAGTCTCCGCTCCTCGATCACCCGCAACAGCTTGACCTGGGTCTCCAGGGAGAGGGTCCCGATCTCGTCCAGGAAGAGGGTGCCGCCGTGGGACTCCTCGATGAGTCCCCTTCGACTCTGCACCGCTCCGGTGAACGAGCCCCGCGCGTGTCCGAACAGCTCGGATTCCAGGAGCGTGGGCGGGATGGCCGAACAGTTGACGACGACGAAGGGCCGATCCTGTCGCCTGCTGGCGGCATGCACCGCCCGGGCCACGAGTTCCTTCCCGGTGCCCGTCTCGCCGGTGATCATCACGGTGGCGGGCGTCGGGGCCACGTGCTCGATCAGCGTGAAGACCCGGTGGATGCCCGGCGATTCTCCGATCATGCCCGAAGGCCGCCGGCGCGTCGGATCGCTCCGGATCGCCGCAAGCTCCCGGCGGACCCGGCTGTCGGTGACGGCCAGCTGGACCCCTCGCAGGATGCGGTCCGGGTCACATGGGCACGGCATGAAATCCCGAGCGCCGAGCTTCATGGCCTCCACGGCACACTCGACGCACCCCCGGGAGGTGACTGCCAGGACCTCGACCTGGGTATGGAGAGACGGCAGCTCTCGCAGCACCTCCCTGCCGCTCCCCTCCGGCGCGCCCATGTCGACGAGGAGGACATCGAACGGCTGGCTCGCCAGAGCCGAGAGGGCCGCCTTGCTCTCCGTCACGACCTCCACGACGTGGCCCGCCCCTCCGAGGAGGTCGGCCATCCTGGTACGACGATCCGAATCTCCCATCCTGAGGAGGACGAGGGGCGGCGGATCGCCTCCCGTCGACGGAGGCTCGCGGAGAGAGCCGCACGGCCTTCCCGGAACGACCGGGAGACGCTCAGACCCCACATCAGTCCCGACTCCAGTTCCAGGTCCGGCAGGTCCCCGAACGACCAGTACGAGACATCCGCGAGGAACAGATTCCGACCCGCACCGGCGACCAACGAGGCGCCGGACCCCACGTCCCAGGCTCCGGTGCCCACCCCCGACTCCACCGAGCGGATCGGGGCCTTGGCATAGAGCCCTGCCGAGAGGGCCCGCAGAAACCCGAGGCCCGAGTACACCTCGACGGATCCGGACAGGAGGGGGTCCCCCACCTGGACCTCGTACGCGTCCCGGTGGAGCACCGTGGCGGAGTCAGCCTCCGGGGCCTGTGCCGCCTTCCCGCCCTGGCCCGACACCCGGGCGTCGGCGGAGGGCCCGCGGGTCCCTACCGGTTCGCCCTTGTTCCTGCGACCCACCGCGCCGGAGTCCTCTCCGCCGGTGGGTACCGGTTGCCCCGCCACGAAGGAGATGATCCCGCTGTTCTGGACGATGACCGGCAGGCTGGCGGACAGGGAGAGCCGTCCCACCTGGAGCGACAGACCGTTGGAGAGCCAGAAGGAGTGGGTGGGCTGCGTGAAGATGTAGGAGCCCCGGGACCAGGACACGGAGCCGTCATAGGTGAGGGACTGAGCCGCGAGCCCCGTCACCCCGACGGTCGCGAGGATCGGCACCCCCAACAGGACACCGATCCCCGCCGCTGCACGGCACCAGGGAAACATCTCGGGCCCTGCGTCATGTCTCGGTGAGCTGGCCGAGTCGCTCCCGGAGTCGGTCCATGATCTGGAGGCTCTCCTCCATCTGGCCCGCCATGGTGTCCCAGTGCTCTCGGAGCTGCTCCATCTGACGCTCCATCTCCGGGTCCCAACCCACGCCGGGGTCCTGGAGCATGGATCGGAACTGTGTCATGGCCCGATGCATCTCCGTGGCGCCGTCCGTCATCGACTGCGCCATGCTTCGGAGACGCTCCTGGTTCCGGAGCCGCACCGCGTTCTCCTCGGCCATCAGACGGTCCTGCTGGAGCCGTTCCATGGAGCGAACCATCTCACGTTCCATCTGCTGAGCGCGCTGCTCCACCCCGGACACGCGCTCCATCACCCGATTCAGGTGCTGCACCTGCTCCTGCAGACGCATCATCATCTGCTGTTGCTGCTGTTGCATACGCGCCGGATCCTGTGCGGCCGCCGAGCTCGGCACCGATCCGGACAGTCCGACGACTGCGGCGAGCAGCAGTGCCTGTCCTCTGCGCATCATCCCTCCTGGCTTGGGGGTCCGTCCGATTCGTGTCCCGGCGAGAGGGGCCGCCAACGCTCTCTGCGGACCGGGTGCCGGGCGTCCCGGAGAGGCAGTCACGAACACTCTCCGGTCGGGCTTCGTGCTGGTTCTCAGGGGCAAGAAGCGAACCAACCCGGTTCGGGCGGGGGGGAACGACCGAAGCCCGCCGCCCACAGGCTCCATGGGCGTCGACCCGACCCCGGTTGGGGCATTCTGTCCCGGTGGAGGACGCCCGGAACGGGCCATCCTGTCCCACCCCGGGGGGCAGGCGAGGCGAGACCGGGTCCCGAGGAGACCCGTAGCCGACGGCATAGCTGCACGATACCCCGTCGTCCGAGTCCGGAGCGAGACGCGGGCACGGCTGTTGCCCCCGGTAGAGGCGTAGGATCGGATTATCCCCCGCTGAAGGGAGGTGACGCTCATGTCGAAACAATTCCTCCGCTGGATTCCGCTCCTGGGCGGGCTCGCCCTGATCGCTTGTCAAGACGTGCCCACCGCCCCGGACCAATCCAACATCGACGGCTCCCGGCTACTGATGGAGGCCAAGGGTGCGCCCGGGCCTCCGGGTGGCGTAGGGGAGCCCACCGCCGGCTCGAACCTCTCCTTCCCCACGATCTGGGCCGAGGGGCTGAGCAAGAACCCACGGGGCGCCATGGGGACCGTCCAGCTCGGCGGTCCCTGGTGGTACTGGTGGGGCGAGCCCCTGGAGGAGGGCGGGGACCCCCTCGCCTGCGCCCCTGATCCGGACGATCCGGGGCGGTGTGCCGACGGAACCGAGCCCGGTAGCGGCTGGGTGAAGGCGTTCCTCCAGAAGGAGGTTGCGAACGAGTGGCAGGCGGCCAACTACGCGGCCACGGGCCCCGTGGACGTCGACCGGATGGACTGGGGCGACGCCATCGAGTCCGTGTCCTGGACCTTGAAGTCCAAGGTCCGGATCGAGGCCACCCTGTTCGAGGACGTACCCCAACCCATGACCGGGTACACGATGCGCCACACGTCCGGACACGGCATCGACGAGATGTGGGGTGTGGACGCGGGGCACGGTGCCGCGGATGCGCTGGCCTACGCCAGCGATGAGGCCATCGTCTATTCGTCCTGCGCCCGGCTCACCATCCAGAAGCTCCTCGTGGAGCGGGAGACCCTCTCGCACCCGGATGCGCGGCTGACCTGGAACCCCGTCACGGCCCAGTGGGACGGGGACGTCGTCGATCCGGATCCCGTATTCAACGGCGCGATCGCGCCGGAGGGTCCGAGCGGCGGATTCGGGGCCGAGATCAACATCCAGGGCAAGGTGGTCTACGGGATGACCTGGGACGTGAAGACGGCCAACGACGGAGCCGGCGACTACCGGGTCACCTTCAGCCTGGCTGACGCCAACTGTCCGACGGTCACCCTCAACACCTTCATCACCGACCTCACCGAGATCATCGCCCTCGAGGAGGAGGGTGAAGTCACGGTCGCCGCAGAAGACGACGCGGCGGGACCGGAAGAAGGTGGGACCGCCCACGTACAGGGTGCCGACAACCTCAGCTACATCGACCTCCGCATCACCCTGAAGGAGTCGGGCAAGGGTGGCGGCGGCGGTGGTGGTGGCGGTCACGGAGGTGGAGGCGGAGGTGGAGGCGGCGGTCACCGATGAGCCGCAGAGCCCCACTCCGGACACGCGCTTCGCCTCGGGTGCGGGCCACGGCCCGCACCCGGGGCATCCGTACGCCCCGACCTCGAAAGGAGCATCCCATGAATCGCGTCTGTCGAACCGCCGCTCCCGCGGGGCTGGCAGCTCTCGTCGCAGCCGCTGGCTGCCAGGATTCCCATCTGACCGGACCGGTTGCCGACGGGCTCCCGGCTTCGGCGCTCGCCGATGTATCTCTCGCCGAACCGCCGAGAGAGCGCCCGAGTTGTGACGGCCTCCTGGCCACGATCTGGGCAGGAATGGATCCGGCGCTCATCCCGGAGCACGCCGTGGTGGAGCGACTGGAGGACGACTCGGACCACGACCACGACGTAGGCGACGATCCCGGGGCCCCCTCGGGCCACGAGGAGGGCGCTTGCCAGGGCGGACACGAAGACGACCCCGAGGGTGGGGACGAGGGCCACGGCCGCTGGCGGATCGTCGGGACCAACGGCCCTGACGTGATCGTTGGGGTCCGGGGACCTGATCTGATCGACGGCCGCAACGGCGCAGATGTGGTCTGTGGCTTGGCGGGACCGGACCAGATCTGGGGCGGCAACGGCGACGACCGGATCTTCGGTGGCCCCGGTCCGGACCTGATCTGGGGCGAGAGAGGAGACGACTTCCTGGATGGGGGCCGGTCGCCCGACGAGATCTGGGGTGGACCCGGAAACGACTTCCTCATTGGCGGGCGGGGTTCGGACCTCCTCTACGGCGGCCCCGGCAACGACGAGTTGTTCGGGGGTGTGGGCATCGACGTGCTCGAAGACGACGAGGGGGTCAACGTCCTCGAACCGGGCCCGCAGGAATGTGGAGGGGGGCACGGAGAGGACTCCCACGGGGGCTAGGCCTGCAGGGTCGATCGGGTAGCTCACGGCGCCCTCGCCCCGGGCCGTCCCCGGCGGAGTGGGGGCGTTCCAAAGAGGGGCTGGACGGCCTGAGCGATCCTCGTGCGGTCGGCACGGTCCTCTTCAGCCCGACGGCCCCGCCGTGTAGCCTCAACCCATGTCCGAATCCGCCGCCCCCGTCCTCGACCGCCTCCCGGATCTCCCGGTCCGGGCCGTCCTCCCCGAGCTCGAGGAGGCGCTGGCCGAGGCCCGATGTGCCGTCCTGACGGCGCCTCCCGGGGCGGGAAAGACCACCCTGGCACCTTTGGCGCTCCTGAGTGCGGCATGGCTCCAGGGACGGAAGGTCCTGGTGCTGGAGCCCCGGCGCCTCGCCACCCGGGCGGCGGCCTACCGCATGGCCGAACTCGTGGGAGAGCCCGGGGCCGGCGGCACCGTCGGGTACAGGGTGCGGTTCGACACCCGGGTCTCGGCCCGCACCCGGGTGGAGGTGGTCACCGAGGGGGTCCTCACGCGCATGCTCCAGGCGGATCCGGCTCTCTCCGACGTGGGCGCCGTCCTCTTCGACGAGTTCCACGAGCGCTCCCTCCACGCCGACCTGGGGCTGGCCCTGACCCTCCAGTCCCGCGCCCTCCTCCGGGACGACCTCCGGGTCCTGGTCATGTCCGCCACCCTGGATGCCGATCCGGTGGCCCGCCTTCTGGGCGGCGACGGCGAACCGGCACCGGTGGTGGAGAGCCGGGGGCGCATGTACCCGGTGGAGACCCGTTACCGGGACCGGCCGGTGGACGGGTGGATCGAGCCGCCGGTGGCGGATACGGTGCTGCGGGCCTTGGACGAGGCGCCGGGGGACGTCCTGGTCTTCCTCCCCGGGGCGGGGGAGATCCGTCGCACGGCGGAGCGGCTGGAGGAGGCGGGGCTCCCGGCGGGGATCTCCCTCCACCCCCTCTTCGGCGCCCTCACCCGCGAAGAGCAGGACCGGGCCATTCGGCCCAGCCCGCCGGGGCGCCGGAAGGTGGTGCTGGCCACCTCCATCGCCGAGACGTCCCTCACCATCGAGGGGGTCCGGGTGGTGGTGGACGCCGGTCTCATGAGGGTGCCCCGCTTCGACCCGGGGACCGGCATGACCCGGCTGGAGACGGTCCGGGTGACCCGGGACGCCGCCGACCAGCGCCGGGGTCGGGCCGGCCGGCTGGAGTCCGGGGTCTGCTACCGCCTCTGGACCGAGGGCGAGGACCAGGGGCTGGTGCCCGCCCGGCGGCCGGAGATCCTGGAGGCGGACCTGGCCCCCCTGGCGCTTGAGTTGGCGGCCTGGGGGGCGCGCCCGGAAGAGCTCCAATGGCTCGATCCGCCGCCGGAGGCCGCCTTCGCCCAGGCCCGGGAGCTGCTGAGGGAGCTGGAGGCCCTGGACGAGCACGGGGCGATCACGGACCACGGTCGGGCCCTGGCGGGCGTAGGCGCACACCCGCGGCTCGCCCACCTCCTGCTTCGCGGACGGGCGCTGGGCTACGGCGGGCTCGCCGCCGACCTGGCGGCCCTGCTGAACAACCGGGACATCCTCCGGGCATCGGGCCGGGCTGCCGACGCCGACCTGCGTCTCCGGGTGGAGGCGCTGCAGGGGGCCCGGAAGCGGGGCGGGCGCCCCGGGAGTGTCGGAATCCGGGGGCACGACATTCATCGGGGCGGGCTCCGACAGGTCCTGCGGGAGGCGGATCACTGGCGGCGTCACGGAGACGGGGATGGCGGGGCGCACGGTCCCGGGTACACGGCGGTCACCGGACTCCTTCTCTCCCTGGCGTACCCGGACCGGGTCGGGCAGCGCCGCCCGGGCGAGCGAGGCCGCTTCCTGCTCCGGAACGGCCGGGGCGCCGCCTTCCGGGAGGTCCAGACGCTGGGCGACGCCGACTGGATCGTGGCCGCCGAGCTGGACGGCCGGGGCCGGGAGGGACGCATCTTCCGGGCGGCGCCCGTGACGCTGGAGGAGATCGAAGCGGTCTTCGCCGTCCAGATCCGGGAGGCCGACGCGGTGGAGTGGGATCCGGAGGCGGGGCGGGTCCGGGCCTTCCGGCGACGGCGACTCGGGGCGCTGGTCCTGTCCGAGGCTCCCCTGTCGGACCCGCCTGCCGAGGCGTTGGCGGATGCCTTGGTGGAGGGGATCCGCGAGGTCGGGCTCGGTGCTCTGCCCTGGTCCAGGGAAACCCGACAGCTCCGGGATCGGATCGGCTTCCTCCATCACCTGGAACCGGAGGATTGGCCCGACACCTCGGACCAGGCCCTGACCGACGGCCTGGAGACCTGGCTGGGACCCTTCCTGGGCGGGATGCGCAGCCTGGACGATCTGCGACGGCTGGATCTGGCCCAACCTCTCCTCACCGCCGTGGGGTGGGACCGGCGGGACGAGTTGGACCGGATGGCTCCCACCCACCAGGAGGTCCCCAGCGGATCGCGGATCCGGCTGGACTACTCCAACCCCGAGGCCCCGGTCCTGGCGGTCCGCCTGCAGGAGCTCTTCGGCCTGACCGAGACCCCCCGGGTCGGCGACGGCCGGGTGCCGCTCACACTGCACCTCCTGTCGCCCGCCCGG
>JARRPL010000055.1:0-18761 GCA_037382905.1 Gemmatimonadota bacterium | reverse complement strand
GGCCCCGGTGGTGGCCGCCGCCGCCGTGAGGGCGAGGCCTTGCTTCAAGAACGTCCTGCGGTCGCTACCCCCCGTCATGGAACTCTCCCGTGCGTCGGATCACAGCATGCCTTCGGCCATCCTGTCCGCGGCATGGTTCGCAGCCCGTGCGCTGAACGCCATGTAGGTGAGCGACGGATTCTGACAGGCGGAAGAGGCCATGAAGGAGCCGTCGGTCACGAAGAGGTTGTCCACGTCGTGGGCCTGGCACCAACCGTTCAGGACGGACGTGGCGGGATCGCGACCCATACGGGCGCTGCCCATCTCGTGGATCCGGTTGCCCGGCCGGGTCAGCTGCACCGGGCCCGACCGGATGTCCGTGCAGCCCGCCGCCTCGAGCATGGCGATGGCGTCCTTTCGGGCCTCCTGGAGCATGATCTGTTCGTTCTCTCCGTAGCGGACGTCCAGCACCGCCACCGGATTGCCCCACCGATCCCGCCGGGAAGGGTGCAGGGTGACCCGGTTGTCCGGATGCGGGAGTTGCTCACCGAATGCGCCGATCCCGACTCGCCAGGCCCCGGGCCTGCGGTGGGCCTCCTTGAAGGCCCGGCCGATGCCCGGGGTCTCGCCGCCGGGGGCGCCGACGGGTCGTCCGCTGCCCTGGAACCCGAAGCCGCGAAGGTAGGGCTTGTCGGTCTCGGTGGTGTTCGCGTAGCGCGGAATGTAGATGCCACCCGGGCGGCGACCGAAGACGGTCCTGTTCTCGAAGCCACCGATGAGCCCCGAGGCCCCGGCACCGCTCACGTGATCCATCAGGTTCCGGCCGACCTGGTCGGAGCGGTTCGCCAGACCGTTCGGAAAGGCCTCCGAGGTGGACTGGAGGAGGATCATCGCAGACGCGATGGTGGAGGCGTTCAGGAAGACGACCCGACCGGTGTAGGTCCGTCCCTGTCGAGTTTCGGCGTCGACGACGCGCACGCCGGACACCCGGCCCGTGGCGGCATCGTAGTCCAGGGACTGCACGATGGCGTTGTGCACCAGGGTCAGGTTGCCGGTACGCCGGGCCGCAGGCAGGGTGGCGTTGAGGGACGAGAAATACGCCTTGAACACGCACCCGTGCTCGCATCGGTTCCGGACCCGGCAATGGCTCCGTCCCAAGGCCCTCTGCTCCGGGGTGACGGCGGTGATGTGGGCCACCCGGGCCGGGATCACGTTGCGCCCCGGGAACGCTGCTTCGACCCGGGCCTTGAAGTGCTCCTCGGCGCAGGTGAGGGCGAACGCCGGCTGAAATACTCCGTCCGGGAGATGTGGGAGGCCGTCGGCATTGCCGGCGATCCCGGCAAATCGTTCCACATGATCGTACCAGGGTGCGATGTCGTCGTAGCGGACCGGCCAATCCGTGCCGATGCCGTCTCGCCGGTTCGCCTCGAAGTCCTGCGGCCCGAGCCGGTACGCCTGCCGGCTCCACATGATGGAGCGACCGCCGGTGTGGTAGCCCCGGAGCCAGTCGTAGCGGGTGCCCTCGGCCTCCTCGTAGGGGTGCTCGTCGTCCTTCACCCAGAAGTGCTTGGTCGTCTCCTTGATGGCGTAGGCCACGCCCCGGTACTGCTTCGGGTGGTCCGTGTAGTCCCGTTCGGGGACGATCTCCGGGCCCCGTTCCAGGACCAGGACCTTCAGGCCCCGCTCGCACAGCTCCTTGGCGCTCCACCCGCCGCTCATGCCCGAGCCCACCACGATCGCGTCAAAGTCGGCCACGGCCGCACCTCCATGAGGGGAACTCCGTTGGACGTGGCCGGGCCCCCAGGCGCATCGTCATGACCGCTCGACGCAGGGGTCCCACCGATTGGGCACCGCGACCCACCCCTGCTCGTCCACGGCCCCGGCCTCCGTGGAGAAGTAGGCCTGACGGATGAGGCCCTTCAGGCTCCGGTATCCGCCGGGAGGTCCTCCGGCGAAGACGGCGGCGTCCACGGCGGCCAGGGCTTCCTCGGCGACGACATCCGGAACACCGAGGAAGTCGCTCCCCGCGCGGGTTTCCAGAGCCGCGTCCAGCTCGGCGAGGGCCGCCCGGTGAGACGCCTGCGTCTCCCGGCTGGCCCACTCCGTCATCAGCTGGTCCAGGATTTCGGGTACCCGGGCGTCCAGGGCGCCGGGAGTCTCGGTCCGTGGGAGGAGGAGGTCGCTCACCCGGGACAGCACCGCCATCTCGCGGTCGCCGTAGAAGCGGAGCGAGGTCGTGGGCTCGAGGGCTTCGAGGGTCACCCGGCCACCGCCCCCGGTCCTCCCTGGAGTCGCGCGCGTAGAGCGTGGGACGGCCGGAGCACACCGGACCGCTCCTCGGTCCACGGGTCGGGACAACTTACGCGACAGGCGGGGTTCCGCCACCAGGCCTCCGGGGCGCCGGCCCGCTCCCCCCACGGGATCGGCGGCGGTCCCTTGCCGTTCTGCAGCTCGGGAGGCAGGCTCCCGGCACACCACACCCCCTGGAGGAGACCATGACGCCGATCCCACGAGCCGCCGCGAGGCGCCTCTGGCCATCCCTGCTCGCCTTGGCCCTCCTGGCCCCCGGTGCCACCGCTCAGGACGCCACCGTCGTGCTCCGCACCTCTCGGCTTCTGGATGGGACGGGGGAGGTCCTCACGGACCGGGACGTGGTGGTCCGGGGTGGCCGGATCGTGGCTGTGGTGCCGGCGGGCGAGGGGGAAGGGGACCGGATCGAGGACCTCCGGGGCATGACGGTGCTCCCGGGACTCATCGATACCCACGTGCACATGGGGTGGCACTTCGGCGACGACGGGCGCCTGGCCCGGGGCAGCGACATGGAGGTCCGGGTGCTCCACGCCGCCGAGAACGCCTACGCGACCGTCCAGGCCGGCTTCACCACCGTGCAGTCCCTCGGGGGCGCGGAGGACGCCCTCCTTCGGGATGCCCTGGCCCGGGGGGTGCTTCCGGGCCCGCGGGTTCTGACCTCGTTGGGCGCCCTCTTCGAGAGCACTGGCGGTCCGGAAGAGCTACGGGCGGCGGTGCGGGACTTCGCGGATCGGGGGGCGGACGTCATCAAGATCTTCGGCTCCGAGAGCATCCGGACCGGCGGCGCGCCGACGCTGAGCCAGGATCAGCTGGATGCGGCCTGCGGCGAGGCGGCGGCGCACGGGCTCCGCGCCGTGGTCCACGCCCACGGAGATGAGAGCGCCCGCCGAGCCAGCCTGGCGGGGTGCACCACCATCGAGCACGGGGCACTCCTGGACCGTGCGACGCTGGAGTTCCTGGCGGAGCGGGGGACGTTCTACGACCCCAACATTCATCTCATCTTCCAGAACTACTTCGACAACGAAGCTCGATACCTGGGCGTCGGGGGGTACACCGCCGAGGGCTTCGACCAGATGCGGGCCGCGGTGCCCCGGGCGCTGGAGGCCTTCCGGACGGCCCTCACCGTACCCGGCCTCAAGACCGTCTTCGGGACCGATGCCGTGGCTGGTGCTCACGGGCGGAATGCCGAGGAACTCGTCTACCGTGTCCGTGAGGGCGGCCAGTCACCCCTGGATGCCGTCACCTCGGCCACCTCCCTGGCCGCCGAGTCCCTGGGGCTGGAGGACCGCATCGGCGTCGTACGACCGGGCTGGACGGCGGACCTCATCGCCGTGGAGGGAGATCTCACCCGGGAGATCGAAGCCGTCCGGCGCGTCCGGTTCGTGATGCGGGACGGTCGGGTGCTGAAGCGGTAGGGTGGAGCGGGGCCCCGGGTCCCCCCGGATCCGGGACTACGGTGTGATCCCGGCGCCGTAGCTCATGGCGAACTCGATGAACTTCGACAGCTCGACGGGATCCCGGGCCACGAAGCGCACGGTGTGGGAGTCGATCCGCTCCACGTTCGGGAGGTAGGCCAGGAGCTCGGCAGGCATGTAGTTCTTGAAGGAGAGGTCCAGCGCCAGCTCTCCGTCCAGCCGGTACGGCCGGAAGTCAGGAAGCCTCCCCAGTGCGGCACGGGTTGCTTCGCCGATGACGGCCCGCGCCGGCTCGGGCATGAGGGTACGGGCCGAGTGGAAGCCGTAGCTCCACTTCACCACCGCCGTCTCCAGGTCTCCCAGGAGGGCGCCGGCCTCCCTGGCGATGGCGTCATCCCCGGAGAGCATCACCACCGGGACGCCGAAGTGTCCCGCGATGAGGGCGCTGATCCCCGCCTCCGGCATCTACACTCCGGTCACCCTGATGCTCGTCAGGTTCGCAGAAGACATGGTGTGAGCCCGGACGCCCCGGGCATTCCCGGTGGAGGCGTGATATCCCACCAGCAGGGCTGCGTCGAAGGACTCGTCGATCCCCTCCATCATCATCAGGGGCCGGGGCCACGCCCGCACGAGCTGGATGTCGGGAGGCAGGAGGTCCATGAGGAGGTTCTCGCCATTACCGTGGGAATCGCTCACCACGAATTCCGTGGCACCCATGGATCGGGCCGCCTCGATGGCCGCCAGCACCTCTCGGGTCATGTACTCCCGGAACGCCGGGTACTCGAATCCATCGGGACCCAGCTGATCTCCCGTCACGGCGCCGGCCACGCCCTCCATGTCGGCAGAGATGTAGACCCTGAGGCCGTCCTGCCCGTGGACCGGAGTCGCCACCGTGAGGGCGAGGAGGAGGCCGAGGGAGCGTCCGGCGTGTTCATGAAGGCGCATGGCGGTGTCCGGCAGGAGGGGACGTGGAGGGTCATGCCCGGTCCCGGACCGTGGCCCCCTCGAGGGAATCTCGGGTCCTCGGCGGTCAGCGGGAGGCGGTCGCCGCCTCGGTTCGCATCTGGTCCTCCAGCGCCGCCAACTCCAGTTCGTCCCGGAAGGCCAAGCGGTCCGGATCGTTCAGGTAGTCCCGAAGCGCGTCGGCGGGAGGAAGCGACAAGGGTTCACCGGCGTCGGCCTCGTGCCCGTCCGAGAGCCGGGTCTCGGTGCCGGAACCGGTGGCCAGCGCCTCGTCGAAGCTGGCGAGGTCCCGCTGCGACCGGGAGACCTCGTCGTCGTCGCTGGCGTACACCACCCGGCCCACGATGCGCTTGTCCAGCCCCATCGCCCGGCGAAGCCGGTGTGCGGCCGCCATGGCGGACCGGAAGCCCGGAAAGCGGAAGCGAGGGGTGCCTCCGGCATCCACCTCGACCTCGCCGTCGAACTCCGCCACCAGACGGTCCATCTCCGCCGAGACGTCTACCCGGCGATACCGCCGGTCCGTGAGGGCGCCTTCCACCAGAGCCTCCGCCTCGTCCAGACCCACGCTCCAGGCCTCGTCTCCTTCGAGAGACGAACGGGACACCAGGCTGAGGAGCGTCTTGCGCACGTTCCGCGTGGCCCGCTTGAGATTCTCCTTCCACACGCCGGGAGCCCGGAGCACCGGAATGGCGAAGAAGACGGTGCTGAAGGTCACGGGGATCCAGATTAGGGCGATTTCCGCCAGCGTGCCCCCGATCCCCAGTCGAGGGAAGATGAACCAGGGTGCCGTGGCCGCCGCAGCGAGGGTGAACCCGTTGAGGGCGATGATGGCGGCGTTGCTTCCGGCGCTGTTTCCTGTCAGGGGCTTGGGAGGCTCCAGCCGCCGCCAGGCCGCCGGGAGGTCCCGTTCCTGGACCGGGCCGTGGGCGCTGACCATGAGGGACGGGAAGAGGTACACGAGCGTCCCGTCGTCGGTCACCTCCACGTCCCCGTCCTGGGCCACCATGAGTCGGGCCAGCTCCGACTCCGCGTCGGCCAGCTCCATCCCGGTGGCTTGCACGAGGTCCGTGGCGGAGACGGCACCCTGCCGGGAACGGATGAAGCGCAGGAGCTCCCGGTCCCGCCGCTCCTGGCTGAACTCCGGCTCGTCGGGCCCGAAGACGAAGGCGAAGACCTTCTTGTAGAAGGGTGGTCCCTGGGGCCGTTCACCGCGGCGGACCGGCCGCCGCCCGTACCGGTCGCCGTAATAGGGTCGGCCCCACCCCCAGTTCGGGGACCAGAGCCAGTACCAGAGCCAGAAGTTCGGAAAATGACCGTGGCCCCGCCGGTCGCCGCCGCCGCCGAAATCCCCGTCCCCGTCCCGGTTGGCCAGGAGGGCGGCGATCATGAGGGCCAGGAAGACCACGGCGTAAACCACCAGGACGACCGCGATCACGACCTTGAAGCCGGTCTTGAAGATGGACCAGGCATTCTCCCGCACCCGGGTCCAGAAGGGCACGGCGTCCCGGCGGATCAGGTTCGGCTCGAACCGATAGACCAGGTCGCCCCGCTCTCCGACCTCCAGATGGCCGGTGTGCATCTCCAGGAGAGACCGGAGCGCTTCTTCTGCCCGGGCCTGGGCGAGCCCGGTGGCGGACGAGATGTCGCCGACCGTGGCCGTCCCCTTCAGCCGGCGAAGCGCCTGGCGGACGGTACGGGTATCCTCAGTGGGTACGATGGCCTCGGCCGTGCTCATGCCATGCCTCGCGGAGACGACGGGGTGAAGAACGATTCCAGTCTACTACACCGGTACGCACGCGGGGTCCGGTCCGTCCATGACGCGGTGGCGGCCCGACGATCCGCGGAATCTTGCCGGACGACGTCGGGTACCCTACCTCCAGTCGTTCCCCTGCGCCACCGAACCCCGATGATCATGAAGCGAGCCCTCTGCATGTTCCTCTTCGCCGCCGTGACGGCCTCCGCCGCCGGGGCCCAGGACGCCCCGTCCGATCGTGTCCGGAGGGTGCTGGCCACGACGCCCCTGGTGGACGGCCACAACGACCTGCCCTGGGCGATCCGGAATGACGAGTCGGCTCCCATGGACGTGGCGGCCTACGACCTCCGCTCCACCACTCCGGGCCATACGGACCTGGCCCGCCTCCGGGCCGGAGGCGTCGGCGCCCAGTTCTGGTCCGTCTACATCCCCTGCGACGTGGCGGGACCCGGCGCGTCCAGGGTGCAGTTGGAGCAGATCGACATCGCCCGGCAGATCGTCCGGAGGTATCCCGACGCCTTCGGAGAGGCCCGGTCCGCGTCTCAGGTGGAGGCGGAATTCGGGCGGGGCCGGATCGCGTCCCTCCTGGGGATGGAGGGGGGCCATGCCATCGAGAACTCTCTGGGCGCGCTCCGGGCCTACTACGACGCCGGGGTACGCTACATGACGCTGACCCACGGCTGCAACACCGACTGGGCCGACTCGGCCACCGACGACCCCCGTCACGGCGGGTTGACCGCCTTCGGTCGGGAGGTGGTGGGCGAGATGAACCGGATGGGGATGCTGGTGGATCTCTCCCACACCGCTCCAGCGACGATGCACGACGTCCTGGACGTGGCCGAGGCGCCGGTGATCTTCTCCCATTCCTCCGCACGGGGCGTCACCGACCACCCTCGCAACGTTCCCGACGACGTCCTCCGGAGGGTCGCGACCAACGGGGGGTTGGTGATGGTCACCTTCGTCCCTTCCTTCGTGAGCGATGCGGTGCGCCTGTACGACGGTCCGGAGGAGGACGCCCCCCGGGCCACCCTCGCCGACGTGGCGGACCACGTGGAGCACATCCGGGACGTGGCCGGCGTGGACCACGTCGGGATCGGAGGAGACTTCGACGGGATCACCTCCGTGGTGGAGGGATTGGAGGACGTCTCCACCTATCCCGCCCTCCTGGAGGAGTTGGCCCGGCGGGGTTGGAACGAGGAGGAACTCCGGAAGCTCGCCGGGGAGAACGCCCTCCGGGTGATGCGGGAGGCGGAGGCTGCGGCTCGGCGCATCCAGAGGGAGCGAGGCCCGTCCACCGCCACCATCGAGGCGCTGGACGGTCGGGTGAGCGAAGACGACGCCGAGGCGTCGGAGGTGAGGCGCCCGTGAGCCATCCGCTCCACACCCGTCCGGGTCCCGACGATCTCCCCTCGTACTACCGGAGCTACCTGGAGGGAATTCCCGAGGAGGTGGAGGCGGTCCTGCCGGCCCTCCAGGCCCAGGGTCGCGCGCTGGCGACCCTCACCGGCGGGCTCAGCGAGGATCGACAGCGGCATCGCTACGCACCCGGCAAGTGGACGGTCCGTGAGGTGGTGGGTCATCTGGTGGACACGGAGCGGGTGATGCAGCTCCGGGCCCTCTGGTTCGCCCGGGGCGACGCGCAGGCTCTGCCGGGATTCGATGAGCAGCGGTGGGCCGAGTTCTCCCGGGCCGACGACCTTCCCATGGGAGCCCTCCTGGAAGAGTGTGCCGCGGTCCGGGAGAGCAGTCTCCTCCTCTTCCGGAACCTGGACCTGGAGTCGCTGCGGCGTCGGGGAGAGGCGAACGGTCAGACCTTCCAGGTCGGGGCCATCGCCTGGTTCCTCCTGGCCCACGAATCCCATCACCTGTCCATCCTGAGGGAGCGCTACGGACTGTGACGGGCCACCGATGCGGCGGAGGGTGACGGGGTGACCCGGACCGTGGACCCGCGACGGCGGGATCGGGGTCGGGACGAGGCGTGGATCCGCGCTTACCTCGAGCGTGCGCCCTGGGGGGTGCTGGCCCTGGCCTCTACCTCCGATCCGCCCCACCTGAACAGCAATCTCTTCCTCTACCGACCGGGTCCCGACCGGATCTACCTGCACTCGGCTCGGGCCGGTGCCCTGCCCAGCGGACTTTCGAGGCCGGAGGGGGTCCCGGCGAGCTTCACGGCGGCGGGGCTGGGGCGGCTCCTCCCGGCCGACACGGCCCTGGAGTTCAGCGTGGAGTATCACGGTGTGGTGGCCCGGGGCCGGGCCCGCACCGTGCAGGACCCCCGGGAGGCGGAGGAGAGCCTGTACGGGTTGCTTCGGAAGTATGCACCCCATCTGGCGCCGGAGCGCGACTATCGTCCCATCGTCCCGGAGGAGATGAAACGGACGGCGGTCTACCGGCTCGACGTGGAGAGCTGGAGCGGCAAGGAGAAGGCGGTGGGCCGGCACCCCGGCGCGGTGCCCATCGAACCGCTGGCCATCCCCTTCGAACCCTAGTGACCCTGCGCACCCCGGGCCGCCAGGAGTCGCTCGGCCTCGTCCAGCACGCTCCGGACGTCCTCGGCCTTGCCGTCGGCGCCGATGCGACGCCAGATCCGGTCGCTCCCCGCGAAGGCCTGACCCCCCACTAGGACCGGGAGCACGGCCAGCTCCGGATCCTCCCGGAGTCCCCTCATCAACTCCTGGAGCGAGGGCAGGTGGATCTCCAGGGTGACGGAGACGGCCAGGAGGGTGGGCCGGACCGAGCGGAGGAAGTGGAGGGTCTCCTCCGCGGGGAGCTGACTACCCAGGAAGTGCACCGTCCACCCGCCGGAGCGGAGGACGTCCGCCACCATCCATGCGGCGAACTCGTGGGTCTCGGTGGGCGCCGTGGTGACCACCGCCACTCGGGTATCGCCGGAAGCGGCGCCTTCCTCGAATCCCGCCAGAAGACGGGTCACCAGGGCGGACGCCAGGTGCTCCTGGGCTGCGGTGATCCGTCCGTCCTCCCAGCGCCGCCCGATCTCGTAGAGCGCGGGCTGGATCAGGTCCACGAAGACGTCCGACAGCGTGGCCCCGGCGTCGAGCGCCTCTCCGAGGAGGGATCGAGCCGCCGGAGCGTCACCCGCGAGGAGGGCGTCGCAGAGCCATGCCTCGCCGCCCGTCTCGCCAGGCGGCCGATCCTCTTCGTCGTGGGGGGTCCACAGCGCCGGGTGCTCCTCCATCCACCGGAGAACCGACTCGATGGGGGTGGCTCTGGACCCCATGGCCTCGTCCACGGCTTCCCTCCAGAGAGAGGGAAGGAGCTCCACGTAGTCCGTTGACACGCCCCGGCTTCGATAGCCACCCAGGAGGCGGGGCAGGCCGTGGGTCAGGAGTTCCGGAAGCCGGAGGCAGAAGACCGAACTGAGGAAGGCCGCCACGTACCGGTTGAGCTCCCGGACCACCGAGGCCGAGGCGTCCCCCAGGAGGACACCCAGGTCCGGCCGGCGGAAGAGCGCGGCATCCACACGGGCCACCACCTGGGATCGCGCCGAGTCGTACGCCTGCGAAACCTCCGTGGGGATGGCCAATGGGGGATGGGGGTCGTGGAGACCCTCCTGCTGCGGAGGATGCGCAGGTGAAGACATGGCCGAGTCTACGGGTGGCGGGGCCCGGATCGCAATCGTCGCGTCGGCCGGTCATTCCTCCTGGCGAAGCCACTCGAGCGCCTCGCTCCGATCCCGGAACGGGCTGGCGCGGAGGCCGTCCTGGACGGCGAAGGCGGTGCCCATCCGCATGAGGTCCTGGAGGATGTCTCCCCGGACGAGGATCGCCACCCGCCCCACGGCGTCGCCCCACGATGCGAAGAAGGCGGCGGTGCCCGCCAGTTCGCCGTCGCTGCGTCCTGCCAGCGAGGCGGCTCCGCTGAGATCCAGGAGAATCCGCGCCGGACGGGGCTTGTCCGGGTCCTCCAGCGCCGTGCGGACCACCCTGTGGAGCTCGTCGGGGGTGTAGTCCCCATCGACGGCGATCACCAGCACCGGTCCGGCCAGAGTACCATGCACCGGCATCTCAGAGGCCTCCCGCCTGGGAGATCCGCTCCCCCAGCGTCTGGACCCTCCGTCCCAGGAAGTCCCGCTGGTTCTCCTCGTCCTCGGTGAGGGGCCCGACCCGTTCCTCCACGCCTCCCGCGAGGCGCCGCAGACGGGAGTGGAGCTCGTCGGCGAGGCGGGACAGCTCCCGTGCCTCGGCGTCCTCCTCTCCCCTCTCCTCCACCAGCGCCTCTGCCCGGTCCGCCAGCTCCTGCGCCTGCGCCTCCAGGCGCTGGATCACGAGCAGCTCCTCGGTCCAACGGAACCGGATGGCCTCCGGAATGTCCTCCCGGGGGTCGGGACGGACCACCAGCGGCGTCTCCCAGCTGCGTTCCCCTACCGTGAGACGGACGGTGTAGAGGCCCGGCAGGGCGGGGGGGCCCTGGGGCCCGTCCTCCGCCTCGTCGTCGGTCCCCAGCGCCATCCGGAGATTCCAGACGGCCCGGTTGACCTGACCTGCCGCCGCCTCCACGGGAACCGTGGCCACCGGCTCACCGCCCCCATCCAGGATCACGAGACTCGAGGCGTCGGGGTCGGTGTTCTCGCCGATCCAGAAATCCAGGATGGCGCCGGACGGGGGGTTCTGGCCGCGGAAGATCATGTCGCCGGTGTGACCCCGTTCACTTCGGTAGCGGATTTCGTACGCGTCCTCCGCCGTGAAGAGATGCGCCGGGGATGCAGCGACCTCCTGCGTCATCTCCTGCAGGGCGTTCACGTTGTCCACGATCCAGATTCCCTGGCTGTGTGTCCCCAGCACCAGATCGTTGTCCCGGGGGTGAATCTGGAGATCGTTGAATGCCATGGTGGGCATTCCGGCGTCGAACCGGGTCCAGCCAAGACCCCGGTCGAAGGAGACGAAGAGCCCGAGCTCGGTTCCCAGGTAGAGCACATCCGGGTTCCGAGGGTCCTCGCGCAGGGTCCGGGCCACCCGGTTGGCCGGGAGGCCCCCGTCCAGCCGTTGCCAGGCCCCGCCGTGGTTCTCCGACACGTAGACGTAGTTCCCGTAGTCGTCGTTGCGGTAGTTGTTCGCCGTCACGTAGATCCGACCCGGGACGAACCGGGACGCCTCCAGTCCGGCGATCCAGGTGTTCTCGGGCAGCCCGGGAAGCCGGTCCGCCACCGAGGTCCAGCTCGCCCCCCCGTCCCGCGAGACCTGGAGCTGGCCATCGTCGGTGCCGACGTAGAGCACTCCGGGCTCCAGGGGCGACTCGGCGATCTCGGTCAGGGTGGGCCAGTACGGGATGCCGTCGTCCAGGGAGAGGGTCGAGGAGTCGGGGCGCTCTCCCATGATCTCCAGCGTGCGCCGGTCCGTGCCGCCGGTGAGATTCCCCAGGGAGCGCCAGCTCAGTCCCCGGTCCCGGCTCACGTAGAGCTCGTCCAACCCCGCGTAGACGGTGCTGGGGTCGTGGGGGGAGAGGATGAAGGGACCGTCCCAGTTGCCCGGGGCCATGGCGTTGCCCAACTCCTGCTCCGGGTCCGACAGGTCCGGCCAGGTCGTCCAGTTCCGACGGGCGGAGATGAAGCCCTCCGGCGCGTCGGGGCGGATGGTCACGCGCTGCCCCGTCTCCAGGTCCAGTCGCGAGAGGCCCAGATACTGGGACTCGGTGTAGAGCGTCCGGTTGTCGGTGGTGTCGATGACGTTCCGGAAGCCGTCACCGCCCCCCACCTTGAACCAGTCGGCGTTGAGGATGCCCTCACGGCGGTAGGTGGCGCTCGGTCCGCACCTGCTGCGGTTGTCCTGGAGTCCACCACAGATGCGGAAGGGCACCGAGTTGTCCAGTCCGATCCGGTAGAACTGGCTCACGGGCAGGTGGGTGGCGTAGAGCCAGCTCACTCCGCGGTCCCACGAGATGCCGAGGCCCCCGTCGTCGGCCTTCATCACGTGGCGGGAGTCGGACGGGTCGACCCAGACGAGCCGGTCGTCGCCGTGGAGCGACTGCCTCGGGACCGTGAAGGTGCGGCCGCCGTCATCCGACCACGAGTAGGTGTTCACCATGTAGATCCGCTGATCGTCGCTGGGGTCCACCGTGATCTGGGAGGCATACATGGGACGGGGATTCCAGTCCGACATGTGCTCCCAGCTCTCGCCCCGGTCCTCGGAGCGGTAGATCCCGGCCCGACGCTGTTCGTAGGCCGTGGAGGCGTTGTAGCGCTCCCCCTGCTCCACGCTGACGTAGACGATGCGGGGATCGCTCCGGTAGATGCTGATGCCGATCCGGCCCATCTCCCCGGCCGGCAGCCCGTTCTCGAGGCCGGAATTCGTCAGCCGGGTCCACGAATCCCCCCCGTCCGTGCTCTTCCAGAGGGCGCTTCCCGGCCCCCCTCCGTGGAACCCCCAGGGGCGTCGCCGCCGTTGGTAGGTCGAGGCGTAGAGGATCGAGGGATCCGACGGATCCATGGCCACGTCCACCGCGCCCGTATCCTCGTCCACCCCCAGGATCCGCTCCCAGCGCTCTCCGCCGTCGCTGCTCCGGTAGAGCCCCCGTTCCGGGTTGGGGCCCCAGAGGTGGCCCATGGCCGCCACGTACACCACGTCCGGGTCCTCGGGGTGGAGTACGATCCGCCCGATGTGCTTCGAGTCCCGGAGCCCCATGTTCCGCCAGCTCTCGCCGCCGTCCACCGACTTGTACACGCCGTCTCCCCAGGAAGACGACTGGCGGCTGGCCCGTTCTCCGGTCCCGACCCAGACCACGCTGGTGTCCCGCTGATGGACGGCGATGTCGCCGACGGAGTGGGTCGCCTGATCCTGGAAGACGGGGGTGAAGGTCACGCCGCCGTTGGTGGTCTTCCACACCCCTCCCGTGGCGGAGGCCGCGTAGAACACCCGGACATCCGATTCCACCACGGCGAGGTCGACGATTCGGCCGCTCATGGTGGCAGGGCCGATGGTCCGCGCCTGGAGTCCTGCCAGGGCGTCGACGGAGGGGGCCTGCTGGCCGCTGACGGGGAGGGTGGAGAGGAGGGCGAAGACGACGGCGGACAGAAGGGTGCGCAACCGGGGCGCCATGAGACCTCCGTGGGTGACGAACTGGGATGACCGTGCGAAGTTCGGGAGGGGAAAGCGCCGGGGCAAGCGAGCCGATCGAGACGACGGGGCGGCGGCGGTGCACCCGGTGCCCGGGGGCCTTCGACGCCACCGACGGGGGCCTCTGCACGAGGCCACGCCCCGGCGGGGCGGGCATCCTCGCCGGCCCGAGGGGTATATTGGAGGTGGCCGCCTGCCACTCCCCCTCACACCACCGGCGGTTCCCCTCCAGGGGACTCCGGTCCGCCACCTCATGACGTCCTCCTCTCCGCGGGACTCCCGTGCTCTGGCCAGAAGCATCCGGAACCTCTTCACCGGGGGTCCGCCCCGGCCTCCCGGGGCCGGGACCAGCACGGAACGAGACGAGACCTGGGTGGCAGAGTCGGGTCGGCCGCTCCCGCCGCCGGGGACAGAAGCCCCCGGCGAACCGCTGATGGACGTCGTCCGGGCCTATCTCCTGGCCGCGCCGGGTGAGGCGGGGCCCGCGTCGGCGGTGGATCAGGTGATCGCCCGGGTCCGGGGACCGGAGGCGGAGGCCGCCATGGCCGACGCGGCGGTGGCGCTGGCGAGGTTCGCCACCCGGGATCCCGGCGCCCTGGACCGGGCGCGGAAGCTTGTGACGCAGGGGGTCGCGGCGCGTCTGGTGGAACGACTCGCCACGGCGGAAGGGCCGCGACGGGGGGAGCTGGCCGAGCTTCTGACGGAGCTCGGCGCACCCGTCCGGTCCGCCGCTCTCGAGGCCCTCCGGACAGCCGGGGCCGGCGGAGGAGGCGGAGAGGACGGGGGCCTCCCGGAGGGCGTCGCGTCGCTGGTCGCACCGCTGGCCCGTTCCGACCCGGCGCTGCTCCAGGAACTCCTGCAGGATGCCGACTGGCGCATCGTCCGGTGGGCCATCGGAATCGCCTCGGAGCGAGGTGGGGACGACGCGGTTCAGCGCCTCACGGTGGCGTTGGACCATGGCGACTCCCGCGTCCGGGCAGCGGCCGTGGCGTCGCTCCGCGCCCTCGGGGGTGGCGAGGCCGGAGAGTTGGCCGTGAGGAGGCTGGGGGACGGGGATCCGGGTGTCCGGACCGAGGCGGCCCGCGCTGTGGGAACCCTGAATATCGGTCGCGGCCTCGGGTCCCTCCTGGAGCGACTCGACACCGAAGACCACCCCGATACCGTCCTGGCGCTCATCCGGTCTCTGGGGACGCTGGGGGATCCCCTGGCGGTGCCGGAGCTGGAGCGGTGGGCGACAGGCTCCGTGCCGGGACGGAGCACCCGGGCCACGCGATCGGCAGCGTGCCGGGCCCTCCAGCTCATCGACTCCGCCCGCGCCCGGGCGGTCCTGGCGGCGTTGGACGAGGGGGACCCGGATGGGGCCGGGAGCGGGGAAGGGTCAGACGGCGGTCAGTAGACGGGACAGGGCCCGACCAAGACGGCCGAGCTCCCGGGCCCACTCCCCCGCTCCCCGGGGCCGGGGACGGGGCCGGGGATCCCCTGCCGAGTGTCCGAACAGACCCGTCACGGAAACGGTGGTCTCCGGTGATCGGATCCGGCTCTCCATCCACAGCGTCTCGGTGAAGGGGATCAGGTGGTCGTGTCGGCCGTGGAGGAGGAAGACCGGGACCCGGGCCTCCACCACGGGCGGAAGGGACAGGAGCGGTTCGGCGGCCTCGGCCGCCACCGCCAGGCGACCGCCCCAGTCTTCCGGGTCCCCCTCGGGCGCGGGAGGCTCCGATTCGAGGGGAGGGACGAAGGACCGGAAGAGGGCTCGGTGCTCGGGGGCGACCTCCCGGGCCAGCGCGTCCTTGAGAGGCTCCAGCGAGGGGTCCCAGGAGGGCACCCGCCGATCCCCGGCGATGCGGGCCAGGCGTCGCAACGTCTCGGCGACGTCGCCGGCGGCGGACAGACCCGGTATCCGGGTCAGGAAGTTGGCGCCCACCACCCATCGGCCGTAGGGGTCGGGGCGGGTCCGATAAGACCGTCCCTCCCACTCGTGGCGCCCGGACCAGAGGAAGCGGAGGGCTCGCTCCAGGTTCGCGTATCCACCGAAGCCGGTGGCGCAGGCGATCCTGCTGCCCACCACCGGATCCGAGGCCAGGCGGAGCGCCTGAGGCGCGCCGAAGGAGAAGCCCATGAGACCCGGGGGGGCCGTCACACGGGGATCCGTCTCCAGCCCCGCCAGAGCGGCCAGCGTCGCGTCTCTGGCCCGCCGCGGGGCAAGCTGCAGCGCCACCCATTCGGGAATCTCGGGGATCACCACCGTCGCACCACTCCCCGCCAGCGCCTGGGCCAGGCGCATGAGGCTGCGATGCCGGCGTCCCGGGCGGGTGATCCCGTGGAGGAGAATCCAGGCGGGTCCGCTCCCGGCCCGGACGGGGCGCAGGCGGGTGGCGTCGAATCGCCCGGCGGGGCCCTCGAGGACGATCTCGTCACTCTGGAGACCCACGTCGGGGCGTACCCACCCCTGGGCGAAGCTCAATGTACGGATGAGGCGTGAGGGCATAAGAGCATAGCCCCCCGGACCTCGGTTAGTTGCCCCGATCGGGACGGACCCGCGCCGGTCCCCGGGGGGCGGAGGCGGGTCCAGGCGCTACATTGGGCCCATGCGTCCCCTCGAGCCTTCCGAGCAGCGGCCCAGGGCGTCGGTCCCCGCCGCCGACCGACGCCAGTTTCTCCTTGCCCTCGGGTCCGGGATCCTGTCCTGGCCCACCACCCTCGCGGCTCTCGATCGGCATCCCGTCGGATCGCAGGGCACGCAGGATCTCTGGACGGAGGTCCGGGCCGCCTTTCTCCTTCCCGAAGACCGGATCTACCTGAACAACGGCACGTTGGGGCCCCAGCCCCGGGCCGTGATGGAGGCGGTGGAGGAATACGGACGAAGGGTGGCGGAGACGCTTCCTCCGCCCATCCCCTGGGCGGGGCTGCGGGACAGTCTGGCGTCGCTCCTGGGTGGGGATCCCGACGGCTTCATCGTGCCTCGGAACACCACCGAGGCCATGGCGTTGGTGGCCAACGGACTCGAGCTGGGACCGGGTCACGAGGTCGTGATCACGGATCACGAACACATCGGCGGGCGCTCGGCCTGGGAGCTGGTGGCTGCCCGCCGGGGTGCCACGCTGATCCAGGCCCCACTCCCGGTTCCCGCGTCGTCCTCCGCCGAGCTGCTGGACGCGGTCTGGTCCAAGGTCACCTCCGCCACCCGGGTCGTGAGCGTCTCCCACGTCCTCTTCACCAACGGCACGGTGCTGCCGGTGCGGGAACTCGCGGGCCGATGCCGGGAGGAAGGCATCGTCTTCGTGGTGGACGGGGCCCACCCGCCGGGTCTCCTCCCGCTGGACATCGGGGGGATCGGGCCGGACTTCTACGCCTCGTCGCCCCACAAGTGGCTCCTGGCGCCCCAGGGTACGGGATTGCTCTGGATGGCTCCTCGCTGGCGAGATCGCCTCTGGCCCACGATCCCCTCCGGCGACTGGGCGGAACCGGGGCCCCGCCGCTTCGACCATGTGGGTACGGTGGACGGTTCCAGAGTGGTGGGTCTCCTGGCGGCCCTCGAGTTTCACCATGCCCTGGGGGCAGAGCGGGTGTGGGGGCGCATTCAGGAGCTCCAGCAGCGTCTGCGCCGGGGCCTGGCCACCATCCCCGGTGTCCGGCTTCGATCCCCCGAGCCGAACCTCACTGCCGGGATGGTGAGTTTCCAGATCGACGGTGTCGACGCGCTGGCGCTGCAGGGTGAACTGGCCCGCCGAGCCCGGATTCGCACCCGGGTGATCGGGGAGTACGGACTCGGATGGATGCGCCTCTCGACGCATGTCTACAACCAGCCGGGTGAGTTGGACCGGGTCCTGGATCTCCTGGACGAGGCGAGCCGCCGGGGGCGGCCGTCCCCCGGATCTCTTCGTCCATGACCTCCGGGGACGACGAGCCCCCCGGCGGGGGACGTCGCCCGTCGGGCTCCGATGGGGGAGGGGCGGCTGCAGCCCCCGCGTACCTCGCCTCGCCGGACCGGGTCGGCGCCGTCGCGGCATTTCTCGCCGTCCTCGCCCTCTACGCCGTGACGCTGGCGCCCACGACGGCCTTCTGGGACGCCAGCGAGTACATCACCACAGCCTACATCCTGGGCATCCCGCACCCCCCGGGAAACCCTCTCTTCGTGGCCCTGGGGCGGGTCTGGATCCTGCTGCTGGAACCGACGGGACTCCCGGTGGCGGTCCGGGTCAACCTGCTGGCGGCAGTGACCAGCGCCGCCGCCGCCGCTTTCTGGTTCCTGGTGGCCCACCGGCTGCTCATCGCCGTGGTCCGGGACCGGGCGGTGGCCCGGATGGGCGCCGGCGCATCGGTTCTCCTTTCGGCCACCGCATTCACCGTCTGGAACCAGTCGAACGTCAACGAGACGGTCTACACCCGCGCGGTCCTGATCATCGCTCTGGTGAGCTGGCTGGCGCTCCGATGGAGGGATCGCCGGGATGAGCCCGCAAGTGCGCGGCTCCTCCTCTGGGCCGGGTATCTCCTCATGCTCGGCACCACGAGCCACCTCATGTCCCTCCTTCCGCTCCCGGCCCTCGCGGTCTTCGTGCTGGTGTCCGGACCGGCCGTGTTGCTCCGGGGTCGGTTCTGGGGCCGGGCCGTCCCCCTGGTCCTTCTGGCGCTGAGCTTCAACCTCTTCCTCCCCGTTCGGGCGGCCCAGGATCCGGTGATCAACGAAGGGGAGCCCACCTGTGAGCCGCTCCGTGATCATGTGGGCGGTGTGGCCTCGAGTCTCCTGCTGGACAACCACCTCTGGGGAGTCGCGTCCTCCGGCTGCCCGGATCTGAGCTTCGCCCTGGGTCGCGAGCAGTATCAGAAGCCGCCCGTGACCACCCGCATGGCGCCGCTCTCCCATCAACTCCTGAACTGGTACCAGTACTTCGACTGGCAATGGGGGCGCGGTCTACAGGCTTCGGAGATGCCCGGTGGCGCCCGCACACCGCTGACCCTGGCCTTCGGCCTTCTGGGGCTCCTGGGTCTGGGCATGGTGATCCGGACCGACCCTCGGGCCGGGGCGTACCTGGGGACGCTCCTCGTGGTGCTTACCGTCGGCCTCGTCTACTACCTGAACTTCCGCTACGGCTACTCCCTGGCTCCGGAGATCCGGGACCTGGGAGCCCACGAGGTCCGGGAGCGTGACTACTTCTTCGTGGCGGGGTTCGGACTCTGGGGGGAATTTGCTGCTGTTCTGTCCCGGTCTTCAGGCAAGTCCTGCCGTGCGCATGGCATCCGATCATCGGTTTGATTTATATTGACGACGCG
>JARRPL010000054.1:0-12833 GCA_037382905.1 Gemmatimonadota bacterium | reverse complement strand
CCCACCGGGGGGATTCCACATCGTGTTGCGGCTACGGCCCTGTCAGAGTGGGGTTGGCTTCACCCCGTCACCCTTGGCCGACGACCCGCTCGGTTACAGCCCGAGATCGGTAGGCAGGATCACGGCCGTGATGGCGTGGATGATCCCGTTCGACGCCGAGATGTCGATCTGCAGCTCGCCGTCCACCTCGTTGAAGTTCGCCGTGTTGCCGATCGCCACGATCGACGGCGCGTTGGTCACGGAGAAGTCGAAGCCCTCCAGGAGGGTCTCGATGACCCGGTCCCGGTTCTTCGGCACGACGCTGTTGGACCCGCGACGACCCTCGGTCACGTGGTAGGCGACGACGTTCTCGATCGTCCCGGCGCCCAGGAGGTCGTCGATGGCGGCGAAGGGGCCGTCCGCCTCGAGGATCTCGGGATCGAGGAGCGGAGCCACGGCATTCACGAGGTCGAGAAACGCCTGGTCGGTGGGGGCGAAGACGGTGTACTGATCGTCGTTCAGGAGACCCTCGACGAGCTCACTCCCGGGGTTGGTCGTGGCGATGTAGTCCACGGCCGCCAGCAGCAGGTTGAACCCGGCCGCCTCGGCGATCTGGGCGATGGTCTGGTCCGAGGGCTTCTGGCTCTGGGGCCCGCGGGCTTCCTCCGGGGCAACCCCCTTCTGGTCGGCCGTCGACGGCACCTCGAGGGAGGTGTCGGGGGCCAGAGCGGTATCGGAGCAGGCGCCCAGGGCGACCCCCTCCACCCTGGCGTTCGGGCCGAGGGCACGTTCGAATGGTCCGTGCGTCCCGCCTCGATGATCAGGAGACCCGCATGCCCCGCCCCACCCGGCTCCAGCCCGCCCCGGCCCTGCTCGCCCGAATCGTCCTCGCACCGCTCCTGGCGCTGGCCCCGACCCTCGCCCTCGCCCCTCCTGCAGCGGGACAGGAGGATCCGGCGGCGGCTCCCGACTGCGACAGCCTCTGCATCGTCCCCACCCGGACCGTGGAGTTCGAGGTCAGCCAGGGAACCCAGGTGAACCTGGACGTCTCGCCCGACGGCGGCACGATCCTCTTCGATCTTCTGGGCGACCTCTACACGGTGCCCCGTGCGGGCGGCGCCGCCACCCGTCTCACCCGCGGGATGGCCATGGACCTGCAACCCGTCTTCTCACCCGACGGGACCCGGATCCTCTTCGTCAGCGACCGGAGCGGCAACGAGAACCTCTGGATGATCGACGCCGACGGCTCCAACCCTCGGCCGGTCACCACCGAGCGGGGCGACTTCCACTTCGCCGAACCCGAGTGGTCGCCCGACGGGGAGTATGTACTGGTTCGGAGGAACGAGTCCGGTCGCCCGAACCCCGGGCGGCAAGCCTGGCTCGTCCACCTGAGCGGCGGGACGGGGATGGCCCTGGCCGAGGCCGCCGAAGGAACCGGCTTCCGCTGGGGCCCCGAGGGACGCCACGTCTGGTTCCGGGGGGCGGAGGACGGGGGGCCGGGCCTCCGGGGCAACGGCACGCCGGACCGGGCGCAGATCATGCGGCTGGATCGTCGCACCGGCGACGTGGCGCCCATCACCACCGTGCCCTCCGGCGGCGCCCGGCCCGCCGTGTCTCCTGACGGCCGTTGGCTGGCCTACGTCGCCGACGTGGATGCCATGAGCGGCATCCGCCTCCGGAGCCTCGTGACCGGGGCGGACCGGTGGCTCGTCTTCCCCATCGACCGGGAGGAGCTGGACCGGCGTACCCGCTTCACCTTCACCCCGGACGGGGCGTCCATCGTCTATCACAGCGGGGGCACCTTCCACGAGGTGGACATCACCACCGACGAGGTCCGGCCGATTCCCTTCACCGCCCGGGTCGAGCAGGATCTCGGGCCCCTGGTCCTGCAGCAGATGCCCTACGAGGACGACGTCCTCCGGGTGCGGAATGTGCGCTACGGGGATGTGAGCCCCGACGGGGAACGCCTGGTCTTCGGCTCCCTGAATCAGCTCTGGTTGATGGATCTTCCCGACGGGGAGCCCCGTCCCCTGGTGGACGGCGGCGAGGGACACTACCAGCCCATCTTCTCCCCCGACGGCGCAAGCGTGGCCTTCGTGAGCTGGCATGCCACCGAGGGTGGGCACGTGTGGCGCGTACCGGCTTCGGGGGGCACCCCCCGGCAGCTCACCACCCACCCGGCCTACTATGCCAACCCGGCCTGGTCCCCCGACGGGAGCCGCATCGTCTACGTGCGGGAGGACCCGGCAGCGACCCGGAACCGCAACACCCGGAACCGGGGCTTCGTGGAGTGGATCCCGGCCCAGGGGGGCGAGGCGACACCGGTGATCTCGGCCCCCTCGGACAATGTCTTCACCATCACCTCCGATGGGGATCGGATCACCTTCGCCGACGACGGCACCCTCGTGTCGGTCCGATTGGACGGGACCGACCGCCGGGAGGTAGCCACCGTCCCCGACGCCGAGGAGATGGTCCCCTCCCCCGACGGGCGCTGGCTCGCCTTCACCCTGCGAGAGGAGGTCTACGTCGCTGCGCTGCCCCCCTCGCCGGAGACCGTCGCGTTCACGGAGCGCTCGGGTCCCGGGCCCTTCCAGCGGGTCACCCGGGACGGCGGGCAGGACCTGCGGTGGGCCGACGGCGGAGAGACGCTCACCTGGGTCTTCGCCAACGTCTTCTACCGACTGGACCTGGACGACGTCTTCGGGCCGGACGCCCCGGCTCGGGAGCTGGACCAGATGGCCCGGGCCGTGCCGATCGAGCTCACCGTGGACAAGCCGAAGCCCCGGGGGACGATCGCACTCACCGGGGGTCGGGCCATCACCATGCGGGGCGACGAGGTGATCGAGGACGCCACGGTGGTGGTCACCGACAACCGGATCGCCGCTGTCGGGCCCCGAAGCTCGATCCAGGTCCCGGACGGCGCCCGGACCATCGACGTCACCGGGAAGACCCTCATCCCGGGCCTCATCGACGCCCACGCCCACATCCGGGGGATGCCCCGGGACGTCCTGGTGGACATCGCCCCGGAGCCGCTGGTGAACCTGGCCTTCGGCGTCACCATGGCCCGGGACGTCAACGCCTCCACCGACCAGTTCCACTACCGGGAGCTCATCGAGGCCGGCCGGATGCTCGGACCCCGGATCTTCATGACCGGCCCCTCCCAGACCTCCAGCGTGGTGCGGATCGGCAGCTTCGCCGACGCGCTTGCCGGGGTGAAGCGCTACGCGGACCGGGGATCGTTCTCCATCAAACAGTACCTCCAGCCCCAACGGCGGCAGATGCAGTGGATGCTCCAGGCCGCCGACAGCCTCGGGCTCAACGCCACCGACGAAGGCGGCGGGGTCATGCGTCAGGTCGCCATGATCCTGGACGGCTACACCGCCGTGGAGCACGCCCCCACGAGCTGGGCGAACGTGTACGACGACGTGGCCCAGCTCTACGCCCGATCCGGCACCATGTACGTGCCCACCCTCGTCGTCGCCGCACCGGACGTCTACCAGGGGGAGCTCTACTGGTATCAGACCACGGACGTGCACGCCGACCCCAAGGTGAACCACTTCCTCACCCACGCCGCCGTGGACCACAAGTCCCGCACCAGCCAGCGCTATGCCGAGGACGAGTACTACTTCCTCAACGGGAGCGGTGGCGCCGTGGCCGTTGCCGACGCTGGCGGGCTGGTAGCCGCCGGGGGCCACGGCCAGCTCCACGGCATCGCCGTCCACTGGGAGCTCTGGATGCTCGCCATGCAGGGCCTGTCCCCCCACGAGGTTCTCAGGGCCGGGACCTTGAACGTCGCTCGGGGCATGGGGATGGCCGCCGACTTCGGGAGCCTCGAGCCCGGGAAGGTGGCGGACCTGGTGATCCTGGACGCGGATCCCCTTGCGGACATCCGCAACACGACCGCCATCGACCAGGTCATGAAGGGCGGCGAGCTTTACGACGGCGACACGCTGGACATGGTGTGGCCCGAGCAACGCCCGCTGCCGGACTTCAAGTACACGGACTTCGGGCCGCCGTCGGAAGGAGCGGGGGTGCGGTAGCGGGGGTCCGAGCACTCCTTGGGGGATTCTGTCTCCTCTGGCGCGCTCGGATGTCGCCCCGTACGGCCGCGAGAAAAGGGCTTGCGGCCGCTTTCCTGCGACGGGCACCGTCGTCAGGGGAACGAGCTCGACCCGGTCGCGTTCGAAGTCCTGCCGGGCTTGTGAGCCTCGCACAGAGGTCACGCCCGGACATGCGCACGGGGCGCGCGCAATCCGATCTCCCCCTTCCCTGAGCGTTCTCATGTCCGCACCCGACCGCAGCGACGAGATCCTGGAACGACTCTCCGGACTCGAGAAGGCCGAGGTGGTTCGGGTCTGTTTCGCCGTGGAGTCCGGGAGCCGCGCCTGGAATTTCGCTTCGGTGGACAGCGATTACGACGTGCGTTTCATCTACGTACGACGGCGGGACTGGTACTTCTCCATCAATGTCGAGCGGCGTCGGGACGTGATCGAGCTTCCCATCTGCGACGCCCTGGACATCGGAGGCTGGGATCTGCGAAAGGCCTGTCAGCTCTTCCGGAAGTCCAATCCTCCCCTCATCGAGTGGCTCCACTCGCCCATCGAGTCTCTGGACCGATTCCACCTTGCAGGCCGCCTTCGGGAACTCCTCCCCCTCTTCTTCTCTCCCAAGGCCTGCTCCTATCACTATCTGAGCATGGCCAGGAAGAACTACCGGGGATACCTGACGGGCGATCAGGTGTGGACCAAGAAGTACTTCTACCTGCTCCGGCCCCTCCTGGCGATCCGCTGGATGGAGTATGGGCTGGGAATCCCGCCCACCGATTTCACCGAGATGCTGGAGCCCACCCTCGACTCCCCTCCCCTGCTCGCCGCCATCGACGAACTGCTGGAGGCGAAGCGCTCGGGAGGCGAGCTCGACCTGGGGCCCCGGATCCCCCCCATCCACGACTACATCGACTCGGAACTTCGCCGCCACGAGGCCCAGGGCGGTTTCGCCAAGCGCCGACCCGCGAAGAACGTGGAGAAGCTCGACGCACTCCTGAGAGAGACGGTGGAGCAGGCGTGGTCGTAGCGTGGAACGGCCATGGGCCAAGCTCGTGCGACGGGTGCATACCGAAGGGATGCCACGGAGACGTCCCGGACCTCGGGGGCCTCGTGGTCGCCCCCTGAACTGACGAAGGGCGGGGTCGCCACCGCGGTCCTCTCATCGCCTCCGGTCCACCGACTCCATGGCGATGCGGCGTCCTCGAATCCAGAGAAGCTCTTCCTCACCCAGTTCGACGGGCTGCTCGAAGCGCAGGGTGTCGTCCTGGAGGAAGAACCGCCCTGGGAGCGGATCGGACCGACCCGACTCCCACCCCTCAGTGGCCCTCTCCAGATAACGAGCGACCGCGGCGCTGATCTCCTCGTCTTCGGGCCACCACGCCTCGACCTCCGAGGGCTGCAGAACGGCGCGCCACCCCACCTCTCCGGCAGAGTCGACCACCGCGACATCCCAGATCCCCCGGAGCTCCCGTACGGCTGAAGCCGAGTCGGTGGGCAGACCGCTCCGCTCCCTCGCATGCCAGAAGTGGAAGCTGAAGCCATCGGCACGACGGTCCCACGGGGCGACCCGGGTGGTGTCGCGCCGCCCTGGATGCAGCATCTCGTACCATGCGCCTTCCGCCGACGCGCTCGTTCGCCAGTAGACCGTCTCGACCCTCCCCGACGGCAGTTGAACGGAGATCTCCCAGGTGCCCCGGACCCTCAGGTCCACCTCCCGCGCCCGATGATCCTCGGCTGCCCGGATCAGGCCCTGGGCGATCGAAGCGACGGGATACGCCGTGCCGTCCGGTGTCCGGTCCTTCATCCAGGCCACGGCCGGACTCGCCGCATCCCAACCGCGAGCCTGGATCTCGGGCCAGGTCGGGAGGAGGGCGTACAGTTCGAACAGTTCGTCGACGGATAGGGCGTCGTCGACCTCCTCTGGAGTCCGTCCGAACTCCCGGAAGGGCCGCCCCGTGTACCACCCGAATTCCGGCGTCCACACATCATACGTGGGCATGCCCCCGACCCACTCACTCTCCTCCCGGAGAGTGCCACGAAGCAGGCCTCGCTCCATTTCCGTCACCCACACTGCGCTCCGACTCCAGGGGACGGGCCGGCAGCCCGGTCCATAGTCCCATGGGACCACCGCGACGCGCTCGTGCTCCCGAAGGCCCGGGGTCGGGTCCATGTACCGCTGGACCTCGAAGACCTGACCGTAGATCCTCCGCCCCCGACCGGAGCCCGAATGCCCGGGTCCCGAGACGTACTCCACCGACCCCGGCCCAGCCCAGACCGAGTCCGTCCGTGGCGCCCCCACGAACACGCCCGCCTCCGGTCTCACTCCGGAGGCAAAGGGGATCTTCGAACAGAAGTCCGGAGGCGCCGGTGGATGGGCCGAAGCCGAGAGGGAAAGAAGAATCCACGGCAGGGCGAGCCAGGTCATGTCTCCCCCTCGTCTGACCGACACGCCGGCGCGACAACCTCACCCGGGGAGGTCAGGCAGGCCGGGAACCACCGTTCCGGGCAGGACCGCTCGCGGTGCCGAAGGGCCGGCCCGCCCGGGCCGGAAGGAACCGGGAGGGGGTTCGACGTGGGGCGCATGGTGACGGGTCCCGAGCAGCTGTGGAGTCGGGCAGCGTTTCCGCCCGATCGATCACACGCATGATGCGGCTTCGCGTGCCGAGGGTGATACGCACTCCCACGTAGCGGTTCCCCACGGCCGTCACCGGCTGCGATCTGTCGCTGGAATCCGTGCTGGGGTCCGGGCATCGGGCATCGGTGCGGGCAGATCCCCGAGCCCGGAGGCAGGTGGCTTGCCGTGGGGGAGGGCCGAAACCCACGTTCCTCCCGGCGCCCGCGCCGGAGGCTACGTGGATGTGCGTAGAGCCCGCGGGCCTGCGGGTGGACATGATCATCCTGCCCAGCCCCCTTCGGAATCATGAGCCAGCTCACGGAGGACGACCCATGGACGGTCTGATCCAGGACCTCCGCTACGCCCTTCGTCAGACGATCCGCACCCCGTTGGTCTCCGCCGTCGCCGTCGCCGTCCTGGCCCTGGGCATCGCGACGAATGCGGTCGTCCTCGTCGTCCTGGACGGGATCCTCTTCCGACCCCCGCCGGGGGTGGGGGACGCCGACGGCCTCGTGGAGATCCGCACCGTCCCCGACGCCCGCCCCGACGTACCGTGGGGCCTGGACTATGGGCCGTTCCTCGAGCTCCGGGAGCGTACGGAGCTGTTCGACGCCGTGGCGGTGGCCTGGACGGCCCCCGTGCCGCTGGGCACCGAGCAGGGAGGGAAGGCCGTCCTGGCCGAGTTCGCCAGCAGCGACTACTTCGCCCTCCTCGACGTAGCGATGGCGAGAGGAACCGGGTTCGTTCCCGGGGACGACCGGCAACGACCCGACGGCCCCGCCGTGACCGTCGTGGGGCACGGGTTCTGGCAGGCGGAGCTGGGCGGGTCCGACGACGTCGTCGGTCGGAGCGTCGAGGTGGCGGGGCGGAGCTACACCGTCATCGGCGTGGCACCCGAAGGATTCCACGGGGCCACCGGAATCGACGACCCGGTGAGCCTCTGGCTTCCGGCGGCGGACCTGGAGGCGGTCTTCCCGGCGGAGGATCGCTGGACCTCGTCGGGTGAGCGCCGTTTCGGCCTCCTGGCTCGCCTGGTCGAGGGCGTCACGACGGAGCGTGCAGCCGCCGTGGCGTCCCATGTGGCGAGTGGAATGGAGGGGACCCCAGCGCCGACCGAAGACGGTCCGCCCTGGATCGAGATCGTCCCCTATCGGGGTCCAGGCTCCGGCATCATGACCGGGGTCGGTGCGTTCCTCCTCAGCGTGGGCGGGCTGATCGGCGGCCTGGTCCTGTTCATCGCCTGCGCGAACGTGAGCGCCCTCCTCCTGAGCCGAGCGGTCCGGCGCCGAAAGGAGATGGGGGTGCGCCTCGCCATGGGCGCCAGCCGCAGCCGGCTGATCCGGCAGCTCCTCACCGAGAGCCTCCTCCTGGCGGGGATCGCCGGCCTCCTCGGCGTGGCACTGGCCTTCGGCAGCCTGGAGTTCCTGGAGAGGGCCCTCTTCACCTTTCCCCTGGACCTGACCCCGGGACTCCGGGTGCTCGGGCCCATCCTGGCCGTCGTGTGCGGCGCGGGCGTCGCCTTCGGGCTGGCTCCGGCCCTCCATGGGACCCGGGCCGGCCTGTCCCAGGTCATGAAGGACCAGGTCGCCGGCGCCGGGCCCGGAACTTCCCGTCTTCGGGACGGCTTCACGGTGGCGCAGCTCGGACTCAGCCTGCCGCTCCTGGCGGGGGCCGCGATCCTGGTGGGCCAGGTCGACGCCTACCAAGCCCAGTGGGGCTGGGGGGACCCGCAGGGGGTGGTGGGCCTGCGGATCGACGTGGCTCAGTCGGGCTATACGGAGTCCGAGTCCGACCCGCTGTTGATGCGGATCCGGGATCAGGCCGCGGCCGTGCCGGGCGTGGCAGCGGCCGGATTCGCCAGCGGTGTGCCGTACATGGGCGGACGCTACCCCTTCGGCGCCCGCCTCCCCGAGGCGGTCCGGGACCCGGAGCGGCGCTTCCCCGCTCTGAGCCTGGTGGCCGTCGACCCCGGGTACCTGGAGGCCATGGATGTCCCCCTCCGGAGGGGACGAGCCCTGAGGGCCGACGATGCTCCCGGGGCCCCGAGAGTCATCGTCGTGGACGAGACCGTCGCCCGTCGAGCGTGGCCCGGCGAGGATCCCCTGGGCCGGACCCTCACCCTCGTGCTGCACGACGAGGAAGAGGTCGAAGCCACCGTGGTGGGAATCACCGGGGCCGTGTACCGGGGAGGCGCGGCCACCTACATGAACAACGTCGTGTTCGCCCCGCGTCGACAGATCCCCGCCACCTCCGCCCCCATCCTCGTGGTGCGTGCCGAGCGGGGACCGGACTCCGGAGTGGCGGCGGCGGTCCGGGAAGCCCTGCGAGACCTCGATCCCGATCTCGACGTGAACCTGGCCGGCCTCGAGGAGTCCATGGGCCGGGCTCGCACCCAGATGGCGCACGTATCCGCCGGAGCGGCGGCCTGCGGTCTGTTGGCCCTCCTGCTGGCGTGCGTCGGCCTGTACGGGGCCATCGCCGCGGGGGTGGGAGAGCGTACGCGGGAGATCGGGGTGCGGATCGCCCTGGGAGCCGACCGCGGCGCCGTCACCCGTCACTTCGTACGGAGGGGGCTCCTCCTGGGGCTGATCGCCCTGGCGGTGGGGCTGCCCCTCTCCTGGGCGAGCGTCGCCGTGGTCGGGAGCCGGGTGTTCGGAGTCGGCGCCCTGGCGCCGGAGGTCGCGGTGGGCCTCGTCGCCGTGGGCGCGGTGATGATCGCCGTGGCGGCGGCGGCAAGCTGGATCCCGGCCCGGACGAGCGCGTCGGTGGACCCCGCCCGGGCTCTCCGGGCGGATTGAGGTCCGGGCCCGGGTGGCGCGTGGGCAGCGAACCCGGGAGTGTCCTGATTTCTGTGTAAATGGCCGTGACGTAGACCTGGTGTCACCAAGGAGGACGCCTTGGCCAAGCAGTCGAAGAAGCAGGCAGAGGTGGAGGCGCTACTGGATCAGCTCCTGGAGGGGCTGAGTCCGGAGGAGGTGATGGGTAGGGGGGGCCTGCTGGAGTCGCTCCAGAAGGGCATCATGGAGCGGATGCTCGAGGGGGAGCTGACGGCCCACCTGGGCTACGAGAAGCACGCCTCGGAGGGCCGCAACCGGGGCAACTCACGCAAAGGCCACAGCCGCAAGCGGGTCAAGACGGGCACGGCGGAGGTCGAGCTCGAGGTACCGCGGGACCGGGAGGGCAACTTCGAGCCCGCCTTGGTGCCGAAGGGCCTGCGCCGGCTCCCCGGCTTCGATGAAAAGGTCCTCGCCCTGTACGACGACCCGGGAGATCCAGGGCAATCTGGAGGAGGTCTACGGGGTCGCGATCTCGCCCTCGCTGATTTCGACGGTCACCGACGCCGTCCAGGACGAGGGTGTTGGCGTGGCAGGCCCGGCCGTTGGAGGCGGTCTACCCGATCGTCTTCCTGGACTCGGGTCCACGTGAAGGGCCGGGTCTCGGGCCACATCCAGACCCAGGCCGTCTACCTGGCCCTGGCCCTGAACCTGACCGGAGAGAAGGAGCTCCTGGGCCTGTGGGTCGGGGAGGCGGAGGGGGCGAAGTTCTGGCTCTCCATCCTCACCGAGCTGAAGAACCGCGGGGTCGAGGACATCCTGATCGCCGCCGTGGACGGGCTCACGGGCTTCCCCGACGCCATCGCCTCGGTCTTCCCCCAGACCCAGGTCCAGCTCTGTATCGTCCACATGGTCCGGGGCTCGCTGCGCTACGTGTCCTGGAAGGAGCGCAGGGCGGTGGCCAAGGATCTCCGGACCCATCTACCAGGCCCCGACCGTCGAGGCGGCCGAGCAGGCCCTGGAGGCCTTCGAGGAGCGCTGGCTCGAGCGCTTCCCCATGATCAGCCGGAAGTGGCGGACGAACTGGGTGAATCTGATCCCCTTCTTCGACTACCCACCGGAGCTGCGCCGTGTCATGTACACCACCACCGCGGTCGAGTCGCTGAACGCTCAGCTTCGGAAGGTCACCAAGAAGCGCGGCGCCTTTCCCACTCCCGAGGCCGTGAGGAAGGTGATGTATCTCGCCCTACAGCGGGCGAGCCGGAAGTGGAGCCGTCCTATTCACGACTGGCCCACCGCCCTGAACCACCTGGCACTCGCCTTCCCTGGACGCGTGCCCGTATGATCCCCGGGCCATTTACACAGTCTTCTGGACAGGCCCTCTCGGCGTTCGCCTCCTGGTCGACGCACCCCCACGCCGGCGGCCAGAACTTCCAGGTCATGGTCGACAGAGAGGCCGGACGCGTCATCATCCGGTATCAACGGGATGGTCAGGTCGTCGAGGAGAGATGGACGATCGTCCCGACACAGTGCGGGAAGAGACCCGCCGGGCCGCGGTAGAGTAGAGCCGCACCCATGTCGAGCCGATCAGGAGAATCGTCTGCATCGGCGACATCCACGACTCTCTCGAGCGGCTTCGACAGGTGGTCGCCTGGCTCAAGACCGCTCCGTTGGACGTGATCCTGCTCGTGGGCGACTTCACCCACCCGGCGTACAACTTCCGATTCGGCCGAGGGGAGACGTCCGCCGTTCGACGGGCACTCGAGGTCACCTCCCGCCTCACTGCACCCACCTACTTCGCGCCCGGGAATCATGACGATCCGGCGTGTGCCTTGGCCGGAAACATCGACGGACGAGTCATCTCCGTGGGGGACCTTCGGACGTGCTCAGGCCGGAATCCTCGAGTTCCCACCCCGTCCCCTCGACGGGTCCGCTCCGTCATCTTGCTGCCCGAAACAGCAAGGCAAACTGGCCCTGGATCGGTCGGGGTAGCGGGCGAGAGGACGAGCCGAGGTGCTCTATGATCCTCCGGCGCTCCTCCTCGGAGGGCTGCGAGGCTCCGCGATTGCTCCGTTCCACCCAGCGTCGAGCTCCGTCGAGGGCGTACTCTCTGAGATCAGGAGACGCCGTCCGGGAGGTGTCCAGGAAATGAGTCGGTCGCCTGAATCGGAGACATCGGCGCTCCACCACTCGGAGAGCGTTCTGACGACCGTGGAGGTGTGTGAGATCCTGCGTCCAGCGGATCGCCGACTCGCAAGCCGCTTCCTGTGGGCGTCGCCGGTCAGCCGTCCCGAAGGCCTGGGTCCGAAGCCGATCTCGGACAAGGCGTCGGCTCCAGTCGCACCGGGCCGAGCCGAGAGGTGGTGGGCCCGACATCCCAGGTGACACCGAATCGGCCCTCCAGGGCGTCGCTTCTTCGGACCAGAACGGCCCATGGACTGGTCCGACCGTGCCCGAAGCTGACCGCTACGGAATCGGGACCCGCCGGGAGGAACCGGTTCGTGGCCCAGCTTCGGTGGACTGTACCGAGGCTGCTGCTGTCCGGGAGGGACACGAACCCCTCCGGCTCGATGCCGATGATGGAGCCGCCCGCATATCGGGACATGAGGCCTGCCACGGCGTTGACATCTGAGGAGTCCTGGGCCGTGGACACCATCCGGACGCAGGTCGGCGCTACTTCCAACAGCCAACGCATCGTGGGGTTGTCGGGATACTCCTCGAGTCTCGCCTCGACCATCGGTGCCAGGATCCGCGTGACCGCGGCACGGGTCTCTTCGAGTCTTCGCATCGTGTCGGCCCACGCCTCCGGTCCGATCGACCCGACTCCGGGAGGCAGAGCGTCCACCACGACGGGTCCATCATCCCCGGCGGGCTCGTCGGCCTTGGGCGAGCAAGACGTCATGAGAAGCGTGGCCCCCACCGCGATCGTAAGAATTGTCGTCTTCATGGGAGCCATTGTCGGAAAGCGTCACCGGAAAGATAGGCGGCGGACCTCCGCCGCGGACTACGTGCTGGTATGTACGAGCCGCGACATCGCCCACATGGCGTCGACGAGCACCCAAGAAGAGGACGGCGAAGCCGGTCGCCACGTGCGTCTTCGAGACGCGCGCCGTCCCGCCGGGCGTCCCCACCCACCTCCGTATCCCGGCCAGTCACCTCCATCTTCCCACGACTCGACTCGCTGTCATGCTGCGTCACGTACTCCGGCGCGCTCACGACATGGGCACTCTCCGAACACGCTTCAGACCCACCCCAACGGAGAACCGAACATGTCGTCCCCTCGCGGCAGCTCCCCCCTCCGCATTCCCTGCTACCTCGCGATGACTCTGGCGATCGGATTCCTCGCGGCCTGTCAGGACGGTCCGACGGAACCGGTTTCGATGGAGGAATAGGAGGTTCAAACGGGGTCGCGGTGATGAG
>JARRPL010000053.1:0-20410 GCA_037382905.1 Gemmatimonadota bacterium | reverse complement strand
GCGGCCGTTCGGACCGATCCGGCCTGAGGACCGTCCAGCTCCTGTTCGCAGGCGCCGTCCTGGCAGCCGGTGTGCTCGACATCGCCCGCCCCGACGTCTTCCGCTTCATCTTCGGAGAGCTGGACCCGTTACTGGTCACCGCGCGTCTCGCCTCGTTGGGGGCGGTCTCCCTCCACCGGCTCGTCCGCCGGGGGTGGTTCGGTGTCGCCACAGGCCGCTTCCGGGATCACCTGCGGGTCGCCGTTCTGGGAGCGCTGCTGGCGGGGCCGGCGATCGTCATGGATCTCCTCGGTGGCTTTCCCCGCGACCTCAATGTGGCCCTTCCCGCCGCGCTCCTCTTCTACCCCGCCATCGCGGTGGCGGCGGAGTCCGCCTTCCACCTGATCCCCCTGGCGCTCCTTTCGGCATTCCGGCAGCCGCCCGCCCACTCCTCCTCTTCCCCGCCCCTCCTGGTGCTCGGGATCACCGCCCTCATCGAGCCCGTCTTCCAGATGGCCTTCGGGAGCGGCGGCGCACCGGCGTGGATCACGGTCGCGGTGGGCCTGCACCTCCTCCTGTTCAGCGTCGTCGCCTTGGCCATCTTTGGCCGCCTCGGCTTCCTGGGGATGTGCATGTTCCGGCTGGGCTACTACCTGTCCTGGCATCTCGTCTGGGGGGCCTTCCGGATTCCGCTCCTGTTCGGCGGCGACGTGTGAGATTGGCCGGCTGTGGGCAGCCGATGGCTGCCGGGCCCCGGACATCCCGCTCCGGGAACACGCAGGAGGGCCTCCGGGTGGAACGTCACGGCTCTGCGAAGCGCCTCTGTTCGGGGCGTGGCGCCGGGCCGGTCCGTCGAGCCGTCAGCCCCGAGGGACGCTCCAGTACAGCCAGTGCTCGCTGACGGCCTCGTCGTCGCTCCCCAGCTCCCGGGGTCCCGGGGGCACCCCGTTGAGCTCGAGGATGTAGGTCACCACGTCCGACACCTGCTCCCGGGGCAGAGAGTAGGGTGGCGCGCCGTTGGGCATCTGCTCGAAGATGTAATACCAGAATCGAAATACTGATTCACCATTCCATCGGGCCAGGAACAGTTCGTCTTGCCATTCCTCGGTTTCGTGGCACTCGGAGCAGATTTCTTCATACACCTGGCGACCGCGCCGCGCCTGTGCCGGAGTGTAGATCCCCGCCAGCGTGTTCGGCTCCTTGAGTTCCACCTCGGCCTCGGCGGCCGCCGGACTCGTGACCGGTGCGGGAGCATCCGGTCCGGCGGCTCCGCTCTGACAGGCGGCGGCGAAGAGGGCCACGGCCCCCAGGAGCGCGTAGGGGTTCGGCTCGACCAGCCGCTCCTTCTTCCGCGCCGCCGGATGACCCCACCCGATCGCCACCGAGATGACGCACGCTCCTCCTGGTCCCGTCTGGACTCCATCAAGGGGGTGGCCGTCATCCTTCTCGGGGCCTACATCCTGATGGCGGGCCGCTCCGAGACGGTGGCCCCACCCCGGGTCGGGGCACCGGATTCCGTGACGGTCGAGGCCGCGACGGAGGGGTCCGCTCCGGCGGACATCCGGGCCGCCGCACGGGCTGAGGAGGAGGCCTCACCCGGTGCGGCACCCCGCTGTGGACCCGACGGCCTTCCCGCGCGCTACCCCGGGACCGGGCCCCTTCGTCTCGCATCCTCGGGTGGGCCGACGCCGGAGGCCCGCTCCGGCAGACGCGGTACCGATGCGAGCCCGCCGGCCCATGAGGGGGCAGGCGACCAGCGGGATGCCGGCATGTCGTTCCCAGGTCCCGTTGCGGAGGCCGGCATGGTGGAGTGTGTGCCCGGTGTCGGCATCGACGGCGTGCCACCCGACGCGACGCCTGATCGGCCGCGGTGAGGGAGAATCCGGTGAGCCAGGATGCGGAACATCGCGCCGTCGACCTGGCGGCTGCATGCGCCACCCTCCAGGAGTTCTGGCAGCCCCGGGTGGTGGCGGAGCTGAACGACTACCGGTTCAAGGTCGCACGGCTCCACGGGGACTTCATCTGGCACGAACACCCCGAGACCGACGAGGCCTTCCTGGTTCTGGAGGGGACGCTCCGCATCGACCTGCCGGACGGGCACGTGCTCCTGGGCCCGGGGGAGCTCTATGTCGTTCCTCGTGGCGTTCGTCACCGGCCCTGTGCCCAGGGCGAGGTGAAGCTCCTCCTGGTGGAACCGAGCGGCGTGGTGAACACCGGAACCGAGGGTGGAGACCGGACCGTCGAGCCGGACGTATGGATCTGAGGGTCCACCGGTGATCCGACGGGCCACCGGACCCACCCCGGGCTCCGCCCCCGTCGGGTGAGGACGCGGCGTTGCCGGGAGCGACGGATCTCTGCCTATTGCGGCCGCCCTCCCACCTCGCCTCCCTGACTGAGCGCCGTGCGCCGACCCCGACCGATCCCCTTCACCTCCGACGTCTGGATCCAGGTGGGGGTCGTATCTTCTGCCGTGGCGCTGGCGGCCCTCCACCTCCTCCAGCCGCAGAATTCCGTCGCCTCGCTCCCGGTGGACGTCTATCTGCTGGGCGACGGTGGGATGGCCCTCCTGGCCGTGTACCTGGGATTGGCGCTTGCCCTGGCGTCGGCAGGGGTGGGTGCCCTTCAGCTGGGCGCACCGGGCTGGCTGGAGGTGGGGTCGGCCGCCCTCCTTGCCCTGGGTGCCGTGGCGGCGGGTACGGCCGCCGTATTCCCTCCGGACGGGACGGTGCTTCCCGTCCCGCCCGCGACCCGGTCCGGGTGGCTCCACCTGGGCTCCTCGTGGGCGGCGCTTCCCCTCTGCCTCCTGGGTGCTCTCGCATTCACGCTGGCGGTGCGGAGAATTCCCTCCTGCCGGACCTACGGGAGGTGGATGCTGCCGGTGGTGGTTCTCCTGATCGGGGCCGTGGCGTTCCTGGCGCTGGCCGCCGTCCCGCGGCAGCTCCTGGGAGTTGGACAGCGGATCGTCCTGGCGCTCCTCTTCCTCTGGCTGCTCCTGGCCAGCGGGTCGATTCGCGTCATTCGACGCCGGGACCCGGAGCCCGCCAGGGAGTCGACGGGGGCCTAGATCGGCCCGCTCCGCCAGGCTTGGGCCGGGAGCGGACGCCCGCCCGGCCTCATGGAGCCCGACCGGTCCGGCGACGCTTGCCCGCCAGCCCAACGGCCACGTTCCGGTAGAGGGCCACCCCGATGGTGGGCCTGCGACGCACCAGGGCCTCGAGCGGATCCCGTCGGATCACGGCCATCTCCAGTGGCGACGCCGCCACCGCCGTGGCGGAGTGGTCCGTTCCGGTGAGGAGCGCGGTCTCCCCCAGGCACTCCCCGGCGCCCACGCTTCCGACACACCGATGTCCCGGCCGGGCGCTCGTCCCCTCGTCTCCCGCCGCCGCTCCCGGCGCACCCAAGGCCGCTTCGGGAAATCCAGGCTCGTCGGAGGGGACCCAGACGTCCACCCGTCCCGACAGCACGATCCACATCTCCTCCGAAGGATCGCCGGCCCGGAAGATCTCGTCTCCGGCGGCGTGCTCCGTTACCTGGAATAGCCCGGCGATCTCCATCACGTCGGGCCCCTCGAGCCCGGAGCACAGCTCGATCCGGTCCAGCACCGTCGAGATCCGGGGCTCGATGGCCGTGTCCCGGAACGACTCCAGGACCAGTCGGGCCACCTCCCGGGTCGGTGGGACCAGCTCCACCTCCTCCACCAGCGGGGTGAAGAGCTGTGCCATCTTGAGGAGGTCGAGCCGCTCCACGTCGTGAAAGGTGAGGGCCGGAAGGTAGGCCGCGGGTGCGAATCCCAGGTCCAGGAGGGTCCGTTGCATACGCGGGGCATACGCACTCACGTCGACCTCCACGTAGTCCAGCTTGGGGTGGGACCGCATCCGCGTGAGGAGCTGCCGGAGGAGGAAGGGAATCGCCTCGTCCTCCAGGGAGATGAGCTCGAATACCCGAGCGCCCCCCTCGTGCAGATCCACAAGGTAGCCCACCCCGCCCATGACTCTCCCCTTCCGCACGGCCAGCAGGTAGTGGGAGTGGGAGGCGTGGAGACGAAAGACCCCGTAGTGCAGCCGAAGCGGTCCGAAGATCTCCCGGTGTTTGAGCCGGCCCCGTTCGATGCGGAGGAGGTCGGCGTATCCGTTGGCCGACATCTCTTCCAGCTCGTAGTCCCCCACCGGATAGGGCGCCGATTGTTCGTCCACCAGGGGTCGACCCTGGATGCCGACATTGGCCAGCGCCAGGCTCGTCAGCTCGTAGCTCTCGGGGGTGATCCGGGGGTGATGTCGCCGCAGGGAGAGGGCGGCTCCGAAGTAGCGGACGTTCGCAGACACGCTCTCCCGGTTCGAGCCGAATCGGATCTTTAGGGGCAGGTAGCCCACCGGGGTGAAGCCATGCCGCCGAGCGAGCCGCTGGGTGAAGGGGTGATGAACCCGGGCTTCCATGAAGCCCACGTGCAGGCGGTCCTCCACCCTCCGGACCCGTTCCTCGACCAGGAGGCTGCCGATGCCCCTGTGGCGCCAGTCGGGATGGACGGCCAGTCGTCCGAACTCGCCCACGAGGTCGGTGAAGGCCCCGACCTCCAGGATCACGGAGGCGGTGCCCACCGGTCGCCCGACCTCGGTGTCCACCGCCACCAGGACCAGTTCCCGGTCCGCCAGGATCATCCGGCGGATCGCCTGCTCGTCGTAGAAGTCCGGATACGCGTAGTCCGGCCCGTAGCTCGCGACGAAGATGTCGCGGATCCAGGGCGCCTCTGCCTCCCGGGCGGGCCGGACCTCGATCATGTCGGCTAGCCCGATTCGTGGACGGTCACCGGTCGGCGCTCCGCCGGGGTAGTCTCGGTGGTCTCATCTGCCAACGCGGCGTGGGCCGCCGCCAGGCGGGCCACCGGCACCCGGAAGGGGGAGCAGGAGACGTAGTCGAGCCCGCACTGGTGACAGAAGCGGATGGTCCGAGGGTCTCCGCCGTGCTCCCCGCAGATCCCCACCTGGAGCCCCGGCCGGGCCGCCCGCCCGTCCTCCACGGCGATGGACATGAGCCGTCCCACGCCCTTCCGGTCCAGGGTGGCGAACGGGTTCGACGGCAGGATGTGCCGGCCCATGTACTCCACGAGGAATCCGGACTCGGCATCGTCCCGGGAGATCCCGAATACCGTCTGGGTGAGATCGTTGGTCCCGAAGGAGAAGAACTCGGCGAGACCCGCCATCTCTCCTGCCGTGAGCGCAGCCCGGGGCACCTCGATCATGGTCCCGAACATGTAGGGGACCTCGACGCCGGCCTCGTCCATCACGGTCCGGGCTTCCTCCTCCAGGAGCGATCGCTGGATCCGGAGCTCCTCCACGTGGGAGACGAGGGGAATCATGATCTCGGGTCGGGCGTCCACGCCGTCCTTCACGCAGCGACAAGCCGCCTCGAAGATCGCCCGGACCTGCATGAGGGTGATCTGCGGGACCAGGATCCCAAGCCGCACGCCCCGGGTGCCCAGCATGGGGTTCGCCTCTTCCAGCTCCTCCACCCGGTCCAGGACGCGCTGCTTCTCGGCGATCCGGTCCAGGACGTCGTCGATCTCCGCCAGTGCCGAGAGGTCACGAAGACGCATCTTCAGGTCCGCCAACTCGGTGGAGAGGTCGATGCGGGTGGGCAGGAACTCGTGCAGCGGCGGGTCCAGCAGACGGATCACCACCGGTTGGCCGTCCATGGCCCGGAACAGGCCTTCGAAATCGTCCCGCTGCATGGGGAGCAGCCCGGCCAGGGCCTCCTCCCGCTCGGTGGGGGAGGTGGCCATGATCATGGCCTGCACCATCGCCAGTCGTTCCGATTCGAAGAACATGTGCTCGGTGCGGCAGAGGCCGATTCCCTCGGCGCCGTATTCCCGTGCCCGCTCCGCATCCGCCGGGTAGTCGGCGTTTGCCCGCACGCCCAGCCTCCGGATGTCGTCGGCCCACGCCAGCAGGGTCCGGAGTTCGGGGTTCGACAGGTCCGCCGGCACCGTCGCGAGCTCTCCCAGGAAGACGTTCCCCCGGTTCCCGTCCAAGGCGATCCACTCCCCCTCCTTGATGACGGTGCCGTCCTCCGTGGTGATCCGCCGCTGCTCCAGGTCGATCTCCAGCTCCGTCGCCCCGACCACGGCGGGCTTCCCGAACTGCCGGGCCACCAGCGCCGCGTGGCTGGTCCGCCCACCCCGGGAGGTGAGAATCCCCTCCGCCGCCAGCATTCCATGGACGTCGTCGGGCTTGGTCTCGGGCCGGACCATGATCACGGACCGACCCGCCTCGGCCCAGCGCTCCGCCGTGTCGGGATCGAGAGCCGCCACGCCCACCGCGGCCCCCGGAGAGACGTTGAGTCCCCGGGCCACCGGTGTGGCCCCCTTCAGCGCCTCGGGATCCAGCTGGGGATGCAGGAACGAGTCCACCTGGTCCGGCTTCACCCTGGCGACCGCCTCGGAGCGGGAGATGCGTCCCTCCTGGACCATGTCCACGGCGATCTTGACCTCGGCCTGGGGGGTCCGTTTGCCGTCACGGGTCTGGAGAATCCAGAGCTTGCCCTGCTCCACCGTGAACTCCATGTCCTGCATGTTCCGGTAGTGGTTTTCCAATTCCCGGGCGATCCGCCGCAGCTCCCCCGCGACCTCGGGCATGATCTCGTCCAATTCCGCCAGGGGCCGGGTGGTCCGGATCCCCGCCACCACGTCCTCGCCCTGGGCGTTCAGCAGGAAGTCCCCTTCCATCTCGTTCGCCCCGGTGGTCGCATTCCGGGACATGGCCACGCCCGTGGCCGACCCTTCTCCCGTGTTTCCGTAGACCATGGTCTGCACGTTCACGGCGGTCCCGAGCCCTTCATCGATGCCCGCGGCCCTGCGATAGTCCACCGCTCGACGACCCTTCCACGACCGGAAGACCGCTTCGGTGGTGCGCCTCAACTGTTCGTAGGGGTCCTGGGGAAAGGGCTCCCGGGTATACGTCCGGAAGATCTCCTGGAACCGCTCGGTGACGGCCCGCCAGTCCTCCTCGCGGAGTTCCGCGTCGCTGGCCACACCCGCCGTGCGCCGCCGGGCTGCGATCACCGCTTCGAAGACCTCGTCCGGCACGTTCATCACCACCGAGCCGAACATGTGGACCAGCCGACGATAGAGGTCGAATACGAACCGCCCGTCGCCGGTGCGTTCCGCCATCGTCTCGGCGATGGCATCGTTCAGCCCCACGTTCAGGACCGTGTCCATCATCCCGGGCATGGAGAAGCGCGCTCCGGAGCGGGCCGAGACCAGAAGGGGGTTGGATGGGTCCCCGAAGCCCCGTCCCGTCTCCTCCTCCAGACGCCGGACCGCCTCCAACTCCTGATCCCAGAGCCCCTCGGGCCAGGCATCGGCTTCAAGGAACGCCATGCACGCCCGGCTGGTGACGGTGAATCCCGGGGGGACGGGCACGCCCAGACGGGTCATGTCGGCAAGGTTGGCGCCCTTTCCACCCAACAGGCCCCGAACCGCCTCCCAGTCGCCGCCGAGCCGCGATTCCACATCGTCCAACTCACTGAACAGATAGACGAACTTCTCCATGACTCCTCTGGGTTCCGTACGTTTGACCGGACGGGGACCGAACCCCGCACCGATGAGGGCTCACGGACGTACGACGCCCTTGGGAGGCCCCTCACCCGTCACGCTACCCACCCCGCCCCGGGCACGCATGTCGGGAAACCCATGAAGTGCCTGTAGTCCATCCGGAGGCGTTGGGTGGAACGGATCAGCGGGAAGCGGGGACAGGGCGAGGAGAGAACGTCACGGAGCCCCCGTGGGTGCGGCACCGCACCGACCGCAGGATGGCGAGCCGCTCCTCCCGCGTGGCTCGGGGCCAGACCCGGATCTCCTCCAGGGTCCGGTGGCATGCCACGCAACGGCTCCGGGACCGATCCAGCCGGCACAGACGGGTGCAGGGGGAGGGCACCTCCGTCATGACGCTCCGGGCTCGAAGGAGGTGATCCGCACCGTTGCCGGACCCTGGCCCGCGGGCAGGCTGTCGCTCAGGGCCCAGCTCCCTGGATCGTACACGAAGATCTGTGGAGCCAGCCCTTCTCCCGGACTGCCGAAGAAGGCCTGGTAGAGGCGTCCGTCCGCCGCAGCCACGGCGTCGAAGGCGCCTCGACAGCCACCCCCCGACAGCGGCGCACACACCGGGTCCTCGGGGCCCCGGATCCAGGAACGGCTCACCGTGTCGAAGATCACGGTTCCGAGGAAGAAGCCCGAGATGTAGGCGAGCCCCTGGTCGTCCACGGTGATGGCTCCCGGGCCGACTCCGGCCCCCTGGACCAGCTCGACGAGCTCGAGGGAGACAGGATCGATGATGGCCAGCGTGGCGGGGCTCACGAAGTCCCCGGTGTTGACCACGTAGAGGCGTCCGTCGGGGCCGACCGCCGAGGCGGTGGGATTCTGGCCTCCCGTCTCCACCGTGCCCAGGACCTCCAGCGTGGTGGGATCCAACGCCGTCACGACGCCCGGTCCCAGCGGGAGGAAGTCGGCGTCGAGGTTTCCGGAGAGCACCAGGGCCCGCCCTGCCGACATCTCGATGTCGGTGGGCGCAGGGGCTACGGCAACGAGTTCCGTGATCTCGTCCCCCTCCTGGTCCAGGGTGGCCCGTCCCACCTGGTCATCCAGGAGGTTGGCCACCAGCAGGGTGCTCCGGTCGTGAAAGGCGGCGCCGGTGGCGTTGCCCGAGGGGAAGAGAAGGAAGCGCTCGATCCGCTGGGTCTCGGCATCGATGATGGCCACGGACGCGGCGTTCCCCAGCGGCACCGCGAGGGTGTTTCCCCCGACGACCACCCCGGTGGGCGTCACGGCGCTGCTCGCCCCCAGGGCCACCTCCCGGACCTGATCCGGATCTCCCACCTGGAAGAGGCGGAGGGTGTTGTCCAGGGTGTGGACCACCATTCCGATCTGGGGATCGTCTTCCGTCCCCTCATAGAAGGGCCGGTCGGTCCCTCCCGGGTCCGTAGGGTCGTCGTCGCAGGCCCCCAAGGCTCCGAGGGCAAGGAGGAGGAGGACGGGGGGAAGTCGGTTCGTCATGGATCAGGTCCCGGTGGAGTCGGAAGGGGAAGGTGGAGGGGTGTCCGTGGGGTCCGTTCGTGGTCTTCATGCGCCGGGTGTTCCGGCCCGGACTCTCAGCGTCAGGGTGCGGCCCGGCAGGGGATAGTCCGCCAGGAGGGAGGCGCGGTCGTCCAGGAGGTTGTTCACACCCAGCTCCACCGAGACCCCGACCCCCCGAAGGCGGAAGGGGCGGCGCACACCGGCGTCGATACGCCCGTAGCCGGGAAGCTGGTTCTGGGACGTGCCCGGGCTGGTGCGGCGGGCTCCGATCCAGCGCCATCGGGCCGTCCAGTCGAGTCCAACCCACGCAAGGTCCGCCGCGAGATCCGCCGTGAACTCGGGACGGTAGACCACCTGTCCACCCGGCGTGGTCCCGGCGTACTCGACTCGGGTCCAACCCACATCCCCCCGCAGCGAGGTCAGGCGACCCGCACGAATCTCCCCCGACGCCTCCAGCCCTCGGCGACGCACATCCACATTGGTCGGGCTCCACACGAATCGGTGGTCCGGAAACCAGAGGATCATCCCGTCCACGTCGGCCCGGAACGCCGCCACCGCCACAGCACCGCTCCAGCTCACGCCGCGGATCTCCTGGCGGAGTCGCAACTCCACCTCTCCCCGGACCCGTTCCGGGGAGAGGCCGGGATTCGCCCGCGCCAGCACCCCCTCCTGGAAGAAGAGGTCCGAGATGTCGGGAGGGGAGACGGAACTCCCCACCGTGGCCTCGAAGCTCGTGCCGCCGACGCCGAGGAGCACCGACAGGGCAGGGGACGCCACGATACCGTCCAGCAGATCGTGAAGGTCCGTCCTCAGGGACCCGGTCACTTCCAGTGAACGGTCGCGGTCCGTCACGGCCCAACGGCCTCTCATCCAGCCCCCGAGGCCCTTCACCGTCCCGGGCGCCTCGACATCCAGGGTCGTGGACGTGACGTCCTGCAGCCGGCCGTCGGCGCCGGCCTCCAGGTCCACGGCTCCCCACCGGAGTCGGGCTTCTCCCCGGCCGCCGAACTGGCGTACGTCCGATTCGGACCGGTAGGGCTGGCCGAAGGGGGGCTCCGGGTCGTGGAACAGGGCGTCGGTCCGGTCCACGCTCACGGCAGCGCTCCAACCCCGATGCGCATCCCCCCCGTCCCCCTGAAGGAGGGCACCGAGGCGCCGCTCCTGGTTCCGCCCCGTGAGAGAGGGCTGCACCACCGTGCCGGGACTCCCTCTCGCCACCCGGCGCGCATGGACCCGGAGGCGAAGCCGAGGTCCGGCGGCGGGATCCCAGACGGTCTCGGCCCAGCCCGAGGCACCCTCCACGTCGGCGTTGTCCCGGATGGCCATTCCGCCGCCCCGGACCTCGGGGACGGGATACTCGAAATCCCCGCGGGTGCGACTCCACTCTCCGCCCATGGACCAGCGCCAGTCACTCCGGGACCGGGCCACGGTGGCGGAACCCCCGAACGCCCAGCTCCCCAGGCTCCCGGTCTCGAGCCGGGCCCGGGCCGTGGAGGCATCGGGACTCCGGGTCTCGATGACGATGGCCCCGGCCAGGGCCCCGGGTCCGTACCGACCGGCCCGGGCTCCGGGCACCACCATCACCCGGACGACGTCGTCCAGCGTCACCTGGGAGAGGTCCGCCTCGCCCGTGAGGGGGGAGTTGATGGCCACCCCGTCCACCAGCACCAGGACCTGATCCCCTGACGAACCCCGTATGGTGGGCACGGTGGGCGTCCCGGGCCCGCCCCGCCGGATCACGTCGACGCCGGGAAGCCGCTCCACCGCGTCGGCCAGGGTGCGGGCCTCGGGTCCCAGTCCATCGGGGTCGAGGATCCGGGCGCCTTCGGGAGCCCCCCGGGCCTCCACCTGCAGTCCTTCGAGCTCGACGGGACGGGGCTGCAGCCGAAGGGACACATCGCGGCGGACGCCGTTCAGGACCTCGACACCCCGGGTGGCGGACTCGTAGCCCTGGAGGCGTGCGCGGAGGGTGTGGCTGCCCGGAGGCAGGCCACGGAGCACGGCCATGCCGTCGGACCCGGTCCAGACCGGCGCCAGGGCGCCTCCCACCACCTCGACCTGTACGTCCCCCAGGGGCCGCTCGGTCCCGGCCTCCCTCACCTCAACCCGGATCACGCTCTCCACCTGGGCGGACGCAGGTGTGGCACGGAGGGTGGAGATCCAGCACGACGCCAGGATGCCCGCCACCAGACCGGGGAGGCGCGGAAGCGACCGGTGGGTCGCCCACGTGCGCAGGGCGACGGACCACCCCGGGCCGAGATCGCGGCGCCACGGTGGAAAGCCGGTGTCGGTCGTCGGTCTTGAAGCAGACATCCCCGTCTTCTCCGAGACGGGGAGAAGAACGGGGTACGCCGATCGGCGCCGGAACGCCGACCAGGTGGCCCATTCCCCTCCCGAGAGGGGTCGAGCGAAGCTGGCGACGCAGGAGAGGTCTCCTGGCTCGAGGCACCCCTCGCCCGCCTTCCCGGGAGGAACCCAGTGGCTTCGTTGGGCGAAGGCAGCGCGAACACGTCTGGCTCGCGCACCCCATCACAGTGGCTGGGCCGCGCCGGATTCGTACCGGACTTCCGAGTGCCCCTGCGTCTACTTGCGGATCGGTTGATGTCTAGCCGACCCGGCTCGCCTTGGCAAGCACCCCGCGACCCGTCCCTTGCAGAGGTGAGCGGGCTTCGGCGTATCTTGAGGGTCGTTTCCCCCCGACGCCCCACCCGACCCGCGGAGGACCCCCGTGAAGACTCGAGCCCACCTCGTCCTGTTCGCCCTCCTGGTGGCCGCAATCGCCTCGAGGCCGGGCTCGGCCGTCGAGCCATTCCACCTGCGCCTGGAGCGCTCCGCCCCGGCGGAGGACAGCGTGGTGGAGCCCCCCACGGAGATCCGGCTCTGGTTCTCCCAGAGCACGCAGGAGAATGCTACGACGATCCGTCTGATCGGCGAGGACGGGGAGCCGTTGTCCACCGGTGACCTCGTCACCACGGACGACCGTACCGTCCACCACGTTCCCCTGTCCGGGCCCCTGGCCGAAGGGCGCTACACGGTTTCGTGGCGCACCATGGCCCAGGACGGTCACGTGGTGCGGGGGGAGTTCGAATTCACCGTGCAGACCGGCGCCGGGGACGCGGAGCGGTAGAGATGTCGAAGGAGGGGTGGCGGTGGATCGGGGGCGTCGGGCTCGGTGGTCTCCCGAGGCCATCTGGACGGATACTGCCACCCTGGGGATCTTCGGGAGATCCGGCTCCACGAACAGGCGTTCGACGGCAGGGAATGGATCGCCCACACCTTTCTGGTCTTCGAGTTCGACGCGTCGCACGGTGATCGACGCTTCATTGGCCTCTCCATGGAGGCCCGCCGGGAGATCGGCGAGGACTACTCCATCCCGCGGGGGATGCTCAGGGGCTTCGAGGCGGCGTTGGTGTGGGCCACGGGGGAGGATCTGGCGACCCGGAGGGTCGTCTACGCCTGAGAACCGGTGACCCGGTATCGACTCGACGTCCCGGTGCCGACGGGGAGGCCCGGGACGGCCTCCGGCCCTCCGCCTCCTTGGGCCGGGATGTTCTCACGATGTCATCGGCGAGCGGGTGTGCCCCGCCGCGCGGGTCGTGAACACGGTCTTCGAGGGTCGCGGGGAATGAGCGGACGGCGAGCCTCCCGGGCGCTGCCGTCCGGATCGGTGACGGCTCCGTCAGGATCGGTGATGCGGGCTGCGGCCAGGACGTCGGCCGTTCCGCCGGGACGCCGCGCCGTCCTGGCCCTCCTGGTGACGGGTTTCATCGCCTGTACGGTGCTCGCGGCATCCATGATCCGGGGGGAGTTCGCGGAGATCCCGACGGAGGCGGGACGTTGGGCCTTGGAGCTGGGAGGCGACGTGGAGCCGGGGGATCTGGCGCTGGAGGGGCAGATCCGCTCCATGCGGAGGGTGGCTTCCGCCACGGCGGCTCTCGTGGCGCTGCTGGCACTCCTCAGCCTGGTGAGCCTGCTCCGTCAGGATGCCCGCCTGCGGCGGGACGGGGACCGGGTGCACTGGGCCCTCGGTGCGTCCCGTTCCCACTTTGCGGCCCGAGCGGTCGGGGAGGGCTGGCCCACGGCTGTGCTCGCCGGGACGGGGTCGCTGACGGCAGGCCTGGGGCTGCCGGTGGCCCTCGCCCTGAGCTTTCCCGGCCGGGCCGAGCTACCGGAAGCCCTCTTTCTCACCTCCCTGCTGCTAGTGGTCTTCGGGGCCATGCTCCTTCATCGGGCCCGAGGGGTGGGTCGACGGGCTGCCGGACCCGGCGAGGGGGCCCTTCTTCGCTTCTTGTCGCTCCCCGTCACGGTGGGGGCCGTGGGCTTCGCCGTTCTGGTCACGGTAGGCCTCCTCCGGGAACATGTCGCCGGCCCCTCGGGGCCCGACATCATCCCGGCGGGCGCCGCCATGGCCACGGCGGACCTCCGCGGCCTCTCGTCCCAGAGGCGCGGAGACCTCCTGGAGGTCTGGGCTGCCGATACCCGGGGGTCGGTGGGGCTGGCCAGCACTCGTACGGTGCGTGGAGCCGGACGCCGGGCGACGGTCTGGGTCGACTGCGGGCGCTGCTCCGTCGGAGGACTCCCCCTGCCCGTGCGCACGGTCCGGGCCGAGATCCACGCCGTCGCTCCGGATACCTTCGCCCGGCTCGCGTTGGAGCCGGTGCGGGGCCGCGACTTCCGGACCACGGATTCGGGCCCCCGGGTCACGGTGGCGGTCGTGAGCCAGGCCATGGCGATCCGTCACTTCCAGGACGGGCAGGCCGTGGGCCGCCGCATCCGCTTCGGGCCCACGGACTGGATCGAGGTCATCGGTGTGGTGCCGGATCGGCCCGGCGTCCGCAACGGGAGCGAGTTCGCGGTCTACCTCCCGCTGTTCCAGGCCCGTCCGGAGGTGGTGGAGGTGGTCGAGGGTGTGGGAAGCGGCGCAGCGCTCCCCCGAGCCGTGGCGGCGGCACCGGGGGCGGTGGAGGTTGGGGGCCCCGTTCCCGTGGCGGCTACCTTCGCCACGGGCCGCTGGTTCGAGGGCCTCCTGGGTGCTGCGCCTCGCCACCTCCACCGTCATTTCGCCGGGTTCGTGGTTCGCCAGTGCGGGGCGGCGCTCGCCCTGGGCGGGTGGATGGCGTTGGCCCTGGGCGCCGAGGTCGAGCGTGCGTTCGGCACGCCCCCGATCCTGGACGGTGGAATCTGGCTGATGGCGGCGATCCCCATCGTGGCCTCCTTCCTCCTCGGGGCGACCCCTCCCTTTCTGGCGGCACGGCGGGGCGTCATCGTCCCTGGTCCACGATCAGGGTAGCCTCGGCGGCCCCGCTGGCCCGGACCACCAGGTGATCCACCCGTGCCTGGACTCCGATGATCCCCACCTCGCCGACCCCGCCCTGCAACCGCACGCCGTCTCCCAGCTCCCGGTTGAGTCCCTCCAGGAGCTTCTCCCGGGCCCAGCCCAGGGCATCCGCCACCGGCCAGCGGGCCCGCTGTCGGAGGACGGTCACCAACTGACGGTGGAGGGCACGGGAGGCGCCGTCCACGAGAAGGCTCGACGTCTCCACCGAGAAGTCCAGGTCGGGCACGTAGACCTCACCCTCCTCCGGGTCGAAGGACGGGGTGCCCACCAGAAACAGGAGTCCCGCCGCGTCCCCTCGGACCCGGACCGCCAGCGCGAGACGCCCTCCCCCGATCCCCGAGACTTCCAGAGACTCGAGCTCCAGACGCTGCCCCGCCGCCTCCACCGCCTGGCCTGCCAGCGCCTCGTTCAGAAGCCGGCTCCCGGTGTCGTACTCGGCGGCGCCTTCGATGAGGATGTCCAGGGCGCCGTCCACCGGCCCCTCCCTCAGGGGCGGCAGCTCCACGTCCCAAAGGACGGGCCTCTCCCCCAGGAAGATCCGGGGGCGGGCCTGGAGGTTGGCCTCGACACCCACCACGTCCCCCTCGCCCTCGATGGCCCCCCTCTGGATGGTCAGCGGTCGGATCTCCAGCCAGACCTGGTCGTCCAGCTCGATAGGCTCCCGAAGGATGTTCCACCAGCCTTCGAAGCTGGGGCGGACGTCGGCGGCGGCCACGATGGAGTCGATGGTCGAGGTGTAGCCCTCGAGGAAGGATCTCCCCTCGTCTTCCATCCGGCTCGTGATGTCGAAGCCCGCGAAGGTCACCTCGCAGCGGTCACGGGCCTCGGAGGAGGCCGCCTCCACCCGAACCACCCGGGCCCGGGTCCCGATGGCCCACTCGGAGGTCAGGGTGATGGGCGCCTCCAACACCACGTTCAGCCGGGGCCACGGGTCCTCGCCGGTGCCGCACCCGAGGTTGAGGTCCGGCAGGAGCGGGAGGTCGTAGGTCGCCTCGAGGCGGTACGCTACATCGGCCTCGAGGCGGGCCAACGAGCCATTCAAAGACGCCCGGAAGGGCGTTCGCCTCAACGAGATCCTGGCATTGGTGCGACCCTTCTCGGGCAGTTCGATGGGTTCTTCGGGACTCCCGTATTCCGTCGGGACATTCTTCTCCACCTCCTGGAGAAGGGTGGCGATGCTGACCCGGACCGGGACCGACAGCGACGAGGGAGGGAGCTCTTCCGGGGGCGGGAGGTCGGCTTCGATGTCCGGGCGCGGAGCTTCGATCCGCGCGGGGTTCGCCTCTGTCGCGACGAGATTCCAGATCAGGAGCGTCGAAGCCACAAGCAGCGCCGCCACCACCAGCCCCGGCCAGCCCACGAGAGCCGTTCTCCAGGAGCGTTCCGCCTCCTGCCCGGCGGGGTCCGGCCGATCCGTCACCGGGCCCCTCCGGACGAGGCCGTCGACGTCGGGCTCCCCGACGCCGAAGCCGACCCGAAACACCCGTGGAGGTGCCGCCAGGGTTCGACGGAGAGGAGGGGATCGATCATGCCGCGAGAACTCCGGTGAGGGTGGGACGGACGCACGGTACGCAACAACGCGATCCCCGGGGAAGGGTCCCGCGCCCGATTCTGACCCCTCTCCAACCGGTGCCGGCTCCGGGAAGGACGCCCGCCGCCTGGGTGCCGGCCCTCTGCGCGGGTCGGGACCCCGGTCGAGGTGCCGGCGATTCCGCGGAATGGAGTCGGCCCCGGCGTGCCCGGTCATCCTGCACCTCGACCCCGGAACGGGGGATCCTCAAGGGACGCCTCCCCGTTCCTCCCTTCTGGACCCACGCCGCTCCCGACGATTCGCCAACGGCCGCCGGCCCGCCGCAGCCCCAGGGTGTCCCGGCGGCCTCGCGAACACCTTGCCGGGTTCCGGAGGGCCGTTCATCCTTGCTCTGTAGGGGGGCGGCCGCCCACGTGCTCCCCCCTCCGTTTCGGGTGTCTTCCGGCGCCCTCACCTTCATGGGATTCCCCCCTTCTCACATCGCTCATGACGGCCGCGTCCCCTCTCCTCCCGATTCGCCTGCTCCTGACCTGCGGACTCCTGCTGCTCTCGGCGTGCACCACCACGCGCACGCTCCCGGTGGCCCCCATACCCCTCAGCGATCCGGTGGAGTTCGAGATGGACGGGCGCACGGTCGTCCTTCATCACCCCCGTCTCGAAGAGGGGGAACTGGTGGGTTGGGAGCGTGCCTCGAGGTCCGACTCGACCCTGGTTCGGGTCCCCTACGAGCAGGACTACGTGATGATCGACCAGCGAACCTCGCTGATCGTTGGGCTGGGAGGGCTGGGTCTGGCGCTGCTCCTGGTCGCGGCGTTTTGAGCGGGCCCGGCACGCGTGCGTCCGCCCCTGTGGTCCCTTGCCTTCGGCGGACTGGTCAGCCTGGTGGTCTCGGCATGCGCCGGAGGAGGGGGGTCCGAAGCTCCCGGGCTCGGCGGTGGAGCCCCCGGGCCGCCGGCCTCCCGCCCCGCCCCTCCGGAGCCGAACCCTCCGGGCCCCGACGAACCTTCACCGGAGGCCGGTGACGAGATGGCCATGCAACTCGAGGGGCCCGAATGGGTCGTGGAGGATCTGGCGGGCCGCGGCATCATCGATCGATCCCGCATGACGCTGGAGTTCGGGGACGGCCGGGTCGCCGGCCTCGCGTCGTGCAACCGCTATTCCGCTGAGTGGACGTCGTCGGGCCCGGGCCGCATGGAGGTGGGCGGGGTGGTCGCCACCATGCGGGCCTGTGCCCCGTCCTTGATGAACCAGGAACGGCATTTCCTGGAGTTGCTGGAGCGGCTGGAGGCGTTCCGCTTCGACGAGACCGGAGCCCTTCTCCTGAGGACATCCCGGGGCGAAGTCATCCTCGCCCGCCGACCCTGACCCGGGTTCGTCCGGAGGCGGCGCCCACCCGCCCTAACGGGTCGGCGACTGCTCCGGGGCGAGGGTTCGTGGGCAACGCTCGGAGAGGGGACCCCAGCCGGCGCCGCAGGACACCCGATTGGCCGTCGCCATCACCCAGTCCCCCACGACAGGATGCGGGAGCAGGCCCGCACCCGCCTGGTACTCCAGCCCCTCCAACACCTCTGCGTACGGACCGAATCCCGAGAGGCGTACGGGAAGCACCAGGACGCGCCGACCCGCTTCACTCTGCCGCGACACGTACGCACGGATCTCCGCTTCCGCCTCGCGGCGCTCCTCCTCCCAGTCCTCTCTCAGCGTCGCCGCACGGACGTCGGCGAATCCCGAGGTCCGGATCTCCCTGGCGACCCGCTCCATGGCACCCAGGACCTCATCGTTCTCCTCCTCGTCCCCCATGCCGTGGGCGAGGAGAAGAACCGCCTCCCGGCTCGGGTCCCGACTGAGATCGTCGGCTCGAGCCGACAGGATCCGTGCCGCCTCGGGCGAATCCAGGATCCCTTCGGAATGCGTCGCCACCTCGAGATCGTGGTCCAGCGCCTCCCGGGCGGCCGAATCCCCTGCCGCCGGCCCCATCAGGACGAAGCTCTCCGGCGGCTCCGGGTTCATCCCCAGGTACCACCGGGTCTGATCCAGGAAGGAGCGTCCCGAGAGGAAGGCCCGGACCACCACGACGCGACGCACCCCCATGGCCTCCAACTCCTGGAGGCCGGTGTGCAGGCTGTACGGATTCGCCATCCCGTAGGCCACCACCGCCGGCACCTCCGGCGGGAGGGCGGCCATGGACTCGTCCACCGAGCGGTTCCACGCCTCGTCGCCACCGTGGGCCATCACCAGCACTCCCACCTTCTCGTCGTCCGTCGCCGAGGGCAGAGGGCCGGGTGCATCGGGGCGGGGGGCGGCGGGGCCGGTGCATGCGGCCGTCAGCAGGAGCAGGAGAACTGGGCTGATTCGAAACACGGGACCTTCCCATGGCGTGAGATTGAGAACCATTCTCAGATGGGAGGATAGGCAACCGAGGCCTTCGGAGCAAGATCGGACGTGGGACCTCCGGGAGGGGGTCGCTGGCCCTCTCCGGCGCCGGCCAGCCCTCGCATTCGCGACGCTCGTGTCGCATCTTGTCCGCAAGTGCCGTTCACCGCACCCCCCGGGCGTGTCGTCCCTTCCGAACTTCCCCAGAAACACTGGCCCGGTCCGGGTCGGGGAGCCCTCGCATGATCATCGGTTTCCTCATTGCCGCAGCCGGAATCATGATCTGGTCCGGGGTGCTGCATACGGCGATCGGGCTCCGTCGTGTCCGGGATCCGGTGAACCTGAGCTTCGGCTTCACCGCCCTGGCCTTCGCCGCCTTCACCCTTACGGGTGTGGCGCTGGCCCGGAACACGACGCTCCCGGGGGCCGAGCGGTTGATCTTCTTCAAGACCACCTTCGCCATTCTGGCGTGGCTCGGCGTCATCGGCTTCTCCTGGGCCTTCCTTCGCCGGGGGCGCGCGTGGCCCTGGCTTGTGGCGATGGTGGTGGCCGCCCTGGTCCTTCACCTCACCGTCCCGGGTGGCATCTACCTGGAGCGGGTCCTCGCCATCCGACGGGTGGTGCTTCCCTGGAACGAGGAGGTGCAGCGGGCCATTCCGTTGGTCCGCCCCTACGCGCTGCCCGTGGTCCTGGCCATCGCCGGGTCGCTGGCCAACGTCATCAAACGTGCGGTGATCGCATATCGCACGGAGCTGGGACACCGCCCCGTCATCTTCCTCGTGGGGATGGCGATCCTGGCCCTCGCCCTCGTGGACGACCTGGTTCAGGCAACGGCCCTGACCTACGCCCTGGACGAGTCGGCCATGCTGGTCTTCACCCTGCTCATGGGCACCTACCTGGTGGAGGATGCGGCGGATACCGCCGAAGCCCGCTACTCGGCGCGGATGTCGCTCCGGCGGCTCCAGAACCTTCTGGACACGGCTCCCGAGGCCATCCTCATCTACGATTGCCAGAGCGGGACGTTCGTGAACAGCAACCTCCCGGCTCGGGAGCTCCTGGGCGTGGAGCTCAGAGGCCGACCCCTACTGGAGTTCTCGACACGGGCCCTCCCGGTGCAGGACGATGGCTACGCCAGCGTGGACCGGGCCCGGGCGGTGATGCAAGGGGCCGCGAAGGGGGAGGCCCAGCTTACGGAGTGGTCGGTCGTGAACGCCGGGGGGGAGGTGATTCCCTGCGAGCTCCGGGCGGTGCCCCTGACAGCGCCCGAGGGCCAGCTCGTCCGGGTGAGCCTCATCGACATGCGGCCACTTCGGGACGCGGATCACCGACGCCAGCTGGCGGAGGAACAGCTGCATCACGCGCAGCGGCTCGAGGCACTGGGGCAGATGACCAGCCGGATTGCCCACGACCTGAGCAACATCCTCACGCCCATCATGGCTCGGGCCGACCTGGCGCTGGAGCGGTACGGCGAAGTGGACCCGGCCCTCAGAGAGGACCTGGAGGAGATCGTCGGGGCCTCGGAGCGGGCCCGGGAGCTGGCGGTTCAGGTCCTGGGGTTCAGCCGGAAGAGCCGGGGCAAGGCCAACGCGTCGGACGTCACCAACGTGGTCCGCTCCATGATGTCCCTCTTTCGGACGGCGGCACCACCGGGGGTGGTGGTCCAGTCGGTCCTCAAAGAGACCTGCGTGGCCCAGATGAGTCGGCAGCACGTGGAACAGGTGGTATCCAATCTCGCCGTGAACGCCATCCACGCCTGCGGTGAGCAGGGTCACGTCCGGATCACGGTGGGGTGCACCCGGGTCCAGGGCCCCCTTGCGGAGCGTCATCCCGACTTCCCGCATTCCACCGCAGTCCGGATCGCGGTCGAGGACGACGGGAGTGGCATCCCACCCCACCTCCTGAAGCGAATCCTGGCGCCCTACTACACCACCAAGGGAGACGAGGGGACGGGGCTCGGCCTCGCCATCGTCAGCGACCTGGTCCGGGATGACGATGGATCCATGGCTGTGGAGTCCGCCGTGGATGTGGGAACGACGTTCGAGATTCTCCTCCCCCTGGTGGGGCAGGAGCCGGGCGCGCTCTCGGTCACGGAGTCGGCCCCTTCGGCGGCCTGGAGCGGACGGGC
>JARRPL010000052.1:0-12861 GCA_037382905.1 Gemmatimonadota bacterium | reverse complement strand
CGAGGTACAGGCCTCGCCTGGCGGGCGGGCCTTCCCCAACTTCACAGGTGTCCCCCCCGGCTCCTCTCCTCCTTCCCCCCCGAGGCCGCCATGTCGCCGCTCCCGGACGCTCCTCCTTCGCGCCCCGATCCGCATGGCGGATCCCGTCCCTCCGGGCCTGGCGTTCGGACCGACCGACGGACCTTCCTCCGCCGTTCCGGGGGTTGTCTTGCGCAGTTGGCCCTCCTGGATGCCATGGGTTGGGTGGGCAGAGACCTGTTCGCGGCAGACCACCCCCGTCGGGTGGTGCAGGAGGTCCCGTGGGGGCGCCTCGAGCGGGTGGCGGAGGGGGTCTGGGCCATGGTGTCCACGCCCCTCGAGGACCGGCGGACGCTGTGCAACGGTGGGATCATCCAGGGGCCCGCCGGGGTGGTGATGGTGGAGGCCTTCGGTTCCACCGAGGGTGGCACCTGGATGGCGGAGCAGGCCCGACGACTCACGGGCCGCTGGCCCGACCAGGTCGTGGTGACCCACTACCACGGGGATCACAGCAGCGGCCTGCCGGGGCTCCAGGAGGCGGAGGAGAGCGCCGCCGTGCGGATGACGGAGCACACCCGCCGCCGGACGAGGGAGACCGCCGAGGCGGGTGAGAACACGGCCCTGGCGGAGGCGCTCCAGGGTGTGACCCTCCTTCCGGATGCCCGTCACACGGTGCTGGATCTGGGCGGACGGAGCGTCCGGGTGGTTCCGAGGGAGGGGCACACCGGATCCGACGTGACGGTGGAGCTGGACGATCCGTCGGTGGTCTTCTGCGGCGATCTGGTCTGGCACCGTTTCTTTCCCAACTACATGGACGCCCGGCCCTCGGAGCTGACCCGGTCCGTGGCGTCCCTGGTCCGGGAACGCGCCACCGCCTACGTCCCGGGCCACGGTCCGCTGGCGGATCCGGCGCAGCTGGAGCTCTACAGGGCCCTGCTCGACGAGGTGGAGGCCCATGCCCGGGAGGCCCACGCAGCGGGTCGGAGTGCGGCGGAAGCGGCGGAGACCTTCCGGCTTCCGGCACCCCTGTCCGAGTGGTTCCGGTTCAGCGACACCTATCCGGAGCGGGCGCTGGGGGCCTGGCTGCAGGAGCTGGACTCGGCGAATCCTTGAGCTTCGCGGCTCAGCCGCGAGTATTGGAAGAAGTGGCACTGCCTCCGGCAGCCCGAACCCGACTGTCCATCTCCTCATCCCGGAAGGTCCATGGCCGACCCCGTACATCTCGAGCGACTCCGTGGCGGAGTCGAAGGTTGGAACGACTGGCGCAGCGGAGTCGTCCTCAAGGAGGTGGATCTTCGGGGTGCCGACCTACGGGAGATGGATCTCCGGGGTGTGGACCTCTGGTACGCCAAGCTCCAGGGAGCCCGGTTGGACGGTACCCTCCTGGTGGGAGCGGTGCTGGACCGGGCGGATCTGACGTTGGCGGACCTGAGTCGTGCCAACCTCTTCGGAGCACGCCTCCGGGGGTGCGTACTGGAGCAGGCGGTGCTCCGTAGCACGGTCCTGGCCCAGGCGGACCTCACCCTGGCTCGTCTCGGCGAGGCGGAGCTGGACGCCACCGTCTTCACCGGTGCCACGGTCATGGGCGCGAATCTCCACGCCACCGATCTGGATGGGGCCCTGGGGCTCGAGCCCGATACGGGCTGGGTTCAGGAGGCGCCGGCGCTCCGCGCCGTGGCGTCGACGGAAGGGACGGCCTCGCTTCACGGCGGCCTCCGGCACACGAGCGGAGCCTAGGGGGAGACGATGGAGACGCGACGCCCCACCAATCCCGACGCCGAGGAGATCCTCGGAGGCTACTTCCCGGTCCTGGATCACGGGTTCGTCGCCCTGGTGGATTACATGGGCTCCGACGACAGCATCGAGCGAGCCGCCCGGGTGTCCTACGGCTACGGGACCCGGAAGACGTCGGCCACCCGGGGGCTGGTCCGATACCTTCGTCGTCACCGGCACACCACCCCCAGCGAGATGGTGGAGCTGAACTTCCACTGTGCCATGCCCATGTTCGTGGCCCGGCAGTGGATCCGGCACAGGACGGCGTCGGTGAACGAGTACTCGGGGCGCTACTCCCTCATGCCCCTCCTCTTCTACACGCCCCCGCAGGAACACTTCTCCCTGCAAAGCCCGACCAACAACCAGGGCCGGGGCGAGCTCGCCGAAGCCGACGTATACCGGACGGCCCGGGAGCGGTGGGACCGGATTCGATCCGAGGCCGGCGAGGCATACGGCTGGATGGTACAGGCCGACGTGGCCCGGGAGATCGCCCGCATCGACCTTCCCCTGTCCACCTATACCCAGTGGTACTGGAAGATCGACCTCCACAATCTGCTCCACTTCCTGTCGCTCCGGGTGGATCCTCATGCCCAGTGGGAGATCCGGGCGTACGCGGAGGTGATGGCGGGGATCGTGAAGCGTGTGGCGCCCCTGAGCTACGAGGCGTGGGTGGACTACGACCTGGGCGCCGCGCCCCTGAGTCGCGGCGAGCGGGCGGCACTGTCGCGGCTGCTGGAGGTCCGGGGAGACGGGATCGGGGTGCGGGAGGGGGCGGCCCTCTCCGAGTCGGAGCTCGGCGGGCTGGGGCTGTCCGCCCGGGAGGTGCGGGAGCTCCAGACCAAGCTCACCGAGCCGGTCCGCCCGGAGTTCGAGCTGGACCTGGGCCGGATGCGTCCCGCGGAAGAGGTGGCCGCGGAAATGGCCCGTGCCGTCCCGAGTTTCGAGGAGCAGCCCGGCGACTGAGGCCGCCGGCGGGCGTCACTCCGCCACCCAGACCGTCTTGGCGTTCACGAACTCCCGGATACCCAGGGGCGAAAGCTCCCGGCCGTAGCCGCTCTCCCGGATACCGCCGAAGGGAAGCCTCGGGTCGGAGCGGACGAAGTCGTTCACGAAACACGCCCCGGCCTCGAGAACGTCCCGTGCGATCTCCTCACCACGGGCCGGGTCACCGGTGAAGACCGCAGCGCCGAGCCCGAACCGTGTGTCGTTGGCCAGCTCAAGGGCCTCGCTGGCGTCCGCAGCCCGGACCAGGACGGCCACCGGCCCGAACAGCTCCTCCTGGAAGGCCGGCATCTCCCGGGTCACTCCCGTGAGCACGGTCGGCGGATACCAGGCGCCGGGGCCGTCGGGCACCTCTCCGCCTCGCTCCAGACGGGCTCCCGCCTCCACGCTCCGGACCACCTGGTCGTGGAGCGTGTCCCGGAGGTCCGCCCGGGCCATGGGGCCCAGGTCCACGCCGTCCTCCAGAGGGGGGCCCTGTCGCAGCCCGTCGAACCGCTGCAGGAGTCCCTCCCGGAAACGGTCGTGGAGCTCGTCTACCACGATGAATCGCTTCGCGGCGATGCAGCTCTGACCCGTATTGACGAGGCGGGCGGTGACGCAGCGATCCAGGGCCAGCTCCAGGTCGGCGTCTGCGAGGACCACGTAGGGGTCGCTCCCACCCAGCTCCAGGACGCATTTCTTCAACCGGGCACCGGCCTGCTCGGCGACGGCCTTTCCGGCGCGAACGCTCCCGGTGAGGGTCACCGCCGCCACGGCGTCGTGGTCCAGGAGCACGTCCAGCTCCTCGTGCTCGAGGAAGAGATTCCGGAAGAGGCCCGGAGGGAGGCCGGCCCGAAGGAGGATCTCCTCCGTGGCCCGGGCGCAACCCGGAACGTTGGACGCGTGCTTGAGGAGCACTCCGTTCCCGGCCATGAGTGTGGGAGCCGCCGCCCGGAAGACCTGCCAGAAGGGGAAGTTCCACGGCATGATGGCCAGCACGACCCCCAGCGGGCGATAGACCCACCCCGCCCGGGCCCCGTCCACCTCCACCGTGCGGTCCGCCAGGAAATCCGCCCCGTTGTCGGCGTAGTATCGAAGGGCCCACGCGCACTTCTCCGCCTCGGACCGTCCCTCGGACAGGGGCTTCCCCATCTCCTGGGCCATGAGGCGCCCCCATCGGTCCGACTCCTCGTCGAGGATGCCGGCGGCGGCGCGGAGCACGGCCGCCCGCTCCCCGAAGCTGGAGGCCGCCCAGCCGGCCTGGGCACGGGACGCCTCGTCCGCCGCGGACCGTGCGTCCTCGCGGGTGTGGGCGTCGAAGCGGCGCACTTCCTCGCCGGTGGCGGGATCGATGGTTACGAACGGCATGGACTCCTTGGAGGTTCGAGTGCGGGGGGCCGGCGGGCTATCCCCCTGTGGACACACGATAACCCACTACCGACTGGACATCGAAGTCGTCCCGCTCGACACCCCAGACCACGCCGTCCACCTCGCGCATGGGTTGGAAGCGAAGAGGGAAGGCGAGGACTCCCAGGTAGCGCCCGTCGGTGTCGAAGACATCCCACTCGTTGGATCCCATATCCTGGGGTGACCATTCGACGCCCTCCGGCACGTCCCGTGAGGTGCGGATCCGCTGCACCCAGAGGGTGCCGTCCCCGGAAAGGAGGAGTTGGGCGAAGACAGGATAGGTCTCCCCGAACTCCATCCGTTCCAGGATCATGGCCACCGCCTCCTCCGGTGCGCCGGTGGAGACCATCATGTCACGGGTCATGTCCCGGATCCGGCGCTCCTCACCATCGGTCACCTCCACCGGTTCCACGGGGCGCGTGACGACCCGGGCCAGCGAACCGTCCCTCCAGAGCTCGACGCGGTAGGTGTCGTTCATGGCCTGGGCCACGACGCCGTCGTTCGCCAGGTCCCAGGTGGGCTCCGGCTCGAAGATCTTGAGGGAGGCGTTTCCCTGGCTGATCTCGAACGACCGGCCCCGGGGCACCGTGGCCAGGAGTCGAGGTTCCTCCCCCTCCGAAGGGATGGTTGCGATAGGGTCGCCGTCCGCCAGGGCCGCCATTCCCTCCAACTGCATACCCCTGCGCTGGGTGACCAGCTCACCATCACCCGTCTCGTCCCATCGAAGGGGGATCCCGTCGGCAAGGGAGATCCTCTGTGAAGGGAGGAGGGTGCCGTCGGAGCCGAAGCGATTGATCCGTTCGTTGGTCACGTCGGGAACGCGCACCGTGTCCCCGTGGACGAAGACGCCCGCCAGCCCCGGTCCGAATTCCCCCGGGCCCTCCCCTGGACCGCCCAGCGTCCTGAGAAAGGATCCGTCGACATCGAAGACCTGGACGTGCCGCGCCTGCTGGTCCGCCACGTAGACCCGGCCCGCGTCGTCCACGTCGACGCCCACGACCATCCCCAGCTCCGCCTCGGTGTCCCCGTCCATCCCTCCGACGCGGAAGACCTCCTCCACCTCCCAGCCCCGGTCCCCCTCCCAGAGGCCGTCCATCGGATTGTCCACGATGGTGACGCCTGCCGAATCCCGCTGGGTCCCGGCCCAGCCACCGGCACCGTCGGATCCGCCACAGGCCGCGGCGGCGAGTGCGAGGAGTGCACATCCCAGTACCTGCGTCGTCTTGTTCATGGACCTCTCGGAGAAGGGGCTGCCATCGTCCCAGGGGGACCGTCTGGTGGGAGTACGTGAGGCAGCGCGGCCGCCTTCATCTCCGGCGACGACCGGGGATCCCGGACCTCGCCCGGACGCGCCGCTGGTGCCGCACCCCGCCGTGATACAAGTTGGCGGCCCGGGAGGACTCCGTATACCCGAAGCTGGAGACGCCCATGCCCGTGTCCCGACGCCGCAGCCTCTGCGCACACGCCCTGGCCTTTCTGGCGCTCCTGTCCCTGGGGTGCTCCGCCCCCGGGCCCCGGGCCGACGTGGTGCTCCGGGGAGGAACCATCTACGACGGGACCGGCGGTGAGCCCACCGTCGGCGACGTGGCCATCCGGGGCGATTCGATCCTGGCGGTGGGCGACGTGGGGGATCTCCAGGGTGAGACCGAGGTGGATGTGGGGGGGCTGGCTGTGGCGCCGGGCTTCATCAACATGCTCTCCTGGGCCACCGAGACCCTTCTGGAGGACCCCCGTGGCCTGTCGGACCTCATGCAGGGAGTCACACTGGAGGTCTTCGGCGAGGGGTCTTCCATGGGCCCCCTGAACGACGCCATGAAGGCGGAGATGCTCGAGTCGCAGGGGGACCTCACCTTCGATGTGGAGTGGACGACGCTGGGAGAGTACCTGGAGCATCTGGAGCGCCGGGGCGTGTCGCCGAACGTGGCATCGTTCGTGGGCGCCACCACGGTGCGGGTCCACGAGCTGGGCTACGAGAATCGTCCCCCGGACGCCCAGGAGCTGGCCCGGATGCAGCGACTGGTCCGGGACGCCATGGAGGAGGGGGCCCTGGGTGTGGGATCGTCCCTCATCTACGCGCCCGCCTTCAACGCCGGTACCGATGAGCTGGTGGCCCTCATGCAGGCCGCCGCCGAGTACGACGGGATGTACATCAGCCACATGCGCAGCGAGGGGAACCGGCTGCTGGAGGCGGTCGACGAGCTGATCCACATCGCCCGGGAGTCGGGAGCCCCGGCCGAGATCTACCATCTGAAGGCCGCCGGAGCCTCGAACTGGCCCAAACTCGACCAGGTCATCGAGCGGGTGGAGGCGGCCCGGGCCCAGGGCCTTCGGATCACGGCGGACATGTACACCTACACCGCCGGGGCCACCGGGCTGGACGCCGCCATGCCCCCGTGGGTCCAGGAGGGGGGGTACGAGGCATGGGCGGATCGGCTTCGCGACCCCGCCATCCGTGCCCGGGTGATCCAGGAGATGCGCACACCCACCGATGCGTGGGAGAATCTCATGCTCCTGGCGGGTGATCCGTCGAGGGTGGTCCTGGTTGGCTTCAAGGCCGACTCCCTGAAACCCCTCACCGGTCTGTCGCTGGCGGAGGTGGCGGAGCGGCGGGGCATGAGCCCCGAGGAGACGGCCATCGACCTGGTGATCAAAGACGGTTCCCGGGTAGGGACCGTCTATTTCCTCATGTCCGAGGAGAACGTACGTCGCCAGATCCGGCTTCCCTGGATGGCCTTCGATTCGGATGCGGGGGCTCCGGCGCCGGAGGGGGTCTTCCTCCGGTCCAATCCCCACCCCCGGGCCTACGGAAACTTCAGCCGCCTGCTGGGGCGATACGTACGGGACGAGGGTCTGATCTCCCTCCAGGAGGCGATCCACAAGCTCACGGGCTTTCCGGCGGGCAACCTGGGGATCCGCCGCCGGGGCACGTTGGCGCCGGGGCAGTTCGCCGACGTGGTTGTGTTCGACCCGACCACCATCGTCGACCGGGCGACCTTCGAGGAGCCCCATCAGCTGGCGGAGGGGATGGAGCACGTCTTCGTGAACGGGGTTCAGGTCATCCGGGACGGTGTCCACACCGGGGCGACGCCGGGCCGCGTGGTCCGGGGACCGGGTTGGACCGGGTGGGACAGCGCTCCACCCCGGGACGGATCCCCGTCTCCCCGGTGATTGCCCGGGCCCCTCAACGAACCGATACTTCCCGCCCATGAAGATCGCCTACATCGACGGCCCCCGGCTGCGTCGCTCCCTGGTCGCGGCGTGTGACTACGCCCACGAGCAGCGACAGGAGCTGAACCGGATCAACGTCTTTCCCGTGCCCGACGGGGATACCGGGACCAACCTGGCCCTGACCGTACGGGCCATCTCGGACCACCTGCGGCGGAACCAGGACCGAGCGGTGTCCGATGTGGCCAACGAGGCGGCGCAGGCCGCGGTGCTCGGCGCCCGGGGGAACGTGGGCATGATGCTCTCCCACTTCCTTCTGGGCTTCTCCCGGGAGGTGAAGGACCGGGTGAGGATCACGACGGCGGAGTTCGGGGAGGCTCTGTGCGGGGGTGTGAAGAACCTCTACGCCGCGCTGGAGAAGCCGGTGGAGGGGACCATCCTCACCGTGATGCGGGCCACCGCCGAGGCGGCGGACACCGCCGGTATCCCGGATTTCGAACCGCTGGTGGATCATCTGGTGGGCGAGGCACGAGAGTCCCTGGCCCACACGCCCGACCTCCTCCCGGTCCTTCGGAAGGCCGGTGTGGTGGACGCCGGCGCGAAGGGGTTCGTGTCTCTCCTGGAGGGTGTCCTCCTCTTCATCAACGGGGATCCCCTGGTGTCCGCCGACGCCGGCGGCGAGGGCGCGGGCGTCGCCGGGGTGGACTATCCCGAAGGCTCCGAGCTCTATCGCTTCTGTACGGAGGCGCTGGTCCGGGGGCCCGACCTCCCGAGTCAGACCGCGGTGAAGGACGTTCTGCGGGAGATGGGGGACTCCCTCATCGCCATCCGGGCCGAGGGGATCCTGAAGGTCCACATCCACACCGACGAGCCCCAGGCCGTCTTCTCGTACCTGAAGACGCTGGGGACGCTGGCCACCCACAAGGCCGAGGACATGCAGGCCCAGCATGAGGCGGTGGAGCGTGCCGGCCACGTGAATCTCGCCCGGAGGCCCGTCAGCGTCGTCACCGACTCGGCGGCGGATCTGTCGGAGGAGGTGGTGCGGGCCCACGGGATCCAGGTCACCCCCCTCCTCCTCATCGACGGGGACCGCACGTACCGGGACCGGGTCGACATCTCGGCAGAGGAGTTCCAGCGCCGTCTCCGGGACGAGCCGGACACCCTTCCCACCACCTCCCAACCTGCACCGGCGGACTTCCTGGAGCGGTACCGTGCCGCAGCCGAGGAAGGGGAGGCGATCGTGGGGGTGATCGTGGGCTCCGGGCTGACCGGGACGTACCACTCGGCGGAGGCGGCGGCTCGGCACTTCGAGGAGGTCCCGGTCCACCTGATGGACTCCCGGGGCGCCTCGCTCCTGACGGGACTCCTGGCCCTCAAGGCCACCGAGATGGCGGAGCTGGCCATGGAGCCGGAGGAGATCGTGACGGAGCTGAAGCGGATCCGCGCCCAGTCCAACATCCTCTTCACCGTGGAGACGTTCGACCGGCTTCTTGCGTCGGGCCGGGTCGGAAAGGGCCGGGCCCTTCTGGGATCCATGTTGAATGTGAAGCCCGTCCTGGGCCTGGATCAGGAGGGAAAGGTCCAGCCCTTCGGCAAGGCTCTGGGAAGCAGCCGGGTCCGGGAACTCCTTCTGGAGACGGTGGCCAGGGAAGTCGGTGGGGCCCAACGGGTCCGCTTCGGCATCGTCCACGTGGCGCGGCCCGAGATCGTGCCGCCGGTCACACGCTGGCTGAAGGACCGTTTCGGCGACGTGGAGATCCTCTCGGCCCCGGCGACGCCGGTCATCTCCACCCATACGGGAGCCGGGGCCTGGGGCGTGGCCTACATGGTAGAGGACTGAGTGGAGGATTCCGTCGCGAGGGTGGGGGCATCGGAGCCCATCGCCCTCGCCGCCTTCGCCGGCTACCTCCTGGTGGTGTTGGCCATCGGGGTCTACGCCACCCGATTCTCCTCCCGGGGCGTCGGTGAGTTCTTCGTAGGCGGTCGGCGGATGAACCGCGTGGTGGTGGCCCTCTCGGCGGTGGTGTCGGGGCGGTCGGCCTGGCTCCTCCTGGGGGTCACGGGTGTGGCCTACACCCAGGGCGCTTCGGCCATCTGGACGGTCACGGGCTATACGGTGGTAGAGCTCGTGCTCTTCCTGACCCTGGCCCGGCGCATTCGCCGTTTCGCCGAGGAGCACGACTGCGTCACCCTCCCGGACGTCTTCGCCGCCCGCTTCGACGACCGACGCGGCGGGTTGCGCCTGGCGCTGGCCATGGTGCTGCTCGTCTTCATGGTGGGGTACGTCTCGGCGCAGTTCACCGCAGGTGGGAAGGCCATCGGAGCCAGCTTCGGGCTGTCCCCGGGGACCGGGGTTCTGATCACCGCCGGCATCGTCCTCGGGTACACCATGACCGGCGGCTTCCTGGCGGTGAGCCTCACCGATACCCTCCAGGCCGTCTTCATGTTGGTGGGTCTGGTGATCCTCCCGGTGGTGGCCGTGATGCACGGTGGGGGACTGGGCGCCGTGCGGTCGGAGTTGGCCGGTTTCGACCCCACCCTCGTGGATCCCATGGCCCTGTCGCTGGGCGCCTTCCTGGGGGCCGTGGGCATCGGCCTGGGATCACCGGGCAACCCGCAGATCACCATCCGGTTCATGAGCATCGAGGACGAGAGCCAGCTCCGGTTCGCCGCCGGGGTGGCCACCTTCTGGAACGTGGTCATGGGCGTCGGCGCCGTGTCCATCGGGTTGGTGGGGCGGGCTCTGATCCCCGAGGTGGCCTCGCTGCCTGGCGCAGATCCCGAGAGCCTCTACCCGGTCCTTGCCCAGCAGCATCTCCCGCCCGTCCTCTTCGGCGTGGTGGTGGCCTCCATCTTCGCCGCCATCATGTCAACCGCCGATTCCCAGCTGCTGGTGGCGGCTTCGACCGTTGCGCGGGACGTGTACGAGAAGGTGCTGAAGCGGGATCAGGTCGTGGATCCCACCCGTCTGGTGAGGATCTCCCGCGGGGTGGTGGTGGTCCTGGTGGGGGCGTCGCTGGCGCTGGGGGTCGTCGCCGCCGACGTCGTCTTCTGGCTGGTCCTCTTCGCGTGGGGCGGGCTGGGGGCCGCCATCGGCCCACCCCTCATCCTCTCGCTCTACTGGAGGAGGACCACGGCGGCAGGCGTCCTGGCGGGCATGGTCACCGGCACCGCGGTGACGGTGGGTTGGGCGTTGACACCCGCCCTCAAGGGCGCCCTCTACGAACTCATTCCCGCCTTCTGCGCAAGCGCCCTGGCAGTGGTCCTGGTCAGTCTGGCCACCTCGGAGAGCGAGGCACCCACCCCCCGGAGCCGTACCTCGGAGGCGACGGCTCCCGTGAACTCCTGAGGACGACCGGAAGGACCCGGGCGCCGGGGGCGCGGGCCGGCGGACCCGGAGGGAGCGACCCCGCGTCCCGGATCGGTCCCTGGACGGGGTGAGGCCTGGATCGGACACCGTCGGGATCCGCGGCTCCAAAGCCGGCCCCGGATTGGGTACAATGGAAATCTGCTTCGAGAGACCCTCCGTCCCCCGGTCGCCATGTCCCGTGCGCTCCTGGGAGCTCTGCTCCTCCTCGCCGTGCCCCTGTCCGCTCAGACCCCCTGGCAGCAGGGGGTGGAGTATCGAATGGAGGCCCGGCTCAACGAGGAACTGGAGATGCTCGAGGGGGCGTCCCGGATCCGGTATCGGAACAACAGCCCGGACACCCTCACCGAGTTCTACCTCCACCTGTACCTCAACGCCTTCCGGCCCAACTCCGCCTGGGCGAGAAAGGACCTGGAGTACGGAATCCGGACCTTTCAGGATCTAGGTCCGGGGGAGCACGGCTTCGAACGGATCCGCACCGTGGAGGTGGGAGATCGGCAGGTGGTCCCCTTCTACCCCCACGCTCCCGACTCGACCATCGTGGGCTTCCGGCTGCCGGAGCCCCTCGCTCCCACACAGACCGTCCAGGTGGATCTGCGTTGGGACGCCCGTCCGTCCTCCATTCCCCGCAGGCAGGGCCGCCGTGGCCGGCACTACGACTTCGCCCAGGGCTATCCCCGGGTCGTGGTCTACGACAACCAGGGCTGGCGGACCCACCCCCTGTATCGGGCGGGTGAGTTCTACGGGGAGTTCGCCACCTACGACGTGACCCTGGAGGTTCGGGAGGACCAGGTGATCGGAGCCACCGGCGTGGCGGTGGAGGGTGACCCGGGTTGGGCCCGGGTCGCCGTTCCGGGGACGGGGCCCATCGACCTCCAGCGGGAGTGGTACGGCTCGCTGGAGGGCCCGCCCTGCATCGAGCGGGGGGGCGAGCGTATCTGCAACGCCTTTCCAGCTCGAAACCTCCGGGCCTCGGAGCCCCTGGGGCATCTCCTCCAGAGCCCCCGGCCTGGTCACCGGCAGATCCGCTGGTACGCCGAGGACGTGCACCACTTCGGGTGGTCCGCGTCCCCGACCTACATCTTCGAGCAGGGGAGTTGGGAGGACGTAGCCATCCGGGTCCTCTATCGGCCCGGAGACGAGGAGAGCTGGGGCAACGGGGTGGCGGTGCGCCGGACCGCCGTGGCTCTGGCCTGGCTCGACTCCATCTTCGGCGACTATCCGTATCCCCAGGTGACCAACCTCCATCGCCTGGAGGGAGGCGGCACCGAGTTCCCCATGCTGATCATGGACGGCTCGGCCTCCCAGGGCCTCATCCTCCACGAGGTAGGTCACATCTACGCCCACGGCATCCTCGCCAACAACGAGTGGTACGAAGGGTGGCTGGACGAAGGGATGAGCAGCTTCCAGACCGCGTGGTTCTCCGAAGCCACCGGGGCCGGGGCGGGCCAGTGGGAGGGGAGCATCCGCCGTGTCCTGGACCTGGATCTCCGCGGGCTCTCGGAGCCGGTGGTCCAGAACGGGGAGGCCTATTCGGAGCAGGGGATCTACAGCGCCATGGTCTACACCAAAGGCTCCCTGGTCCTCTGGATGCTTCGGGAGATGGTGGGCGACGAGGCCATGACCGAACTCCTCCGAACCTGGTACGATCGCTACCGTTTCCGGCACGTGACCTCTGCCGACTTCCAGGCGGTGGCCGAGGAGGTCCTGCGGATGGATCTGGACTGGTTCTTCGGCCAGTGGCTCCACACCACCGGGACGGTGGACTACGGGATCGGTGGCGTGGACGTTCTGGAACAGGAGGCGGGCTACTGGAGTCGCGTGCGGCTGGAGAAGCACGGGGAGCTCCGAATGCCCGTCCCCATCCGGGTCCAGGGACTCAGCCAGGCGAAGGACACGGTGGTCCACGGGATGGACCGGGCCCGGACGGTGGACATCTGGACCCCGTTCCCGCCCCGGGAGGTGCGGCTGGACCCCGAGGGTCGAACCCTCGACTTCAACCCGGCCAACGACGCCTGGAGCGGGAGTTGGTTCTCGAATCCCACGCGTCGCTACTATCTGGACAACCCGGGTAGACCGGCCCGCTCGTCGCTGGACCGGGTGGAGGAGGGGCTCCTCCCCCTGGTCTGGGCCAACGACGCCGGGGGCTG
>JARRPL010000051.1:0-13206 GCA_037382905.1 Gemmatimonadota bacterium | reverse complement strand
GGGGGTGGCAGGCCATCATCGTGGCGGCGGCCTTCAGCCTTCCCATGGGGATGACGCAGTCGAAGGAGTATGCCGAGCTGATCTGGCCCATCGACGTGGCCATCACCGTGGTCTGGGTGGCCTTCGCCATCAACTTCTTCGGGACCATCGCCCGCCGGAAGGTGGAGCACCTCTACGTGGCGATCTGGTTCTACATGTCCTTCGTCATCACCATCGCCGTCCTCCACATCTTCAACAGCCTGGCCATTCCGGCGACGCTGTTCCGGTCGTACCCGGTGTACGCGGGGCTCACGGACGCCCTGGTCCAGTGGTGGTATGGGCACAACGCCGTGGGCTTCTTCCTGACCACGCCCTTCCTGGGGCTCATGTACTACTACCTGCCCCGGGCGGCGGAGCGGCCGGTCTACAGCTACCGGCTCTCCATCATCCACTTCTGGGCCCTGGTCTTCCTCTACATCTGGGCCGGCCCCCACCACCTCCTCTACTCGGCCCTCCCGGACTGGGCCCAGACCCTGGGCATGGTCTTCAGCATCATGCTCCTGGCGCCGTCGTGGGGAGGGATGCTCAACGGCCTCCTGACGTTGCGAGGCGCCTGGGACCGGGTCCGAACCGACCCGATCCTGAAGATGATGGTGGTGGCGGTGAGCTTCTACGGGATGAGCACCTTCGAGGGCCCCATGATGTCGATCCGGGCCGTGAACGGGCTCGCCCACTACACCAACTGGGTCATCGGCCACGTCCACTCCGGGGCCCTGGGGTGGGTCGGGATGATGTCGTTCGGGATGCTCTACTGGCTCGTCCCGCGCCTCTACGACAAGAAGGAACTGTGGAAGCCCCAGTGGGCCGAAGCCCACTTCTGGCTGGCCACCATCGGCATCGTGCTCTACACGGTGGCCATGTGGGCCGCCGGTCTCATGGAGGGGCTCCAGTGGCGGGCACTGAACGACGCCGGCCAGCTGGCCAACCCCATCTTCCTGGACATCACGGCGCGGCTGCAGCCCTTCCTGCTCCTGCGGGTGGTGGGCGGAGCCATGTACCTCGTGGGCGCCATCATGATGGGCATCAACTTCTGGAAGACGGTCCGGGGCTCGGGTGAGCAGCGGCCCGACCCCGTCCCGGCCACCGCCTGAGGAGAAAGACCATGGCAAACGACGACAAGGGTCAGCACCAGGAGTCGGAGTCGGCCTACGGCCGTTTCCATCGTCGGGTCCTGGAGGGCCGGGGCGCCCTCTTCGCCGTGGCCACGACGTTGGCCATCTCCGTGGGCGGACTGGTGGAGATCGTTCCCATGTTCTCCGCGAGCTGGGGGCCGGACCGTACCACGGCGGTGACGCCCTACACCCCCCTGGAGGTGGCGGGTCGGGACATCTACATCTCGGAGGGGTGCAACACCTGCCACTCCCAGATGGTACGACCCATGAGGGCCGAGATCCTTCGATACGGCGAATGGACCCGTGCCTGGGAGTACACCTACGACCGACCCTTCCTGCTGGGTTCGCGCCGGCTGGGTCCGGACCTTCAGCGGGTCGGCGGAAAGTACCCGGACGCGTGGCACTATCAGCACATGGAGAACCCGCGGGCCATCTCACCCGGGAGCATCATGCCCGGATATCCGTGGATGCTCCGTAAGCGGATCGACCCGTCGGACGTGACGAAGTCGGTCCGTGCGCTGTCCCGGGTCGGACACCCGTACCCCGACGTGTCGGAGGACTGGGTGACCGCCCAGCTTCAGGAGCAGGGTGGCGAGATCGTGAGCAATCTCGAGACCGCCGGGATCGAGACGGAGTGGGACACCCGCATCGTGGCACTGATCGCCTATCTGCAACGGCTGGGTACGGAGGGAAGGCAGATTCTGGAAGAGCGGGAGCGGACGGCGGCCGATCCGGCCCCGGGAGAGGAAATGGCAGCGACCCCTGGGAGTGACGACCGATGAACCCCCTCTACAATCAGGCGGCGGACACCGTGATGGGCGGTTGGATGATGGGTGTCATGACCGCGGCCTTCCTGGTCTTCTTCGTGGGGTGGACCCTCTGGGCCTACAACCCGTCCCGTAAGGACGACATGGACCGGGCATCCCTGATGCCCTTCGACGACGGAGATCCATCGTGAGCAAGGAGACGGACCGTGTCATGGGCCACGCCGATGAGGCGGACGGGATCGAGGAGTACGACAACCCCTTGCCCGACTGGTGGATCGGACTGTTCTGGCTGACCATCGTCTGGGCCCTGGGCTACACGCTCCACTACCACTTCATCGCCGATCGCTCGCAGGTGGGTGCCCTGGAGCGGGAGATGGCCGCAGCCGATGTCCGGTGGCCCGAGCAGGCCCGGGCCGCATTCGCATTCAACTTCAGCCTCGAGGCGGCGTCCCAGGGGCAGCAGGTCTACGACCAGAACTGCTTCCCCTGTCACGGCACCGATCTGGAGGGGGGCATCGGTCCCTCCTTCGTGGACGCGGAGTGGATCCACGGAGGTTCGGCCAGCGATATCGTCCGGATCATCCGGGAGGGGGTGGCCGCCAAGGGGATGGTCGCCTGGGAGGGAATCCTGAGTCCGGAGCAGATCAACGCGGTGGCGTCGTACGTCATCCAGCGTCACGCCGAGGCCACCGGCCGCAGCATCGAAGAGATCACGACGGGGCCTGCGAACGACGCGAGCACCGGGATGTGACCATGAGTCGTAACCGACTCGAGGACTGAACGACCATGCTGGGCTTTCAGCAGACCCGGGAGTGGGTCTACCCCCAATCGATCCAGGGCCGCTTCACCACGCTGCGGCGATGGACCTTCCTGGGGCTCCACGTCCTTCTCTTCGTCGCGCCGTGGATCACGGTGCGGGGCCACCCCCTGGTCCAGATCGATATCCCGACCCGGCGCCTCTTCCTGTTCGGGTCCATCTACACGGCGGCGGACACGGTCTTCCTGCTACTGCTCCTCCTCTTCCTGGCCTTCTCCCTCTTCTTCTTCACCGCGGTCTTCGGGCGGCTCTGGTGTGGCTACGCCTGCCCGCAGACCGTCTTCCTGGAGAGTTGGATCCGGCCTCTGGAGCTGTGGATCGAGGGGGATCGGGTCACCCGGAAGCGGCGGGACCAGAAGGGGATCCACTTCGACCTGGTGTGGAGGAAGGCCGCGAAGTGGCTCGCCTTCCTGGCGGTTGCCTTCTTCCTGGCCATGGCCATGGTGAGCCTCTTCGCCGGCGCCCGTCCCCTCTGGACGGGCCAGGCCGGGCCCGTCTCCTACGCGTTCGTCGCGATCCTGACGGCCGCCTGGTACCTGGACTTCACCTGGTTCCGGGAGCAGTTCTGCAACTACCTCTGCCCCTACGCCCGCTTCCAGAGCGCTCTCACCGACGCCGAGACGCTCCTGGTCTCCTACGACGAGGATCGTGGAGAGCCCCGGGGAGGCGGCAAGGCGGCGGCGCTGGACGGCCGCTGTATCGCCTGCCAGAAGTGCGTGGTGGTGTGCCCTCAGGGGATCGATATCCGGGACGGCTTCCAGCTGGAGTGCATCCAGTGCGCCCGGTGCATCGACGCCTGCACCACGGTCATGGAGCCGCTGGGCCACGAGACGCTGGTCCGCTACAGCTCCATCGCGGTGGACGAAGGCCGTCCCCGCCGGACGTGGCGCCCGCGGACCCTCGTCTACGGGGGCCTTCTGACGGCTCTCACGGCGGCCTCGGTGATCCTCCTCCTGGGCCGGGTGCCCTTCGAGGCGAATGTGAACCGGGCGCCGGGGTCCCTCTTCACCGTCGATGCCGACGGATACGTCAGGAACACCTACCTCCTCCGGATCATCAACAAGGACGCCAACGAGGGAGCGGTGGAGTATGCGGTGAGCCTGGACGGTCTGGAGGGCGCCGAGCTCCTGACGGACGCCGTCTCCCTGGAGTCGAACCAGACCCGGACCCTTCCCCTGGTGGTCCGGGTTCCGGTGGATCAGCTCACCGAGCGGAGCGTCCCCATCCAGGTGCGAATCCGGTCCCAGGGAGGCGAGCTCGTCCTCCCCACGACCTTCACCACCGGGGCGAGAGTGGGGGCCAGTGGTCGGGAATGACTGGGGCCCCGGAGCCACGGGAGGCAGCGGGTCCGGCGACTACGTCCCGGAGGAGGCCGCCCGGGCGGGGTTCGGAGACAACGACGGCCCCACCCCGGCTCGAGAGCCCCGGACGGGTTCGGGCCCCATGAGCCCGGTACCGGTCGGAAGCGGGCGGATCTGGCCTGTGGCGCTGGGCCTCTCCCTCTTTCTGGTCGTGTGCGTGAACCTGGCCTTCATCTACATCGCCGTGTCCGGGGCCGACGAGGTGGTGCCCTCCTATGTCGAAGAGGAGCGCTGACGTCGGGCGCTGTCCACACTGCGGTGCCGCCGTGGAGGGCGGCGCCGACGCCTTCTGCTGCACCGGGTGCGAGACGGCGTGGGACATCATCCGGGGCGCGGGGCTCGAACGCTACTACCGGGAGCGGGAGGACTTCGCCCCTCGTCCCGAGGTGGCGACGGGAGGCTGGGAGACCCTCCCCGTCACGACGGAGGAGGACGGGACCTGCTCGGTACGCCTGCAGGTGGATGGGCTCCGTTGCGCATCGTGCGTCTGGGTGACGGAGCACGTCCTCGAGCGTATGGAGGGGGTGCGGCAGGCCCACGTGAGCTACGCCACCGGTCGGGCCACCTTGCGCTGGGACCCGGAGGAGACGGCCCTGCCCACTCTGGCGGGGACGATCCAGGCGCTGGGATACCGACCGAGGCTCCTGGGAGAGGAGTCCCGCCCGGACCGGAGTCTGCTGGTGCGGTTGGGCGTTGCGACCTTCGCCGCCCTGAACGTCATGCTCCTCTACGCCTCCCTCTACGCCGGTTGGTTCGATGGGATGGAGGAGCGGTTCCGACTCCTCTTCCAGTGGGCCTCCCTGGCGCTCGCCACCCCGGTGGCCCTGTGGTGTGCAGCCCCCTTCTTCGCCGGGGCCTGGAGCGGGCTGCGGAGGGGGTTTCTGCACATGGACCTGCCCATCTCGCTGGCGGTGGCGGTCCTCTACGGCCACGGGCTGGTGGTGACGCTCACCGGGACCGGCGAGGCATACCTGGACTCCCTGACCATGTTGGTGGCCCTGCTTCTGGCGGGACGGGTTCTGGAAGGGCACGGCCGCCGCCGAGCCGCGGAGGCGGCCACCTCGTTGGCGGCGACGCTACCCGCCACCGGCCGGAGATTCACCCCCGAGGGGGGCACGGAGACCGTCCCGACGGCGTCGTTGCAGGTGGGGGACCGGATCGCCGTGGGGACCGGGGAGGAGCTTCCCGCCGACGGTCTCGTGGTGGCTGGGAAGGGGATGGTCCGGACCGCGCTCCTCACCGGCGAATCCAGGCCGGTGGAGGTGGAGCGGGGGCAGCGTGTGTACGGCGCCACCCTTCTGGTGGACGGCGCGCTGGAGGTACAGGTGACGGCCTCGGCGGAGGCGTCCACCGTGTCTCGCATGGCCGAGGGTCTCCGAGACGCGGCGGATCGGGACGGGCAGCCCTCCTCGGCGGACCGGATCGCTCCCTGGTTCACAGGGGGCACCCTGGTCGTCGCGGCGGGCACCCTCCTGGCCTGGGGCCTCACCTCCGGGTGGGGTCCGGCTCTCACGGCGACGGTGGCGGTGCTGGTGGTGGCCTGTCCCTGCGCCCTGGCTCTGTCCCGGCCGCTGGCGGCGGCTGCGGGGCTGGGGGCGGCGGCCCGGCGGGGTCTGCTGCTGCGGGACGCAGATTCCCTCTTGAAGCTGGGTACGGTGGATGTGGTGGCTCTGGACAAGACCGGCACCGTCACCGCCGGCGCCATGGAGGTCCTGGAGGCGGAGGACGAGGTCCTCCGGATCGCCGCCGGGCTGGAGCGCTTCAGTCGTCACCCTGTGGCGCTGGCCGTCGTCCGGGAGGCGGTGGCCCGTGAAATCCCTCTTCCTCGCGCACGGGAGGTCCAGGAGACTGCGGGCGTCGGGATCGTCGGGTCGGTGGACGGACGCCGCTGGCGGCTGGCCTCGGGGGGGCCGGGAGTGGTGGATCTCATGGATGAGGGCGGAGTGCGGCGTGGCATTCGACTGGGGGACCGGATCCGGGAGGACGCCCTGGCGGTGGTCCGGGAGCTGGAGGGGCTGGGGACCGAGGTGAGGCTCATGACGGGAGATGAGGCGGAGGTGGCCCGGCGTGTGGCCGTCGCGGCGGGAATCCAGTCCTGGGAAGCCGGCATGACGCCCGAGGAGAAGGCGCACCGAGTGCGAGAGATGGCGTCCCGGGGCCACCGGGTGCTCTTCGCCGGCGACGGGATGAACGACGGCCCGGCCCTGGCGGCGGCGGAGGTGGGGGTGGCCATGGGGACCGGGGCCGCAAGCTCGATCCTGGTGGCGGACGGTGTGGTGGGATCCCCCTCACTCGGGGCGCTCGCCGGTGGGATCCGGGCGTCTCGTGCCGCAGCGCGGGTCATCCGACTCAATCAGTGGCGCTCCATCGCCTACAACGTGCTGGCGGTGGGCCTGGCGGCGGCGGGCTTCATCAACCCTCTGGCGGCGGCGGTACTCATGCCCCTCTCCAGCGCGCTGGTGGTGGGCTCGGCGGCGGGGGTGGAGCGTAGGGTGCGTCGGTCCGAGGGATCGGGGGGCGCCCGACGTGAAGCTCCCGGGGGCCCGGCGGGGGACGTCCTGCCCCGGACCTCACCCCCGGACCTCCCGTCTCAGAGAACTTCTCTGGGGACCGAGGCGGCGTGAACGCCCTCCTCTGGCTCCTCCCGGTGGCCATCGGACTCGGGGCCGTCTTCGTCCTCCTCTTTCTGCGAGCGGTGCGGAGCGGACAGTTCGACGACCTGGACGACCCTCCGAAGCGGATCCTCCACGACGACGACTGAGGTGCGGGCGGTGTACGCCGGAGCCCGCCGGGCGCAGCCACGAGCCCCCGGTCCCGCCGTCGGCCCCCGGGCGAACCCGTCCCCTGTCCGTCGATGGCCGTGGGACCGAGCCTCAGACCCGGTCCTCGAGGCCCGACACGCCGGCCTTCTCGGAGCAGTGGTCACAACAGAAGAAGCGGCCGTCCGCCTCGAGCCCGTGGCCGATCATGGTGACCCCGCAGGTCTCGCAGCGGGGGGCGAGGTCGGCGATGGCGCATTCGAAGCTGTCGAAGGTGTAGGTCTCACCGTCTCGCACGATGTCGAAGGTCTTGTCGTATTCGTTCCCGCAGCGTTGGCATCGTCCCATGGCTTGAACTCAGGATTCCGGGTGGTCAGGAGTACCGATGGTGTGGGCGACAGCATACGTGGCGATCCTACGACGGCGCCACGGCGTCGGCCCGGATGGCGTCCAGCGCCGCCGGCTGGATGAGGCCGGTCTCCGCCGCGTGCTCGGCGGCCTCGAGACTGTCCGCCACCAGCCGAACGTCCACTCCCCGAGTGGCGACGCCCTCCATGAGCTCCCGCACTTCCGCATCCCGTGCGTCCCGGGTCACGTCCCGGATGTAGATGGTCCGGACGCGGCCCGGGTGGCGCTCCACCGCTTCGGCGTAGAGCTCCGGATCCTCCTGTCCGCTGTCCCCCACCAGGACGAAGGGGAGGTGGGGATAGGTCCCCAGGATGCCCTCGATCTTGTCGAGCTTGTGGTCATGCCCCCCCTTGATCAGCTTCTCGGCGTCGATACCCAGATCCCGGAGGAGGATGGGGCCCTCGGGGATGCCGTTGAGATCGAAGAAGTCGTCCAGGAAGTCGTAGAGGTTCCACGGGCTGCTCGAGACGTAGAAGAAGGGGTTGGGAGCGTCGGTTGCACCGGTGGGGCCTGCCCTGAGCGCGCGGTAGAAGGCGGCGGCGCCGGCGAACGGCAACCGGGTCCGGGCGTTGTGGAGGAAGGTCCTGCGAGCCAGGGTGACGAGGCTGGTGGCACCGCTGGGCAGGATGGTGTCGTCGATGTCGCTGATGATCCCGAAGGCGGCGTCGGGATCCGGCACCCGGACCCGGCCCACCGCCCGGGCGTCGACGGGGTGCGTGAGTCGAATGTCGAGCTCGACCCACCCGTCCACCGGGGTCGGCGGCGATGTCGGGCGGATCCGGGTGTCGAAGTAGCCTTCCCCATCCGAAACCACCTGGAGCCGGGTCTTCCCCACGGCGACCTCCAGGCGGGCCCCGGGAACCTCGTCGCTCTCGAAGCGGCGATACATGGCCACCACGTTCTGCCAGAGGGTGTCCCGGTCCGTTGCCTCGGGAATTCCCTCGTCCTCCAGCACCCTGCCCCGGAGCCACAGCTCCTCCCGCGTGCCGAAGCCCCGATACGGCTGGATCATCACCGGATCGTCGCGCCCGGTGCGGCTGCGGACCCGCGCCACCAGCCGGTCGAAGGTCTCCTCCGCCGAATGCGCTCCCTGGTGCACCAGCTCTCGGATCGCCTCTCTCCACCCCATGTTCGCACCTCCCCGGATTGACATCGAGCCCGACCGCACCGTGACCCCTCGGGCCTGGAAAGGATAGCCGCGGTGGAGCCGTTGCGGAGAGGGGTCCCGAGCTGCAACCTGCCAGGGGCCGGCCTCCCTCCTTCCGTGGCCGCCCCACCCGTCTCCTCCGATCCGACAGCGACGCGCCATGAACCTGGGACTCGTGCTTCTCGCCGCCGCCCTCCCGTCCCTGACGCCCCAGGACACCCTCCCCGTGCCCCATGCCTACCTGGACGCCCTGGAGGCGGGCACCCGGACCCGGACCGGTGCCCCGGGACCGAACTACTGGACCCAACGGGTCGGGTACGACATCGAGGTTCGCTTGTATCCCAGGGATGCCCGGGTCAGCGGCTCGGAGGTCATCCGGTACGAGAACCGTTCCCCCGACACTCTGGACGAGGTCTGGCTGAACCTGCCCCAGAACGTCTACGCACCGGGAAATCCCCGGAACCGGACGGTGCCCGTCACCGGCGGATTCGACCTGGAGCGGGTGGTGGTCCAGGGGTCCGAGGTCACCCTCGGGGAGCCGGGCCGGCCCGTCCCCACGGCGGTGGGGATCGAGTTGCCGTCGCCCATTCCGCCCGGGGGTACGGCGGAGCTGGAGATCACGTGGTCCTTCGCGGTCCCCGAAGGGACCTTCCGCATGGGCCGAGAAGGGACCGAAGTGTTCTATCTCGCCCAGTGGTTCCCCCAGGTGGCTACGTACGACGACCTGAACGGCTGGGCTCGAGATCCCTACCTCGGCGACGGGGAGTTCTACCTGGACTACGGGGACTATCAGGTTGCGATCACCGCACCGGAGGGGTGGCTGGTGAGCGCGAGCGGCGTGCTCCAGAACCCGGAGGAGGTCCTCCGGCCCGAGGCGGTGGAGCAGTTCCTGGCGCCGTCCCGCGAGGCGGTCACTGCGGTGGTGAGCCAGGCGGACCGCACCGCCGGCCGCGCCACGGCCCCCGGTGACGCGGAGGGCCTCCTCACCTGGCGGTACCGGGCGGAGAACGTGCGGGACTTCGCCTGGGGGGCCTCGGACCGGTACGTGTGGGACATCACGACGGCGGAATACGACGACCCGGACGGCGGTCGGCGGACCGCGGCCATCCACGCCCTCTACCGGCCGGATCAGCCCAACTGGGAGCGGGCTGCCGAGTACGCCCGGCACGCCATCGAGTCCCACTCGGCATGGTACCCGTATCCCTACCCCCAGATGACGGTGAACGAGGGTGTGATCGGAGGCGGGATGGAGTATCCCATGATCACCATCATCGGCGGGGGCCGAACCCCGCTCTCCCTCTACGGGGTCATCTCCCACGAGCTGGCCCATATGTGGTGGCCCATGGTGGTCGGGACCAATGAACGTCGACATGCCTGGATGGACGAGGGGCTGGCCTCCTTCTCGGAGGACCTCTTCACCCCCACCCTGTTTCCGGATTCTCCCGGGGGACTCGGGAGCATGCGAGGCTACCTGCGGGTCGCTGGAACCGATTCGGAGACCGAAAGCATGCGACCGGCGGATCTGTACGGACCGTACGGCAACCGGGGGCTGGCCTCGTACGGGAAGCCCGCTACCGTCTTCCGGGCGTTGCGGGGGTACCTGGGCGAGGATCTCTTCGACGACGCCCTTCGCACCTACACCCGCCGTTGGGCCTACAAGCATCCCCATCCCCTGGATCTCTTCTGGACCTTCGAAACGGTCACCGGGATGGATCTGGACTGGTACTTCCGTCCGTGGTTCTACACCACCGGGGTCATGGATCAGGCCATCGACGGGGTCTCGGTGTCCGAGGACGGCCGGGAGGTGCGGCTTTTCCTGAAGGACAGCGGAGAGATCCCCATGCCCGTCGTTGCGGTCCTGGAGGTGGAGGGTGGCGATCCCGTCCGCGTCACTGCCGGCCACGACGCCTGGCAGGACGGGCGCATGGAGTTGGAGGTCCGGCTGCCGGCCCCCGTCATCCGGGTGGTGCTGGACCCGGAGATGATGTTCCCGGACATCGACCGGGAAGACAACAGCTGGACGCCCGGCGGGTGACGGGGACCCGGCGACGCGGTGGCCCCGTGCCCCGACGTTGAAGGGATCCACCGGACCGCGGTTGGCGTGGAGGGTTCCTCGACCACGGATCACCCGGCGGTCCTCCCTGGCCGCAGGGGCGGGTCTTCGGTAGATCTTGCACGTGGCCCTCCTCCCACCGATGCCGAGGCTTTCCCCATGATGCACCTCCGCGCCCGCTTCGTGGCGACCTTCCTCGTTCTCCTGGCGGCAGGCTGTGAGCCGCCGGCCATGGAGATCACCGTGGAGCTCCCGCCGGACTCCGGGATGACCGCACAGGACGGCCGGTTGGTGGTGGTCCTGTCCCGGCGGGACGGGGAGCCGCGTTTCCACGTGACCGACGGCACGGGAGCACAGCCGGTGTTCGGCGTGGACGTAGAGGGCTGGGCGCCCGGCACGGCGGTGGTGCTCCAGGATACGGTCTTCGGATTTCCGGTTCGGCGCCTCCGGGATCTGCCGCCGGGAGACTACACGGCCCAGGCCATCCTCAACCGCTACCAGACCTTTCAGCGGAGCGACGGGCGTACGGTGAAGTTGCCGCCGGACCGGGGCGAGGGGCAGGTCTGGAATCGAAAGCCCGGGAACCTCTACAGCGTACCGACGCCGGTGACCGTGAACGCCGACGGGCCGGCGGATCCCGTCACCCTGACGCTGGACCAGGTCATCCCCGATCTCCCGGATCCGGCGGAGCAGGAGACGGAGTGGGTGAAGTACGTCCGCATCCGGAGCCAGCGCCTCTCCCAGTTCTGGGGCACGGACGTCTATCTCGGCGCCTGGGTCCTCCTGCCCCGGGAGTTCGACCGGTACCCGAACCGCCGGTACCCGGTGGCGGTCTTCCACGGCCACTTCCCGTCGAGCTTCGGCCACATCCGCACGACGCCGCCGGATCCGGACCTGCCCTGCGAGTACAGTGCCCGCTTCGATCTGGACTGCTACAACCGGATTCAGCAGGAGGAGCAGTGGCGCCAGTTCCAGCTCTGGACCTCGGAGGTCTTCCCACGGATGCTGGTGGTGGAGATCCAGCATCCCACCCCCTTCTACGACGATTCCTACGCGGTCAATTCGGCCAACAACGGGCCGTACGGGGACGCCATCACCTACGAGCTCATCCCGGAGATCGAGCGCCGGTTCAACGGGATCGGTGAGGGGTGGTCCCGTTTCCTCTACGGGGGGTCCACCGGCGGGTGGGAGGCCATGGCGGCCCAGGTGTTCTACCCCGACGATTACAACGGGGCCTGGATCGCCTGTCCCGACCCCATCGACTTCCGGGCCTACACCCTGGTGAATCTCTACGAGGACCGGAACGCCTATCGGGTGGAGGCGGACGGGTTCAAGGACACGCCGGTCCCGGGCCACCGGAACTACCTGGGGCAGGTGGACCGGACGCTGGAGGAGTCGAACCACCTGGAGCTGGTCCTGGGGACCCGCACCCGGTCGGGCCAACAGTGGGACGTGTGGGAGTCGGTCTACTCACCGGTGGGTCCCGACGGATATCCGGCCCGGATCTGGGACAAGCTCACCGGAGACATCGATCCCGACGTCGCGGAATACTGGCGGGACAACTACGACCTGGTCCACATCCTCCGACGGGACTGGGGGGCGCTCGGTCCCAAGCTTCGGGGCAAGCTCCACATCTACGTGGGCGACATGGACAACTACTACCTGAACAACGCGGTGTACCTGGCCGAGGCGTTTCTCGAAGCGACCCGCGATCCGGCCTACGGCGGCGAGGTCGACTATGGCGACCGGGCCGAACACTGCTGGAACGGCGACCACGACAATCCGAATCACATCTCGAGGCTGCGCTACAACACGATGTACCTGCCTCGAATCCTCGAACGGATGCAAAAAACGGCGCCGCCGGGCGCGGATCTGAGCAGTTGGCGGTATTGACCGGCCGATGCACCGCTTACCGTATTCTGGCTATGATAGTCGGGATTTCCGCCTCCCCGGCCGTGCATGAATCTGCTGATCACAAACACCCGTGAGGACCAGGCCTACCTGATCCTGCGCAGCCTGCGGGACGTCGCTTCGCGCATCGTGGTCACACTCGATGGCGATTCGTGGTTCCAACGATGGGGCAGCATGTCGGCCTGGTCCCGACACGTCAGTGCGCGCCATCGCGTCCCGGACGTTTCGGCAGACTGGCGCGCGGGCGTAATCCAGGGCGAGAACACGGCGGGCGAAGAACGTTACGTCCGGCGTATCGAGGAAATCTGCGCCCTGGAGCGCATCGATGCCGTGTTTCCGTCCTACGACGCGGAAGTGTACGTGTTCAGCAAGAACCGTGAACGCCTGGCGCAGCAGGGGGTGACCGCGGTCGTACCGGACTTCGAGGCGGTTTCGCGTATTCTCGACAAGTCGGAGACTTTGGCGGCGGCCGCGCGAGCCGGATTTCCCGCGCCGCGCACCCGGGTTCCGGCGGATCTTGACGAGGCGAGACAGGCCGCGCGCGAATTGTCGCCGCCCTGGGTGCTCAAGCCCCGCTGCGGCGCCCACGCAGCGAACATTCGTCTCGCCCGCGACGAAGACGAACTCGCACGGGAATTCGACCGGCTGACCCGTGCGCAGGATCGTCCCTTGTTGCAGGAATACGTGCCGGCGGAAACCAAGCGGAATTACTACCTGCTCGTCGATCGGAATCACGAGTTGCTCTCGGTGTTCACCCCCCGGGTTCTGCGCACACGCAAGACCGGTTTGCGGACACCCTGCGCGGCCGTCGAGTCCAGCCACGAAGTGCCGT
>JARRPL010000050.1:0-25583 GCA_037382905.1 Gemmatimonadota bacterium | reverse complement strand
TCAGCACCCGGTGGACCAGGGCGGTGGAGAGGTGACGACCCTGGTGGTCCGGGTCCACCGCCACGCTCTTCAGAATCACCGAGTCCCCGTCGCGGAAGGCGAACATCACCGCGCACAGCCGGCCCCACGGGTCGCGGATCCAGTGGGTGAAGTCCGCGGCGGCGGCGCCCAGGGCATTCTGGTAGAGACCCTGAAAGAGCTGGAGCGGAATCGGCTGGAAGAGGGGGCTCGGGGCGAAGGCCCGGGCGGTCAGCCGGTGGAGGGCGGGCCAGGAGAGCTCCTCCCGGTCCCGCCTGAGGCACCGGAACCCGTATCCCGCCGCCGCCGCCGCCTCCGCAGCAGGCCGGGTCTGGGCCGCAGCGTCGGCGAGGCGGTAGGGACCGTCCTGCGGGAAGACCAGGCCCACCGTCTCGAAGCGGAGGGTCTCGTGGAAGCCCGCCACCAGGAACCGCTCCAGGTAACGGGGGGGATGCCGGGGCTCCCACGCGAAGGAACGCCGCGCTCCGTGTGCATCTGCCGCGGGATCCGGGAGTCGGAACCGGTAGGCCATCCACGAGTTGCCGTCCACCGGGGCGAGGATCCGTCGGAGACCCCGCTCCCGGCACCAGTCCGAGGCTTCCGCCAGCAGGCTTCGGGTGGCGTGGTCACCGTCGGGACCCTCCCCTGCCTCGTCCAGCCCCAGGAGCCCGGTCTCGGACCGGTCCGCCCGCACCGTCACCACCGCCCGGGCCACGGGCCTCCCGCCGGTCTCCGCCACGAGCAGCGAGTAGGGCCGATCCTCCAGGAGGTCCAGGACCCGGGCGCCGTAGCCGGGGGAGGGGGTGGCGTCGTGGGCCTCGGGAGATCGCAGTTCCGGACCCACCGCCAGGAAGCGCGTCCGGGCGACCTGGTCGAAGACCTGAGCCCCGGGGGTCATGGGAGCACCTCCACCGTGCCCCGGCCTCCGTCCATCCGAACCCGGTCGCCGGTCCGGAGCCGCTCCATGGGGCGTCCACCCAGCCCCACGATGGTGGGGATCCCCATCTCCCGAGCCACCACGGCGGAATGGGAGAGAAGGCCGCCTCGCTCCACGAGGAGTCCTGCCAGGCCGGGAAAGACCGGGATCCAGCCTGGATCCGTCCGCTGGGTCACCAGGATCTCTCCGTGGCTCCCGGCGCAGTCTTCGAAGCTGTGTGCGACCCGGACGACGGCTTCCACCACGCCGGCACAGCAGGGTGTGCCCCGGAGTAGGTCCGGATGGTCGTCCAGCTCCTCCGGCGCTGCGAGATCCCTGGCCGCCAGCAGGTCGGGGTAGGAGAGGGAGGCGCCCACGGCCCCCCGGGTCAGGAAGCGGTCCGGTGGGGCCGGAGTGGTCCGGTACTCCTGGTACTCTCGCTTCCGGACGTCCGCCAGGGAGTGGAGGTCCAGGGCCACGGATCGGCCTTCGCCGAAGGCCAGGAGTTCCTCCACCGTCAGGTAGAAGACGTCCTCGGGGTCTTCCAGGCGCCCCAGCGCCACCAGGTTGCGTCCCATGCCCCGGAAGATCCGGCGCATGACGCCGAAGGCGCGGGTGCGTTCGAAGCGGAGCCGCTCCCGGTCCGCGACGGCCCGCCGGGTCCAACCGAGGACCACGTTGAAGACGAACCGCCGGGGGCGGCTCAGCGCCGCCGTGACCCGGCTCTCGGCGCCCTCCCGCACGCTCCGCTCCCGCTCCGCCATCTCTCGGCTCGACGGGACTCCGTGTCGGAGGTAGCCTGCCACCGTGGTGACCAGGAGCCAGGGTCGGTCATGGAAGTCCAGCGTCTCGAGCTTGAGCTCGTCCACGCAGCGGAAGCCGAATCGACGGAGGTACGCGTCGAAGCGATGGCGGAGGTCCGGGGCCTCCTCCTCGAGCTCCGCCCACACCTCCTGAGGATCCCCCTCCAGGATCCGCCGCCGGAGCTCGCCCCCCTCCCGGTCCACGTCCCGCGCGATGGCCAGCAGAAGCCGGGTGGGCTCGGCGCTGGTGAGGTCCCCCTGGCCGCACAGAAGGTCGTTCTGGAGAGCCGCGGCGTCGTCCGGGTCCCGGGTGATCCACCGCCGCGTGAGAAGTCCCAGGAGGCCGAAGGAGATCATGCAGCGGGTGTCGTTGTTGATGGGCGCGGTCCAGTGCTTCAGGATGCGCTCCTCCAGCAGCTGGTGAGCCTTCAGCAGGTCCGGAAGGCTCATGGAGGCCAGATCCGCCTCCTCCAGGGGTCCACAGACCGCGTCCATGCGCCGGAGGAAGCGGGCCCGCTCCCGGTCGCCGCCGGCCACGGTCCGGGCGAGCCGCGCCAGGAGCGCCAGGCGTCGCCCCAGTCCGTACCGGGGTGCGGTGGCCGTGGGATCCACCCGGTCCGCCAGCTCCTCCGGGAGGGACGCCCGGACCCCCATCATGGTCTCCATGAAGCGACCGCTTCGGCCCAGGAGGGGGAAGAGGGAGAGGAGGCGGTACCAGTTCGCCAGGTTGTAGTAGATCCGGCCCCGGACGAGTCCGAGCATGTTGCGGAACATGGGCTCGTGCCGCGCCACGATCGCCTCGGGCACACCCGCCGCCCGGCAGGTCACCCGGTAGACCTCCCGGTACGAACGGCTCACGTGGGAGAAGGTCAGCGGTGTGGTCACCCCCGAGTAGCTCTCGATGATGTTCGAGTTGTCCCAGATCACGGGCTCGTCTCCCGTCACGCCGGGATCGAAGAGGGCCTGGGGCGGCAGGGTGGTGACGGGGCGGGTCTGGAGGAGGCTCAGGCGCCCGCCCTGGAAGGCCCACTCCACGTCCTGGGGGGATCCCAGGGCCTCCTCGAGCCGGACCGCCGTCCGGGCCACCTCGGCGGCCTGCTCCGCCGTCAGCGACGACCGGGTCCGGTCCGGATCGGGGAGCGGCACGTCCCGGGTGCCCCCTCCCGGGGCCCGGACCCTGGCCCGCTCCTTTTCCACCACCTCGGTGACCACGTCGCCGGAGACCCGGTGGACGGTGTGCCGGTCGGCAGGCATCTCTCCGCTGACCAGCCCCTCGCCCAGGCCCCACACGCTCTCGATGATGACGTGGTCCCGCTCCAGCGGCCGGAGGGGGTCCCGGGAGAAGGCCACGCCGGCCACCTCCGCATCCACCATCTCCTGGACGATCACCCCCATCCGTATCGGATGCGTCCCATCGCCTAGAGCCTGCCGGTACGCCTGCACCCGATCCGAGAAGGCGGATCGCCAGCAGCGCCGCACCGCCGCCAGGACCTGGGCGTGGCCCCGGCAATGGAGGACGCTCTCGAACTGGCCGGCGTAGGACCGCTCGGCACCGTCCTCCTCCAACCCGCTGGAGCGGACGGCCAGGAAGCGGGTCGTCAGGCCCCTCGCGTCGAGCTCCCGTCGGATGGCCTCGGCCACCGCTGGGGGGACCTCCGGTGCGGCGGCGGATGCCCTTCCGCAGTCGGGTTCCACAGCCCCGTCCAGCGCCAGGTCCAGCGCCTCGACGGGAAGGCAGAACCAGGGGGGGACGGTCAGCCCCAGGGCTTCCATGGCGGCGAGTTGGCGGGCCTTTCCGCCGCCTCGACGGGCGAGGATCTCCCTGGGGGTGGATCCGTCGAGGAGGGCGAGGGGATTCATGCCGCCCCCCACAGGCGGCCCAGGAGCGGCGCCGCGGGCTGGATCGCCGCCAGCAGTCCGGCGGCACCGGCGGCCGCCCGGTACGATCCGGGGCGAGCCCACGCGAAGAGGAGGGCCGCCAGGACCAGCCCCGCCATGGGCCAGAGGATCGGGGCCAGGCCGAGCCGGGAGGCGGGAACCGCCACGAGGGCCAACGAGCCCGTCGCCAGCGCCACCGTTCTGGCGGGCCCGAGGCGGGCGCGGTAGGTATCCAGCACCGGGTCCGCGTCGGGGTCCAGCTTCCGGCATACCTCCCAGGTGAAGGAGGCACCGAGCCCCGTGGCGGCGAACCACCACACCTCGGGCACGCCGGCGGCCCCCGAGCCGACGGTGGCGGCGGCGAAGCCGTACAGGGGCAGGACCACGGCCTGGTGGGTCAAAGCGTAGAGCACGGGGCGTTCCCGCAGCCTCTCCGGGAAGAAGAACTCCCGGTACATGAGGAAGGCCCAGAGGCCGCACAGGGCCAGGAATGCGCCTGCCAGCGAGGGTCCCGCCACCGTCAGGACCCCGGCACCCGTCAGGACGACCGCCAGCCCGGTGATCACCCCCTGCCGGGCCTGGTGGCGGGACAGGGCGCCCCGGGCCAGAGGCCGATCCGGATGGGCGATCCGGTCCCGGTCCAGGTCCTTCACGTCGTCCATCAAACGGAGCAGGGCCAGGAGCGCGGTGATCCCCACCACCGTCACCAGGAGGGGGCCGAGGCGCACCTGTCCCACTGCCACCAGTTGAACCGACGCCGAAAGGACCGCCGCCATGAGAATCAGGGGTGGGAGCGAAAGACGCTCCACCACCATGCTGGACCACCCGCGACGGGGCACGCCGTGCCTACTCATGGATCCACCCGCCTCGGACCAGCGACGCGTTTCGATCGATCCGCGCCCCATGCCTGCGATCCCGTACGATCCGCACGGGTCGAACACCGTCCAGCTCCGGGTGTCGGCTCCGGAACCCAGGGCGAAAGTCGCGAGCCTCCGCCGGGAGCCGTTCTCCGTACAGGTAGAGGCGGCCCGAAGTGTCCCGAGCGACGAAGGAGGCGCTGGTTCCCAGCTCGGCGTAGAGGCGCTGCTCCACCAGGAACTCGGCCCTGGGCTGACCGATGCGGCCCTCGTACCACCATCCCCGGGAATCGGACTCGATCCGGTCCCCCATGGCATGCCAGTCCCGGCCCCGGGCGTGGCGTCGCCCCTCGTCCTGCCGTCCTTCCCCCGCCCCGTACCGACGAGCCACGTTCGGACCCCGCACCCTCACCCCCTCGGAAGTCAGCTCCGTATCGAGCTCCGGGATGGGTCTGCCCAGGAAGAGGGCCTGGAAGAGGCCTCGCTCCCGGCTCCAGCGCACCGAGTCCATTGCGTCGGTCAGCGCCACCGGCTCCGCTTCGGATCCACCGTAGACCTGGAGCCACCGGGCTTCGGGCCAGCGACGGAAGCCCCGCTCCAGGAGCTCGCAGTCCACCTGCGCCCCGCCCACCGCAACCTGTCGCAAGCTGCCGAAACGGTCCGGGTAGGCATCCACGTGGGTCAGGAGTCGTGCCAGGAAGCCGGGTCCGCAGCTCAGGGTGGTGGGGCCGGCGGACCGGGCCACGGACGCGACGCGCCGGAAGGAGCGGGGACTCCAATCGGAGGGGAACAAGACGGCACCCCGGCCGGTGGCCAGGTGCAGCAGGGCAAGGTTGGGAAAGACACACAGGTCGGGCCCCTGGAGCGCCTCCTCCGGTGCCGTCTCGCCCAGGAGGCGGAAGAGGGTCCCCAGGCACTCGTGGCTTCGAACCAGCCCCTTCGGTGACCCCGTGGTGCCGGAGCTGAAGGTGACCGTGCCGGGAGTGTCCGGATCCACCGGTCGGCATTCGAAGGGTGTGCCGCCACTCCCGGCGCCGATCCGGGAGAGGGGGACCCAGGTGGGAATCCGCCGGACTTCCGGGACTCGCAGAGCCCACAGCCGTGCCATCGGGGACCCCAGGAAGATCCGTGGCCGCACACGGCGGATCACCGCATCCACCTCATCCAGCGGCAGCCACGGCTCCACGAAGACCGCAGTGACCCCCGAACCGAGGAGCCCCAGGATGGCGGCGAAGAGCGATGGGCTCGGCCGGCTCAACACCAGGGCCGTGTCGCCCACGTCCACGCCGTGCCGCCGGATCAGGCGCTGGGCTCCCGCCGCGAGCTCCGCCACGTCGGCGAAGGTCCAGGTGTCGCCGGGCGCGGTCCACAACGCCGTCTCCAGGGGACGGGTCCGGAAGTGGTGCCGCACGGGATCGGTGCAGTTCATGGACGGGCGGGGCGGAGGTGGACTTCGACTGCCTCCAACCTGCCGGTTGTCCGGACTGCCGGGACTACGTGGTCCTACGTAGTGGCTACGTAGCCTCCACCTCCGCCTTCACGTTCCGGATGTTGGACCGGAAGATCCTGGCGATGTCCCACGCCGCCAGCCGCATGAGAACCGCATCGCCCAAGGAGGCGTCCTCCCGGAGGAAGAGGGAGAAGGCGAGCCTGCACCGTCCAGGCCCCAGGGGCTCGTAGATCTGCTCCGTCACGAGCGCTCCCCTCGTCGAGGGCGCCCCTACGATGTTGTAGACGGTGAGCCGTCGCAGTCCGGGCTCCACGTGCTCGAAGTACTCGTCCCACCGCATCCCGGTCTCGTCGGCGTTCCGGAACGAGCGACGGATGGAGCCCTCGGCCCCGTCGGCGGCCTGGTCGGTGTTGAGCGGGGTGATGTGGTCCACGTAGACCGACCAGTCCCGGGCGTTCGAGGAGTCGCCCAGGTAGGCGTGGACCTCCGGACACGATGCCTCGATCTCCACAGCTTCCAGGATCGACGGAGGATCCGTGCCGGGTCGAGATCGATACGGACTGAAGGCCATCGCCCCCACGAAGCCCAGTGCGACCAGACCCAGAAGCACGGCTCCCCACTTCCATACATGGCGCATTGGCCGCGCCTCAGCTCGCCAGCCTCCCGATCACGTTCCCGTCTGCGTCGATCTCGAAGACCGGGCCGTATCCCAGGCCCCGCAGACCGTCCTCGATGGCGGACTTGTCCCCCACCACCAGCCAGATGAGCTGGTCCGGGTGCACCACCTCCCGGGCCGCTGCATTGAGCTGCTCCGTGGACATGGAGCGGATCCGGTCCGCAAGCGTGTCGAAGTGGTCCTCCGGGAGCCCGTACTGCTCCATCTCGGCGATGGAGCCGAGAACGGCGCCGTTGGTCTCCCAGCTCCCGGGGAGGGTGAGGGTGCGACTCCGGATCACCCGCTCCAACTCCTCCGGGGTCACGGGTTCGTCACCCACGATCCCCCGGAGCTCTGCCGAGACCTCCTGCACCGATTCCGTCGTCTTGTCGCTCTGGACCGGCGCCAGAACCAGGAAGGGGCGCTGCCCGCGGGCGTCCAGGACGATGCTCTGGGCCCCGTATGACCAGCCCTTGTCCTCCCGGAGGTTCATGTTGACCCGGGAGTTGAAGGAGCCGCCCAGGACCGTGTTCATGGTGGAGATGGCGATCTCGTCCGGGTTGGACTTGGGAGGCGCGACCTGACCTGCCACGATCACGCTCTGCACCGCGTCGGGCCGGTCCATGATGTAGATGGCCTGCCCCTCCTGCTGGGCCACCGTGGGAAGGGACTTGTCGGGAGTGTCCCCGGGCTGCCAGCCCTGGAAGGCACGCTCCGCCAGCCCGCGGATCTCGTCCATGGTGGTGCTCCCCACCACCAACAACCTGGCGTTGTTGGGCTTGAACCAGGTGTCGTGGAAGTCCTGGAGATCGTCGGTGGTCAGCGAGCCCACACTCTCGGTCGTTCCGGTACCCGTCAGCGGGAGGGCGTAGGGGTGTCCCTCACCGTACATGAGCTTGGGCATCACCCGGACCGCCATGCTGACGGGGTTCACCGCCTCCTGCTGGATCTGGGCCAGCGTCTGCCGCTGGAGTCGCTGGAAGTCCTCCTCGGCGAAGGCAGGATTCCGGACCACGTCGGCGAAGAGCTCGAGGGAGGCACCGAGGTTCTCCTCGAGGGCCGACATGGTGACCGTGCTCACGTCCAGATTCGAGCCGGAGCTCAGGGTCGCTCCCAGGCGCCGGAGCTCTTCGTCGATCTGGAGCGCATTCCGGGTCCGGGTCCCCTCGTCCAGCATGGCCATGGCCAGATTCGCCGTACCCGGCGTCCCGAAGGCGTCGGCGGCGTACCCGGCGTCCACCGACAGCTGCATGTTCACCACCGGTACGGCGTCCCGCCGAGCCAGGACGATCTCCATCCCGTTGGAGAGGGTGGCGCGCTCGATCTCCGGAAAGTCTGCAACCGGAGGCTCGCCGGCCTCCGGGAGCGTGGAGCGATCCACGTCGCTGGCCACCACCGTCCCTTCCGCGTAGGGGTGGACCTGCAGGACGAATGCACCGTCGCTCAGCCACTCCTGGGCCGTCTCACGGACCTGGTCCGGCCGGGCCTCCGCCACCCGGCGCAGGCGGGTCTGGTAGAAGGCGGGATCGCCTCCGTAGACCTCATTCTCCGCCAGAACGTCCGACTTGCCGCCGAAGCCTCCGATCCGCTCGATGCCCCGAATGAAGCCCGACCGCACCTGGGTCTGGGCCAGCGCCAGCTCGTCGGCGGTGGGACCCTGGTCCACGAGGCGCTCCATCTCCTCGTCCAGGACCCGTTCCAGCTCGGCGAGATCCTGTCCCGGCAGGGCCGTGGCCACGATGAGGAACTGGCTGCCCAGCTCCCGCTCCAGGACCGAAGCGCCCACCGACGACGCCAGCTGATCCCGATACACCAGCCGTTCGTAGAGACGCGAGTTCTTCCCGCTGGCCAGCACCTGGGCGAAGAGCCCGAGCTCCGTCGCCTCCTCCGAGCCCCACTCCGGCACGTTCCAGACCTTGTAGAGCCGCGCCTGGGGCACCCGATCCTGCATGGACATCCGATGCTCCCCCGTGCGCGGCGCGATCCATACGTCCTGGGTCGTCACCGGCGGGCCCGACGGGATGTCACCGAAATACCGCTCCAACTTGGCCCGGGCCGTCTCCGGATCGATGTCGCCCGCCAGCACGAGGACGGCGTTCGCGGCGCCGTAGTAGTTCCCGAACCACTCCTGCACGTCCTCCAGCGACGCCGCGTTCAGATCCTCCATGGAGCCGATGGTACTCCAGGAGTAGGGGTGCCCCTCCGGATACGTGTTCTCGAGGATGTTGGTGAAGACCATGCCGTAGGGCTGGTTCTCACCCTGTCGCTTCTCGTTCTGCACCACGCCTCGCTGCTCGTCCAGCTTGGCCTGGTCGATGGCACCCAGGAGGTGACCCATCCGGTCCGACTCCATCCAGAGGGCCACGTCCAGCGCCGACGTGGGGACGTTCTGGAAGTAGTTGGTCCGGTCGGAGTTGGTGGTGCCGTTCAGATCCGTGGCTCCGAGGGGCTCGAGGACCTTGAAGTAGTCGTCGTCGTAGTTTTCGCTCCCGTTGAACATCAGGTGCTCGAAAAGGTGGGCGAACCCCGTCTTCCCCGGTTTCTCGTTCTTGGAGCCCACGTGGTACCAGACGTTCACCGCCACGATGGGGGCCTTTCGGTCCTCGTGGACGATGAGGGTGAGCCCGTTGTCGAGGACGTACCGGGTGAACTCGATCTCCGGCGGGGCCGGGGCTTGGGCCCGGGCCGGGAGGGCCGGGGCCGCCAGGGCGGCCAGAGCCAGACCGGTTGAAACGAGGACGCGGGCGGGGGAGCTGCGCATGGAATCCTGCCTCCTGTGGGAGACCCGTGACTTGATGTCCCGAGCGGCCCCGGGTGCATGGAGATCCCGGAGCGCGCGTCGGAGGGGACGTCGATGTGTTTCCGACCCGGTGGAACCCACGCCTCGGATTCGTGTGGCGACACCTGGTGCGGGCGTGTTTGATTACGCGGGTGGAGGCCCGGAGGGTCCACCCGGCTCCGTCGGCTCCCTGTCGACGCACTCGCCACGAACTGGCTCCCGGTCCGTCCCCCGGGTAGAGTACGCCCGCACCCCGTCCATCCGTCCCGTCACGGAGCCGTGTCCCATGTCCCACCCCGACCACCCGGCAGCGTCCCGCCGTGGCCGTCGCACCTCTGCCGCTCTTCTCGGCTCCCTGGCGGTGGTGCTCCCCCTGCTGGCGAGCTGCGGGGAGGGGGATTCGTCGTCGGGCGAGGACCCTCGGGCGCGATCCACGCCCGAGGACGTCGCCGCGCCTGTCCGCGTTTCCGGCTACCTGACCTTGGAGGGGGAGCCCACGCTGGCTCGCTGCGAGTCGGGGGAGGAGCTGGCCGTGGGCGGCCCCGCCTTGCCGGACCTCCTGGAGCTCTACACGGCGCTGGCCCCGGGGATGGAGCCCATGGAGGGCGTCTTCGTGGACGTCCTGGGTGGGCTCCGGAACGGGGAGCTGGATGCCCTGGAGGTCCGGAGGGCGGCCTGGGAGGGGGGAGGGTGCGGGGATGAGCCGGAGGAGCTGATCTTCGAGGCCCGGGGAACCGAGCCCTTCTGGACTCTCCAGGTTCTGGGCGGGCGGGCCACGTGGCGAACCCCCGAGGACCAACAGACCTTCGAGCATCAGGGTCCGTACCGGATGGACCGGGGCGGGTGGCAGGTCGACGGGGTATCGGGCTCCGGGGCCCCCCTCCTCGCCCGCTTCTATGACGAGCCCTGCCGGGACGCCATGTCCGGTGCCTGGTTCCACATGACCGCCGAAGTGGAGCTGGAGGGCCGGGAGTACGGGGGCTGCGCCTACGCCGGGGGATCCACTGAGGGCGCAGCGATGGACGACCCGTGAGTCGCCGCCTCCGGGTCGTCCCTCGTCCGTCCCGCATCCATTGATCTGACCCGGGATCCGCCGTACAGTCGATTCCGAATGCCGCCGCAGCCCCGGTCGCCGTTCGTCCCCCGTATGGAGAGCCAGCGAATGTCCATGGATGGCCTGTCTTCGATGTTGGCGGACTGGGAGCGGGACAGCTTTCCGGCGGTCGAGGAGGGCGACGGCCGGCCGGGCGGAGAAGGCCCTCCCGTCCAGCCCTTCATCCGGGAGTTGTCCCGGTGGCTCGACGAGGAGGAGCAGGAGCCCGACGAGCCGCTCAGGCAGTCGTTTCTGAACCTCTCCCACAGCTTCCGGACCCGGGGACTGTCCGCCTCCAGCGCCCTCCAGGCCCTGACCACCTTGGAGGACATCCTGCTGGAGAGTCCCCTGGTGGGCGACGGACCCGACCTGCCCTCACGGCGTGCGCGACTCCGCCTGGCCTTGCGGGGCCTCCTGGTGGACGTGGTCCGGATGAACAGCGAGATGGACGCACGCTTCGCCCGGGAGCGGGCAGACGCCCTGGCCTTCTTCAGCGAGGTCCTCCGACACGAGGTGGGGAACCGACTGGGGGCGGCCCAGACCGCGGCCCAGCTCCTGGCGGATCCCGAGATCGACGTCGGAGCCGAACGGGAGCAGTCGTTGTTCCACCTGATCCGGGAAGGGGTCGATTCGGCCCTCACCACCGTGGAGGACGTATCGCACCTGATGGCGTCCCACGGCCCGGCTGCGCCCCCGACCCTCGAGCTCGTGCAGATCCTGGACGGCGTATTCCGCACCGTCGCCCCTCACGCTCGCCGGGAGGGGGTCCGACTGGAACGGATCGGGGACTGCCCGCCGGTGATGCTGGATGCGGCCCGGGGCCGGCTGGTCCTGACGAACCTCCTCCTGAACGGAATCCGCTACAGCGACCCGGCCCGCGAGACGCGATGGGTCCAGGTGGACTCGACCCTCTCCGGCGACGACGGAACGCTGGTGATCCAGGTGTCGGACAACGGGATCGGCATCCGACCCGAGGTCCAGAAGGCGATCTTCGACTACAAGGTCCGGTCCGACGCCGGGAGGGCCCGTTCCGGGAACGGGAGCGGGTTGGGGCTCGCGGTGGTCGCCGAGGCGGTGGCGCAGCTCGCCGGCGAGGTGGGTGTGGAGAGCACGGTTGGGGAGGGCTCCAGCTTCACCGTCCGCATCCCCAGGTCGAGTCTGGAATCGGCGGACCAGCCTGTTTGAGGGACGGCCCCGCACCGTGGTCGGCGCTTCGTCACGCCTCGCCCGGTCCGTTCCTGACCCACTGAATGAGGCGGGCGGCGGAAACCGGTTTCTTCAGGATCAGGTCGAAGAGCCCCATGCTCCGGGCGTCCTCCGGATGCCTCGTCACCGCCACCAGCGTCGGGAGCGGCCCGTTGCGCTCCTGTTTCAACTGCTGGACCATCTGAACCCCGTTGATCCCCGGCATTCGAAGGTCCGTCACCACGAGGTCGGGGGAGGTCGTGCGGATGAGATCCAGCGCCTCCTCCCCGTTTTCCGCCATCACCACATCCAATCCAGAAAGCTCCAGGACGTGCCGCAGGACCACCCGCGACGCCCGTTCGTCGTCCACGACCAGAGCCTTCTCAAATCTCATACTTCTTCCTGCGTCGCCAGAGCGTAGTGGTGGACACCCCCAGCGTGCGGGCCGCCTCTTCGATGGAGTCGGTCCGTTCCAGGACGTGCCGGATGTAGTTGGCCTCCATCTGGTCCAGCGTCACCAGCTCCCCGGACGGGGTGTCCACGACGGGTCCTTCCAGCTCTCCGAGAGGACCGGGAAGCAGCTCCGAGACCACCTCGGTCCCCCGGCACAGGATCACGGCCCGCTCCACGGCGTTCTCGAGCTCCCGGATGTTGCCGGGCCAGTGGTATCCTCTGAGGCGGGACTCGGCATCCTCGCTGAAGCCCCGGACCGAGCGGTTGTATTCCTGGGAGAACCGGTAGAGGAAGGTGAGGGCCAGGGGGACGATGTCGTCGGGGTGCTTCCGGAGCGGGGGCACTTCGAGCTCGATGACGTTGAGCCGGTAGTAGAGGTCTTCCCGGAAGCTTCCCTCGGCGATGGCCGCCCGCAGATCCTGATTGGTGGCCGTGATGAGGCGCACGTCCGCCTGTCGGGTCCGGGGATCGCCGACCCGCTCGTACTGCTGATTCTGAAGGAAGCGCAGGAGCCGGGGCTGGATCGCCAGCGGCAGATCCGCCACCTCGTCCAGGAAGAGGGTCCCGCCCTCCGTCGTGGCGATCCGCCCCGGCTGGCTCCGGACCGCCCCGGTGAAGGCGCCCTTCACGTGACCGAACAGCTCGCTCTTCAGCAGCTCCTTGGAGAGGGCCGGGCAGTTGACGGTGGAGAAGGGCTTGTCGGAGCGATGGCTCCACAGGTGGATGGCCCGCGCCAGGACGCCTTTTCCGGTCCCGCTCTCTCCCGTCAGGAGGATGGTGGCGTCGGTCTCCGCCACCTGACGGGCCATCTCCAGGACCTTCCGCATGGCGGGGTCGTTGCTCTCCAGCACCGGGGTGGGTTCTCGGTCCCCCCGGCCCCCGGACCGATCCTCCTGCCTTCGTTCCCGCCGCCGGTCCGCAAGCAGCTTCTCGGTGAGGGCCCGCACCTCCCGGGGCTGAAAGGGCTTGGCGAGGTAGTCCACCGCGCCGGCCCGAACGGCCTTCACCGCCGAGTCCACCCCGCCGTGGGCCGTGACCAGCACCACCCGCAGCCAGGGGGCGAGGTCCAGAAGCCGTGGGATCACGTCGATCCCCGACCCTTCGTCGAGCCGAAGGTCCACGAAGGCGACATCCACCATGTCCTCGTCCAGTCGGGCCAGCGCCTCGCTGACGGTTCCGACACCGTGGATCCGATGGTCCGAGTGGGGGAAGCACTGGCTCCAGCGGTTCGTCGTCCAGGATCAGGATGGAGAGGGACTCGTGATTCACCGGGGTTTCGGGGGCGGGGGGCGGGGTCGGGCCGCGGGTCCCGTTTCCGGAAGCCTTCCCCTCCGGCTGTTCTTCTACGGACTTGCCCATCGGTCGCTCCGTGGCATCTCGAGACGCGGGACCCTCGCATAGCGATTAGTGCAAGGGTTGTTCCCCGTATATCATGGCCCATCCGGGGACTCGCGGCAGGGGCCACCGTGCAGGACCGGCAGAATTGCAATGCGGAACTGGGCGATCGACTCCCGGGCCGCGGGCCTCCGGCGAGGCGTGGAGCGGAGGGAGCGCCGAGGCCCGGCCCGAAGGATGCCCTCACCACCCCCCTTCAGAAGACCCGCCCGATGGCCAGGTGGAGGTGCCAGCGCCGCCAGGGGTCCTCGGGTACCTCCGAGAGTTCGGTGCCGTTCAGGAGGGCTCGACCCACCGCTCGTGGGTCTCGTGCGTCCAGGAGCGAGGGGTTCAGCTTGAGGAAGGGCAGGGGGAGCTGGAGTTCCACCGAGCCCCCCAATCGTGCCAGCCCCCCCAGGGGGACGTATCGGTCGGTGGGGGCCGCCGTGACCGACCCACCCGATTCCACGAGGCTGATGTCGGGGAGCTTGGGGCCGAGAGATCCGTCCCCCCATCCTCGCACGCCCTGGGTGCCGCCCTCCAGGAAGACGGCGTCCCCGAGCTGCAGGAACGACCGGAGCGGATCGTCGCCGGGCCGACTCCGGCCCAGGGGGAGGAGCCGCCCTCCCCGTCCCCGAGCCAGGATGCGGGGCCCGGCGGAGTCCACCTGGTAGAGCCAGGCCGCCGACACGTCGGCCCGGAGGTACTGGACGTCCGACCAGCCATCGGGCCCGGCCCCCTCCACGGATGCCCCCACCGACCATCCTCGTGTCGGCCGGGTCATCCGATCCCGTCGGCCCCACCCCCCCGAGAGGGTAAGGGAGGTCTTGCGGGTGGAGCCACGGAGCCCCTCCAGCTCCTGCAGGAACTCGAGGATGTCCAACTCCGTGGCACCCCCTCGGGTACCTAGAACGTCCCGGACCGACACCCCGTAGCGAAGAGACAGGAACCGCTGGGGCCCCCGCTCCCAGATCAAGGTCAGGTCCGTCCCTACGGACCGGGCCTCCTCACGGGGGCCGTCGCTGTAGTCGGCGTAGACGGAGGCGATCCCCGAGATCCGGGGATCCCCCACCCACGGCTGCTCCAGCGAGAGAGAGCCTCCGTAGCGCTCCCGGGGGATCTGCCCGACCGACCAGATCCCCGTCTCCGCCAGGGCGGTGGCACGGAGCGTCCGTGCGCCTCCGAAGAAGTTCCGGTTGGCCCATTCCACCTCCGTGAGGATCCCTCGGGTGTCGGAGTATCCGGCCCGCCCGGAGATCAGTCGCGGGTCCGACTCGTTCATCCGGACACGCACGGCCACGGTGGAGTCCCGAGGCTGGTCGGGGACCGTCTCCACCAGCGCCACCTCCACCAGATCCAGATCCAGGAGCTGTCCGGCGCTCTGGTCGAGGCGGCGAGCCGAAAAGGTGTCGCCCTCAGCCACCAGCAGCTGCCGGCGGATCGTGCTCCGGTCCAGGCGAAGGCCGTCCTCGACGCGGATCTCGGCGACGGTGGCCATTGGGCCCGGGTCCAACTCCAGCGTCATGCGGGGTCGGAGGGGATCTTCGCCCTCCAGGCGCGTCTCCGCCCGTGGGAAGGGGAAACCCCGCAGTCGGGCCCACGCCACCGCCCGCTCCCGCAGCGCCACCACCTCCATCTCTCCCAGCCGCCCCCCGGCGGACTCCTCCATCTGTCGCTCCAACGCCTCGAGCTCCAGCGCCGCCGGCGGGTCGGACGGCGTGACGATGCGGAGGGAGTCCAGCACTCTGGGCGTCCCCGGCCGGACCGTCATCACCACGTCCACCTGGTTCGCCGCGCTGTCCAGGCTGACCCGGTAGTCGACCCGGGCCTGGGGAAAGCCGTGGGAATGGTAGAAACGGCGAATCCGGACCACGTCCTTCTGCAGAGACACCGGGTCGAAGCGGACCGCCTCCGGCGCCGAGATGAAGGGGAGCCAGTCCAGAGCCGAGCGGAGACCCGCGAGCCCACCGGGAGCCTCGGTGGCCATCCGCTCCGTCAGCCGACTCGCGTCGAAGGGATTCTCGCCCTGGACGTCGAAGGAGACCGAGGCCACCGACGTCTCCCCGTCCACGAGGAAGAGGGGGGCCTGGGCCAGGATGGCCCCGGGGGACACGAGGACCGGGAGGCAGGCCGTCAGCCAGACCACCAGGACCCGGGCCAGTCCGGGGGGTGCGAGTCGTCGCGGGAAGCGGGCCGTACGACCGCCGGCGAGCCTCCCAGCACCGGGAGTGTCTCGGCCGAGCCGCATACGCTCAGTAGCCATACGAGCCCTGAAGGAAGAAGCGGAAGGCGTCCCCGCCGGTCTCCAGATGGAGGAGGAGCCAGTGGAGGGCCTGCCACTCGAGCTCCGCCTCCAGGTCCTCGGGGGAGGGGCTCGACGCCTCTTCGGACCCGAAGGCCACCGGCTGCCGAAATCCCAGGAAGAGCTCGGGTGTCACGTACTGTCCGGCCACCAGCGTGGCCTGCCGGAGCCCCTCACGCCGGATCTCCACCACGTCGAGTCCAACGTCGCGCTGGACGAACTCCTCCAGGGCGGTGGTCAGGCTGGAAGCCACCAGATCCGTGGCCAGCCCCGTGGCCGACGTGCCGTCGCCGCCTCCCGAGAAGGCCTGGGACGCGGGGCGGCCGGTGGCCAGGTAGGAGACGATGTCGGCGTTCTCCATCGACGGGGTGGACGAGAGGGTCAGACTCAGGTCGCCGGGCTGGCCCTGCAGCTCGAGGCCCACCGAGACCTGGGAGGTGGTGCCTTCCCTGGGGGGCACCTCGTAGGTGGAGGCCACCTGGATCCGGGTCTCCTCCACGGCACCCCGCAGCGAGGCCGACCCCTCCCGGACGTGGAAGCGGCGCCCGAACTGTTCCAGATAGCTTCGCTGGGGGATGGCCTCCAGCTCGCCCTGCAGGCGGAGATCTTCTGCCTCGGCATCCTTGACGACGCTGAACTGTCCGGTGAACTGGACCTGCATCTCGGGATTCACCTGCTGCCTCAGCCAGAGGTCCCGGCCCAGATCCACCGAGAGGTCGAGGGCGGCCCCCTGGGGAACGAATGCGGACGGGGTGCGCTCTCGCGGCGGGAGGATGCCGAATCGCGTCCGGAGGGTCACCCAATCCCGATCGGTGAGGGTCACGTCCTCGACGCCGGATCCCGCCAGCCCCTCGTCCAGTCGGATCTCCGCTTCGGGGATGTCGACCTGCCCCGCCAATCGGGGGAGCCGTGTGGTGCCCGTAAGCTCGACCTCTCCGTCCACCACCGTCCGGATCGCGGCGGTATTCACCGCCAGGAAGTCGTCGGCGTCCAGGGCCAGGTCGACCGCTGCCGGCTCCGACAGGGAGGGGAGGGAGATCCGTCCCCGGGCCGTCACCGGGCCCTCCGAGCGGGCCGTCAGGGAGTCCAGGGACAGGGTCCGCCCCTGGAAGATCGCCGCCAGACGCGTGTCCGTGAGGGTGATCCCGGCAGACGGAAGGGCGATGCGGCCGCCGGACACGGACAGCGGCCCCTCGGCGGTGGGGGCGTCCCGTTCTCCTCGGATCGACAGCGCTGCGTGGGCCGTACCCTCCAGGCCCCGGGCCACACCGTCGGGCAGGTACGGCTCGATCCATCGCAGGGGGAGGGAGTCGGCCTCGACGTCCAGGTCCCATGGGATCCCGCCTCGCTCGTCCACGGGCACGTCCCCTGCGACCCGAAGCCGTCGCCGGTCCCCGGGGTCCAGCAGCCAGGCGTCCAGGGCCAGGAACCCGGGCCCCTGGTCGGCCTCGACCCGCAGACCGTGCAGACCCTCGCCCCGGTAGTCCAGCGCGCCCGAGGCGAAGGCCTCCATACGCCGTGCTCCGGCAGGCCCCCGCACATCCACGGTGGCGTCCACCCAGCCGTCCAGCCCGGGAGCCCCCAGGAGGTCCGACAGGGTGCCGACCCGCACCGAGTCGAGGCGGACCACGAGGTCGGTCCCGGCGTCGGTGTCCCACCGGCCCCCGAGCTCGACTCGCTGATCGCCGGCGGTGACCCGAAGGGTGTCCATCTCGACACCGGTGCCTCCATACCGGATCCGCCCCCCCTCCCGAAGTCGCCACCGGTCCTCGTCCATACGGAAACGGAGATCCCGGAGCTGGAGTTCTCCCGGATCCGGATCCAGCTCCAGCGCCAGCCGGGCGTCGCGACGGTCGTCGATGAGTGCCGAGGACTCCACCTCCCACAAGCCCTCCCGGACCTCTGCGGAAGCCTCGACGTTTCGGACCGAGGCCGAGGGGGTACGGAGACCCACGACCTCCACGTGACCGTTCCCGTCGGTCACGTCCAGACCGGGAGCCAGGCTCGCGTTCATCTCCAGGCGGGCCGTGGCCACCGAGTAGTCCCGCCACAGGATCGAGCCCGCCTCCGCGTCCACATCCGCCACGCACCGGCGCCGGTCGCAGTCGGTGGCCACATGGAGGGAGCCGGTACGAAGGAGGGCGGGTGAGCGGCCGGACCCGGCCCCCTCCAGCCACCGGTCCGTGGCCGAGTCGACGACCTGGAGATCCAGTTCGAAGCGGGCCCGGCCCGAGTCGGGAGCAGTGAAGGCATCCCCTGGGGAGCCCGTCAACAGGCCCAGGGGAAGGCGGCCGCCGCCACGACCCTGGAGTCCCTCGCCCCGGAGCGCCAGCGTGTCCACCTCCACGAGGTCACCCTGCACACGCGCCAGGAGTCGCGCCGTGTCGAGGCGGACGCCCCATCCATGGCCCGCGAGCATCCGGGCCTCCACTTCGGTGACCTGTCGGTCCTTCCGGGCCCGGGCGGTGAAGCGAAGGGCGACGCTGCTGTCGGGCCGCCCCAGGAAGCCACCGAGTCCCGGAAGATCGCCCCGCACCTCCAGCTGCCAGCTCGAGGCCAAATCGGCGCCCGCCAGCTCTCCTTGCAGGGTGCCGTCGGCGAGACGCCCCTCGAAGGTCCCGTGGAGGGTATCCGCCGCCGCTGCCAGGCGAGCCTCCAACGCCTCGAGGGTGTCGCCCGCCACGGTACCGCGCCGTAAGTCCACCCTGGAGACGAGTGGCGGGGGCGCCGTCCATCAGGGACGCCAGGTTCAGGCGCCGGAAGCTTCCCTCTTCCACCGTCAGGGTGAGGGAGTCGAGCAGCGTGCCATGCCCCTGCAGCTCCACCCGTCCCGAGTCCGGAAGAAACGCCCACCCGGTGGCCTCCACCGCCCCACCCCGCCACACAGCGGATGCCCGGGCGGAATCCAGCAGCACCGGGCCGAATCGACTTCCTCCGGTCACCACATCCAGCTCGGCGTCGACCTGGGCGGGGTCGGTGAATCCCCACGGGCCTCCACTCCAACTTCCGTCGCCGGTGAGCCTCCCGGCGATGCGGGCACCCGCCGGGGCGCCGGCCCCCCCACGCGTCTCCGACCCGTCCTCGGGTCCCGCTCCCGCCGGCAGGAGGGAGTCCACGGCGACGTCCACGAGCCGAAACACGCCGCCGTCCTGCGAGGCGGATGCGCCGAGACGGAGCGATCCGCCTCCCTGCGGGGTCCCGGCGGATCCTTCGAGGGTGGCGTCGCCCCGGTCCAGGTCGAGCCGGAGGGTGACGGTGTCCACCGGCACCGTCCCGAGTCGTGACCGACCCAGCTCGAGCCGGGCCGTGGCCCGGGCCAGAAGCGGATCCGTGCCTTCCCCCTCCACTACGGCCAGGCCGTTGATCCGGGAGCCGGAGTAGGGTTCCTGGACGCCCGTCAGGGTGGCCCGACCGGTGTAGCGAAGAGGGCGCCGGGAGGACGCCGCCTGAAGGGTGCCCCGGGCGTCGAGCCGCCCTCCCGAGGCGGGACGGGCCTCCAGGGTCCAGCTCACCGTGTCCGGGCCCGCCGATTCTCCACGAGGCCGGGTGACCGCCGCGGTGCCGTCGACGAACGCAACCCGCCCCCACACGAGCGTATCGAGCGTCACCTCGAGGCGATCCGCCGCCGTCTGCGACCCATCGGTGCGGACCAGGTCCCACCCGGCTCGCAGCCGGGTCTCCTGCGCGTGCAGCTCCACGCGGCCGGCCCCCGACACCGCCTCCCCAGTCCTTCCGCTGGAGCGGACCGTCTCCCTCGGCGAGGCTCCTGGAGACCCTCCCGTCGGCTCCCGCCGGCCCGTCACCTGGCCCTCGAGTCGCAGGGCCACCGGACCTCCGATGGCCTCCAATCCCGGAAGCCCTGACGCCTCTCGTGCGTGGAGAGCCGCGTCGCCCTGCACCGCCCACTCCTCTCCCTCTCGCGTCCAGAGGAATCGGGCCGAGACGCTGTCGCCGCCGGAGGTCCGGGCCTCCATCCGGGCCTCGCTTCCCCGGGGAGTCGTCCGGGCACGGCTCGACAGTCGGAGGGTGTCGCTGCGCCACACCTCGGGGATGACCGCCACCCCCGGCAACTCGTCCATCACCAGCGGCGAGGCCAGAAGGGTCCACTCGACGGCCCCGGGGCGGAGGGGATCGTCCAGGACGATGCGGCCTCGACCCTCCACCCGGCTCCCGGGTGACGACAACGAGACCGTATCCAGGACGAGGGTGTCGGACCCCAGACGCGCCACGAGTCGTGCCCGGCCCCAGCCCGGAGGGTGTTCCGGGGGTGCGAAGCCACCTCGGATCCGCAACGAATCCACATGGGCCCGGGGCACGGGCCACACCCGGGCCCCGGTAGCCTCCACCTCGAGCGCCGTGATGCGGTAGGGGTCCGCTGGAGTACCGGGGGTCGCGTGGAGCTCTGCGCTTCCCCCTCGGAGCTCCAGTTCCTCGATCCGAACCGACCATCCGTTCCCGGCGCCCGGTGAGCCCCGATCACCGGCGGAACCGGTGCCGGCGGTGTCCCTTGCAGGCGCCGCATCGTCCTGGCTCCCCATGCCAAGGCGCGCCCGGAGGCCCGTGGCGGTGGCCTCCCGGACCGCGATACGGCCCGGCCGTGAATCCAGGGGCGACCAGTCGAGGCGCAGCGTGTCCAACGCCACGGTGTCGGCAGCCTGAGTCCACCGGACGTCCTCCAGGGTGAGCCCTCCCAACCAGGAGCCCGAGACCGCGCCCGCCTCGAGCGAGGCACCGCGCGGGACCACGACCCCGGCGATCCGGTTCAGGACCATCCGGCCCACCGGGTCCAGCTGCACCGCCATCAAGAGCGCCGCCGCCAGGCCCAGCGGAATCAGGACGAGCCCTGCAAGGATCCGCAGGGCGATTCGGAGGGGCTTCACGTCAGGCGGGCTCCGGCGTGGTGGTCCGCTGGAGGCCGGGGCCGGAGTCCACGACCCGGGTCTCCACGAAGGTGGCGTAGGACTCGGGCTTCACCTGCGAGCCATGAAGGTCCGCCCAGCTTCGGGTGAAGATGGCCCCCACCAGGAAGATCTGGGCCGAGTAGTACGTCCAGACCAGGAGGCTGAATACCGACCCCGCGGCCCCGAACGCCGATCCCAGGTCCGCATTCCGGAAGTAGAGTCCCAGGAAGAGCTTCCCGAGGTAGAGGAGAACGGCGGTGAAGAGGGATCCCACCAGCACGTCTCGCCACGCGATCCGCGCGTCGGGCAGAATCGTGAAGGTCAGACTCAGGAGGACGGTGAGGACGGTGAGGGTGACGACGGCCTCCAGCCCGCGACCCAGGAGCCACGGGGTCGCGGCGGGGTCCACCACGAATCGCAGAGCCGTCTGCGCTACGGCCGAGAGCACGGTGGAGAGGAGTACGGCTCCTGCCAGGACCCCGAGCATGAGGACGGCCATCACCCGCGTGCGCACCAGATTCCGCACCATCCCCGACTGGGGCTTGAGCCCCCAGATGTCGTTGAGCGCCGTCTGGATGTTGGCGAAGAGCGCCGTGGCGCCGAACAGCAGAAGGAGGATCGTGGGGACGACCCAGACGGACTCGAAGGTGAGGAGGCTCAAGCGGTCCAGCACCTGCCGCACCACCGATTCCGCGTTCGGGCTCAGCCACACGCCCGCCTGCTGCGCCACTCGTTCCTTCGCGGCCTCCGTGCCGAACAACCGTCCCACCCCGGTGAGGCCCAGCAGGAGGGTGGGCGTCAGGGAGATGAGCGCATAGTAGGCCAGCGCCGCACCCCAGTGAAAGACGCCGAGATCGAGCCACTCCGAAACGGTGTGCTTCAGGGCGGTCCAGAAGGCCGGGAGAATGCGTGGCGTCTGCATGGACGGGGTTCGGGACGTCGGCGTTCGAGCCCTGCGTAGAAGCTGCAAGATGTCCGCCACCCGTCGCTCGGCGGCCGGGGCCCCCCGGGAAATCGGCGATTCCCCGGGGCGCGGCTCCCGAAGCCGTTCAACTTCAGGGGATCCGAAATCCCCGGTCTGAACGAGGCGGCTCGGATCCTCCGGGATTCCTGGAGGCGGCTCGTGACGTGGGCCGAAAAACAACGCCGAGTCAGAGGGGTAACCGCCGCCATGAGCCGATCCCCGATCTCCGCGCCCCTCACTTCCGACCCCCCGTCCTCCGCCGACAGCGGGAGCGAGGACGAGGCGAAGTCGTCCTACAAGATCCTCCAGGAGCAGATCTCCCAGGGTCTGGGCGAGCTCAATCGCCCGGCGCCGGGCCTCCTCCTCTCGGGGCTCTCGGCGGGCCTCGACGTGGGGTTCTCCCTGTTCTTCATGGGGGTGGTCCTGACCCTCATGCTCCCTGCGGCCCCCGAGCCTCTGACCCACTTCCTCGTGGCGAACATGTACTCGGGGGGGTTCATCTTCGTGATCCTGGGTCGCTCCGAGCTCTTCACCGAGCACACGGCGTTGGCGGTGTTCCCGCTCCTGAACGGCAACGCCACCCCGGGGCAGGTGGGCCGGCTCTGGGGACTGGTCTATACCTCCAACCTGCTGGGGGCCGCATTGGCCGCCGTCATGGCCGTGACCCTCGGCCCGCGCCTCGGGGCCATCGAGCCCGCGGCGCTCCAGGAGATCGGTCAAGATGGTGGAGGCCTCCTCGGGCACGATGATGCTGAGCGGGATCGTGGCCGGGTGGCTCATGGGCCTCCTGTCCTGGCTCGTGGCGGCCTCCCGGGAGACGGTGGGCCGTATCCTCGTGGTCTGGCTCATCACCACGGGAATGGGCCTTGCCGGGCTTCACCACTGCATCGTGGGGACCACGGAGGTTCTGGCGGCGGTCTTCAGCGGAGGCGAGACCACCTTTGCCGATTACGGCCGCTTCCTCCTCTGGAGCACGGTGGGCAATACCCTCGGCGGGGTGACCATGGTGGCGGTCCTCAAGTACGGCCATGCCGTGCGGAGCGCCGAGGCGGAGTGAGCCTGACGGCGGAGGAGGCCCGCATCGCCCGAGAGGAGTGGCACCGGCTCGGTGGTGCCCGGACGGCTCGGGATCCCCGGATCTCGGGATGTCTGGTCGCCTTCTGCGGGATGCTCCTCCTGACCCTCGTTCCGGCGGTGGGAGGCTGGCTGGAGATCCCTCCGGGTCTCGCCGTGGGCTTCCTGACGCTGGCCATCCTCCTCCTGGGGGGCGGCGCGGCCCTGGGCCTGGTGGGGACACGCCGTCGGGAACGGAGGGACGGGATGCGTAGGGGTGAGGCCCGACGCCTGCTGGAGTCCTGGAGGGATGGGGGGGTGTCGGACGACGAGGCGGTTCGGGCGGCCGTCCGCTTCGTCCACGCGGGAGGCGGAGGCCTCCAGGGCCCCGGTTCGGATGGGACGCCCCTGTCGCGCCGTTGTCGGACGCTGGTGGACCAGGTGGCTCGGGCCACCTCGTCGGAGCCAAAGGGCACGGGGGCCGCCGGACCGGTTCCCTGACTCCGCCTCAGACGTCAGTTTAGGAACCTTCCCGTCACCCAGCCCCCTCCCGGACATACGTATGCTGCACCGACCGGACCGTCTCCTCCGCGGCTTTCTGGCCTTCCTGGCGATCGTGGCCCTTCCAGCCTGCTCGCCCTTCTCCGGCGCCCCGGACCCGGCGCCGGCCCCCCCGGCCGCCGGCTCTCCCGGAGGTGAAGGCGCAGGACGGAGCTCCGGAGCTGAGGGACGGGGAGAAGGCGGCGGCCCCGGGGCGTACGGCGACGTGATCACCGACGAGGCCGAGACCCGGGAGGGACTCTTCACGACCCATCGCATCGGCGACGACCTCTTCTTCGAGATTCCCTCCGGCGAGTTCGGTCGGGAGATGATGCTCATCGCCCGGGCCGTGGAGTCCACGCTCCAGGATCCCGCCGGCTTCTTCGGCGGCGGAGCCCGGCTCGTGGTCCAATGGGAACGGCACGGGGACCACGTGGTCCTCCGGGAGCGGTCCCACCGGCTGAAGGCCGAACCCGATGACAACATCGTCCGTCAGGTGGAGGGCTTCCGGAACGGCCCGGTCCTGGCCCGGTTTCCGGTACGGGCCTACAACCCCGAGGACAGCGCCGCCGTGGTGGAGGTCACGGAGCTCTTCCTGACCGCCAACCAGGATCTGGGGAGCCTCGACGGTGTTCAGCGGGACCGGAGTTGGTTCGAGCACGTGGCGGCGTTCCCCCGGAACGTGGAGGTGGAGGCCACCCAGACCGGTCGTGCCCGCCCGCCGGGCGCCCCGTCGAGCGTGCAGCCCTCCACCCAGACCGTCCGGATGCACTGGAGCATGCTCAAGCTGCCGGACGAGGTCATGATGCCCCGCTACTGGGACGCCCGGGTGGGCTTCATCTCCACCGCGTATTACGACTTCTCGTCCCGGGAGCACGAATCGGAGATGAAGCGGATCATCCACCGGTTCGATCTCCAGCCCTCCGATTCGGCGGCCTTCCGGCGGGGAGAGCTGGTGGAGCCGGTGGAGCCCATCGTCTACTGGATCGACCCGGCAACGCCGGAATGGATGAAGAGCTGGGTCAAGGTGGGGGTCGAGAAGTGGAACGCGGCCTTCGAGGAGGCGGGCTTCCGCAACGCCATCCGGGCCGAGTACGCGCCGGCGGACGACCCCGACTGGTCCATCTACGACCTTCGCCACTCCATCATCTACTGGAGGCCCTCCACCGTGGCGAACGCCACCGGGGGGCAGATCGTCGACCCCCGGTCCGGCGAGATCCTGAAGGGTGAGGTCAACATGTACCACAACATCATGGACCTGCAGCGTCGCTGGTATCACGTGCAGGTCTCGCCGCTGGACGAGCGGGCCCAGAGGCTGCCGCTCCCGGATTCTCTCATGGGGCGGCTCGTGGAGTATGTGGTGACCCACGAGATCGGCCACTCCATCGGCTTTCCCCACAACATGAAGGCGTCGGCCATGTATCCGGCCGACTCCCTGCGCAGCCGGAGCTTCCTGGAGCGGATGGGGGGCCACGTCTCCACCCTCATGGACTACTCCCGCTTCAACTACGTGGCCCAGCCCGAGGACGACATCCCGCCGGAGCTCCTGATTCCCCAGGTGGGTCCGTACGACAAGTTCGCCGTCCGCTGGGGGTACCGCCCGATCCTGGACGCCGACACCCCCGAGGCGGAGTTGACCACCCTGGACGAGTGGGCCCGGGAGCAGGACGAGACGCCCTGGTTCCGCTTCACCACCAGCGACGCTCCGAACGACCCGGAGAACCTCACCGAGGCGGTGGGAGACGCCGACGCGGTACAGTCCACCACTTATGGTCTGCGGAATCTGGAGCGGGTGATGGACAACCTGTTGGTCGCCACCGAGCGCCCAGGGAGGGACTACACCCTCATGGAGGACATGTACGGCGAGGTCGTGGGCCAGTGGGGGCGCTACATGCGGCACGTGGCGGCCCTCATCGGGGGTGCCATCACCCAGGAGAAGTACGGAACCGGGCCCCGCTTCGAGCCGGTGAGCGAAGCGCGTCAGCGGGAGGCCATGGACTTCCTGGCGGAGAACGCCTTCCGGGTGCCGGAGATGCTTCTGGCGGAGGACGTCCTGTGGCGGATCGAGGCACGGGGGGCGGTGGACCGGATTCGGAACGCCCAGAGCTCCCTGTTCGGGAGCCTGCTCCAGCCTGCCAAGCTCAACACCCTCGTGGAGTACGAGGCGCTGACCGATGGTGAGACCTACACACTGGCCGAGTACATGGGCGACATGCGCTCCGCCGTGTGGACCGAGCTGGGAGGGGGGCCCGTGACCATCGACATCTACCGCCGCAACCTCCAGCGGGCTTTCCTGGACCGGGTGGACCAGGAGTTGAATCCCACCGAGGAACAGCTCCGCCGAGAGGAGGCGCTGAGCCGT
>JARRPL010000049.1:0-24235 GCA_037382905.1 Gemmatimonadota bacterium | reverse complement strand
GTTCCCCGGAGTGAGGCATCCGCCGGACCCCCCCTGGTCGCCGTTGCCCTCCCCCTTCCCATCCACACGACCTTCTCGTATGCCCTGAAGGGTCCGGTCCCGGAGCCCGGGACCCGGGTCCTGGTCCCCTTCCAGAGGGGCGAGCGGATCGGCTGGTACGTGGGCCCGGCCACCGGCCCCCGACCCCGGCGCGTCCGCGAGGTCCTGTCGATCCTGGAGGACGAGCCGTCGGCGCCGCCCGATCTTCTCCGCCTCGCCCGCTGGATGGCCGACTACTACGTGGCGCCTCTGGGCGTCGTGCTGGCGGCGATCCTCCCGTCGGCCCTCTCGGATTCCTCCCGGGACCTGGTGACGCTGACGGGCCCCGTACCGGAGGGTGTGACACCCCGGGCCGTCCGGGTGGCGAGGGCGCTGGACGGCGCCCAGGGGCCGACCCGACTCTCCACCCTGCGGAAGTCCCTGGGGATGGGCTCCATCTGGCCCGAGATCCGGCTGCTGCGCACGGCGGGCGTGCTCCGCCACGAGACGCTCCCGCCCCGGCCGCCCACGGTGAAGACCCGTCGGTGGGTGGAGATCGTCCAGCCCCTCCCGAACCTGGTCCGCAGGGACGAGACCTTCGGCCGGGCCCGTCGCCAGCGGGAGGCCTACGAGCACCTGGAGGCCGCCGGGGGAGGGGAGGAGCTGGCGGCGCTGATGGAGCAGGGCGGCTTCTCTCGCTCGGTGGTGTCGGGATTGGAGAAGAAGGGGTTGGTGGTGGTGGAGGATCGGGAGGAGATGCGGGACCCCTTCGCGGAGCAGCCCACGGGCGACGGTGCCCCCCCACCGCCTCTGACGTCGGCCCAGGAGCGTGCGGTGGCGGCCCTGGTGGCAGCCCTGGACGAGCCGTTGCCCCGGCCCTTCCTGCTCCACGGCATCACCGGATCGGGAAAGACCCGGGTCTACATCGAGCTCCTCCGGGCGGTACGGGCCCGGGGGCAGGGAGCCATCGTCCTGGTGCCCGAGATCTCGCTGACGCCCCAGACCGTTCGGCGATTTCGGGCCCACTTCGGCGACCAGGTCGCCGTCCTCCACTCCGGTCTGTCCCAGGGAGAGCGCTACGACGCCTGGCGGCAGCTGCGCTCCGGAGAGAAGACGGTGGCCGTCGGGGCCCGCTCCGCCCTCTTCGCGCCGGTCCGGGAACTTGGGGCCATCGTCGTGGACGAGGAGCACGACGGGTCGTACAAGCAGTCGGAGTCGCCTCGCTACCAGGCCCGGGACCTGGCGGTGGTCCGGGCGGCGGCCCGGGACGCCATCTGCCTCCTGGGATCCGCGACTCCCTCGCTGGAGAGCTGGGCCAACGCCCAGGCGGGGAAGTTCCGGCTCCTGACCCTTCCGGACCGGATCGGGACCGCCGTCCTGCCTCCCGTCCGGACCATCGACCTGAGGGAGGTCTGGAAGCGGGAGCGGTCCCAGAAGAAGACCGGATCCTCGGGAGGGCGGCCCCGTGGGGGGACGATCCTCTCCGACGAGCTGGTGGCTGCGGTGGAGCTGCGCCTGGAGCGGGAGGAGCAGGTCATCCTGCTCCTGAACCGTCGGGGGTACGCCTCCTTCGTGCAGTGCCGGGAGTGCGGCGACGTCCGCCGCTGCGCCCACTGTGCCGTCTCCCTGACCTTCCATCGCACGACGGGCCGGGTGGTGTGCCACCACTGTCGCTACGAGGAGCCGGCTCCCACGCGATGCGAGCGCTGCGGCTCCACGGAGCTGGACTTCAGGGGGCTGGGCACCGAGCAGGTGGAGAGGGTGGTCACAGAGACGTTTCCTTCGGGTCGGATCGCCAGGATGGACGTGGACACCACCTCGGGAAAGTGGGCCCACCAGGAGATCCTGGGTCGGGTGGAACGGAGGGAGGTGGACATCCTCCTGGGCACTCAGATGATCGCCAAGGGGCTCGACTTTCCCAACGTCACGCTGGTGGGGGTGGTGAACGCCGACGTGGGCATCCACCTGCCGGACTTCAGGGCCACCGAGCGGACCTTTCAGCTCTTGAGCCAGGTGGCGGGACGGGCGGGGAGGGGCGTTCGGGGCGGCGAGGTCCTGATCCAGACCTCCATGCCGGGTCACTACGCCATCGAGGCGGTGGAGCGTCACGACTACGAGGGGTTCGCCGCCCGGGAGCTGGAGGAACGGACGGCGCCTCTCTACCCACCCCACGTGCGGCTGGTGAACGTGGTGCTCAGCAGCCCCGACCCGGACCTGGTGGCGGATCAGGCGGAGACGGCGGTGCACTGGGTGGACGGGTGGCTGCGTCGGAACCGTGCGCCGGTCAGTCGGGTCGGGCCCGCGCCGGCCCCCATCGAGCGGCTGCATGGACGGTGGCGGTGGCACTTCATGCTTCGTTCGGCCTCGCCTCGGGCGTTGGGTCGGCTGTGCACCGACTTCATGACGGGCTTCGAGCCCCGGGGGCAGGACGTGCGGGTGGCGCTGGACCGGGATCCCGTGGCCCTCCTCTGAGCCGGGGCGAACGGTGCTGTAACAGGGATTGCTGCGGCGTTCGTCGCGTCGTACAGTCAGTCGTCACGCCCGACCCGGTCGTAAGAGGAGGAAGTCCATGGCGTGTCTGGCACTCAATGCGTCCTACGAGCCCCTGACCCTGGTTCCGGTCCGGCGGGCCGTGCGTCTGGTGCTGGATCGTAAGGCGGAGATCCTCGAGGCCGACGGGGACCTGCAGTTCCGATCCGAGACGACCTCGGTGCCGGCCCCGATGGTGATCCGGCTGGTCCGGTTCATCCACGTGCCGCGTCGCTTTCGCAGGCAGGTGACCAACACCTTCCTCTTCGCCCGGGACGACTACCGCTGTGGTTACTGCGGGCGTCATCGCGGCGAGCTCCGGGGTCGACAGTTCCTCACGCGAGATCACATCGTCCCGACCTCCCGGGGGGGAGGCAACACCTGGGACAACGTGGTGACCGCCTGCTCCCCCTGTAACAACCGCAAGGGGGACCGGCTCCCTGCGGAGGCCGGCATGGCGCTCCGGGTGGTGCCCCGGGAGCCGAACTACGTGCACCTGGTCTGGGCGGTCCGTCGGGTCACGCCCATCCAGGCCCGTTGGATCGGCATGTTCTATGGGGAGGACACCCTGGAACAACTCAGCGAGCTGCGCTGACCGCTCAGTCGTCCAGCCAGGCGTAGGGACGCTCGTAGAACTGTCCGTAGCCCCGGATGCGCCCGTCGGGCGTGTGCTCCTTCCACGAGATGATCCACCCCCGGATCGGGTCCTGGGTCACCGTATAGGTGAAGCCGGGCTCGTCGGCGCGTTCCGCCAGAAAGCGGGCCAGCCGACCCGGGAGGTTGTCGATCCCGGCGACTTCGGGGTCCTCTGGGCCCCGGTCCAGGGCGGCGTGGGCCTCCGCCTCCGCCAGCTGAAGCGCTCGGAGGGCCTCCTCCAGCGAGGACACCACGTCGGCGATGCCGTCCTCGGGCCCCATGCCCACGCGTCGGCGAAGGTCCCGGAGCAGCCGGGTGGTCCCGGGTGTGTCCAGGTCGTCCAGGACACGCTGGAGCTGCTGCTTCAGGCGGTCGTGCAACCGGAGAAGCTGGGCGTATTCCCGGCGGGCTTCAGAGGGTGGGTGCACGGCAGGCTCCGGGGGCGAGGCCCGGCCAGTCGAGGAGGCGAGGGGACGAATTCCAAGAAACGGACTCCGCCAGTCCGGTGCAACTCTCTTCCGACATCCCGGGATCAGGCGCCTCGCCGGGGATGACGGCGGGGGGGAGGGCGGGAGAGCGGAGGGCGTTCCCGTCCGCCCCGGGAGAGCCTAGGGAGATCCGTCCTGTCCGGGGTCGCCGTCCCGCCCTTCGTCGTCCTCCTCCTCGGGCGCGTCCGGCAGCCCTTCCACGAAGTCCGAGGCCTGTTCCCTGGCTTCCCGCACGATGCGCTCCGAGGCCGTCTCCGACGGCTCCGGCTTCCGAGGCTCCACCTCGGTGGATCCGTCCTCCCCCTCGAAGGTGCACCGCACCTCCCAGGCGAAGACCATGCGACGCAGCTCCCCCAGGAGGGTGAGGATGTCGGCGGTCCGATCGAGGGTCTCGCCGTCCCGCTCCATCCGTTGGAGGATCCGGGCGAAGCGCTGGATTTCGTAGCGCAGCTTCTCGTCGGAGATGTTGTCGTAACGTCCCATCTTCTCAGGCGTCCGGAGGGGTGATGCGGATCCAGGCGTCGACCGCGACACCACCGTCGGGGAAGGCCAGGAAGGGGTTGATGTCCACCGATTCGATCCGGTGGTGGCGGCCCACCAGCTGGGACAGGCGCTGGATGGCGTCGATGAGCGCGCCTTCGTCCGAGGGAGCTTCCCCCCGCATGCCTGCGAGGAGACCGTGCCCGCGGATGGATCGAACCATGTCGCGAGCGTCCTCCTCCGTGACGGGCTGGATCCGGAAGGCCACGTCCTTCAGTGCCTCCACGTAGATGCCGCCGAGTCCGAACATCAGGACGGGCCCGAAGGCGGCGTCCAGATGCATCCCGAGGATCGTCTCACGGCCACCCTCGAGGTACCGGGACACGAGGATACCCTCCGGCCGGGCCCCGGGTTCTGAAGCCTGGACCGACTCCATGATGTCTCGCCATCCCTCCCGAACGGCATCGGGCCCCTGGACACCCACTCGGACGCCCCCGGCGTCGCTCTTGTGGGCGATTCCGGGGCTCACGACCTTGAGCACCACCGACCCCCCAAGGGATTCGGCGGCGGTCACCGCCTCGTCGGGGGTACGGGCCAGCACCCGGTCCACCACCGGAATGCCGTATGCGTCCAGCACGTCCATGGCCTCCGGCTCCGAGAGGCTGTCGGCGCCTCGCCCCTGGACCCGATCCAGGATCGCTTCGACCCGTTCGGCGTCTGCGGGGAGCTCCGCCGGTTCCGCCAGGGGGCGGTCCAGCCACTGGCGGTAGCGGTAGAGGGCCGCCAACGCACGGGCCGCGGATTCGGGGAAGGTGTACGCGGGCACGCCGGCGTCCCGAAGCTCCGCCTTGCCCTCCGGCAGCCCCTCCCGGCCCATGAGCACCGCCAGGAGCGGTTTTCCCGGATGAGCCTTTCGGGCCGCCACGATGCTCTGGGCCACGTCTACCTGCCGGATGCCCAACGGAGGGACGAAGGCCGCCACCGCGGCGTCCACCCGGTCGTCGGCCAGCACGATCCCCAGCGCCTCACGGTAGGTGTCCGAGGTGGCCGAGGCGATCATGTCCACCGGGTTCCGTACCGCCGCTTCGCTGGGAAGGAGCTCCCGGAGGCGACGCTGGCTCTCCGGCGTGAGCTCCACGACCTCCAGCCCCGACCCCTCCAGGGCATCGGCGATGATGATGCCGGGGCCGCCGGCGTTGGTGACGATGGCCACCCGGCTGCCGTCGGGTACCGGTTGGTCCTCCAGCGCCATGGCGATGTCGAAGAGCTCCTCCACCGACTGCGCCCGGAGGACCCCGCACTGGGCCAGCAGGGCGTCGGTGGCCAGATCCGTCCCCGCCAGCGCCCCGGTGTGGGACGAGGCGGCAAGGGCGCCGGCACGGGTTCGGCCCGCCTTGACCACGAGGATGGGCTTGGTGCGCGTGACCCTGCGGGCGATGCGCGTGAAGCGGCGGGGGTTCCCGAAGTTCTCCAGGTACATGAGGATGACCCGGGTATCCGGGTCGTGCTCCCAGTACTCGATGAGGTCGTTGCCCGACACATCGGGCTTGTTGCCCACGGAGACGAAGTGACGGATGCCGATCCCTAGCTCGGCGGCGTAGTCCAGGATCGTGACCCCCAGGGCACCGGATTGACTCATGAAGCTCAGGGGGCCCGCCGGGGGCATCGTGGGGGCGAAGGTGGCGTTCAGCGAGACACCCTCCTCGGTGTTCAGCAGCCCCATGCAGTTGGGGCCCACCAGGCGCATCGAATGCTCCCGGCACGTCGCCACGAGCCGGGCCTCCCGCTCGGCTCCCTCGGGACCCACCTCCTTGAAGCCGGCGGAGATGACCACCACGCCCCGGACACCCTTTTCGCCGCACTGCTGCACCACGTCCAGCACGTGCTCCTTGGGCACCACCACCACGGCAAGGTCCACCGGGCCCGGGATGTCGGTGACCGACGGATAGGCCCGGACCGAATGGACCGCCTCCGCCCGGGGGTTCACCGGGTAGACCACGCCCTGGAAGCCGTGGCTGATGAGGTTGTGGAGAATCTGGTAGCCGATGGTGCCGGGGCGGCGTGACGTGCCCACCACCGCCACGGAGCAGGGCCGGAAGAGTGCGTCCAGTGAGGCGTTCATGTGGGCAAACTACCCAAACGGCCGAGGGCTCCCAACGCTCCGGACCCGGCACCACCTTGCCACGGGTTCGCAGGAGCGCCACAGTCCTTCCCGACAGGCTCCACCCCTCCCGCCTCCGTTGCCATGCCGTCCGACGACGCGCCGCCCAGGCACAAGCCGACCCCGGTTCGCCAGGCCCTGCCGGGGGACGACCCTACGGACGAGAAGGCACGCTTCGACGTCCGGAGCTTCGAGGTGGCCAGTGGGGAGACCTGGCACGTGGAGGAGCTGGGGTGGACCCGGAGCGGGCGGCGGCAGGACGCGGGAGCGATCCTTCTCCTTCTGGGCTTCCGCCAGGATCTGCAGGGCGACTTCGAGCGGGAAGTCATGGTGGCGGCCCGGCGGCTCGAAGAGCTCTCCCTGGAGGAGCTCACCCGGCTCCTGGACGAAGCCCGCCCCTATCAGGCGGTCCCCCGGGACCGGCCCTTCTTCCAGGGGACTCGACGCCGCACCGGCGATGCCCGCGGCCGGGGGCGGCGAGGGCGCTCCCGGGAGTAGGCCTGTTGCGGATCGACACACCCGGCTGTCCCCCATTGGGGACACCCGGGACGTCGGCCTTCCGACCGTCACCGCCTGAAAACCCTTTCCGTTCCTGCCGTGGGCGGCGTTTCGCCGGATTGGCACGGCGGTTGCCCCTCCACGGGTCGAGCCGGTACTGATGGCGTTCCGCGCACGGCGGCGTCCGGTCACCGGGGTTTCCGGGTTCCGGCCTGGAGGAGACGATCATGAGTCAGCTCAGGCTGCAGGGTCGCGAGGGGATGCGGGAGGCTCGGTACCAGGGCCCCCTGCCGGGGATCGTCATTCACGGTCGTGAGGATCTGCGGCCGGCGACACCCCGGATCCACGCCTTCATCTGGGGAGGGAAGGTCCGGCCCACGCCCACCCTTCGCTACGGACGGCAGAAGGACGTCGCCTGATCCACGCCCTTACCAGGAGGGCCTCGGGGGCCCTCCGTCGTGCGCCTCCGGGGATTCCCCGGGGGCGTTTCTCGTCGGCCCCGTGTCGCCCCGCCTCTCCGCGAGGAGTTTAACGCCGCTCCCGGGCTCCCCGTCCAACTCTCCGATAGCGCGAGAACCCTTCCGACAGGACGGCGGTCATGAGATTCGGTGGATGGTGGGTCCCGATGGTGGTGGCGGCGTTGTGTCTTCCCGCATCGTCCCTGGAGGCCCAACGGAGAGCTCCGGGGGTGGAGCGAGGGCCCGGGTCGGTGGACCGTGCGGCGGAGGCGGCGCTCCGTCGGGGTGACGAGCTGGCGCTCACCGAGGCGCAGCGCACTGCTCTCGACGTCCTCCGGGGAGAGGCGCTGGTGGAGCAGGAGCGATTGGAACGGGAGGCCCTCGCGCTCCGCCAGGAGTTGAGGGCGCTTCGTCGCTCGGAGCTGGCCGGTCCGGAGACGACCCGGGAGGAGGTGCAGGCATTCCGGGAGGAGGCCAGGGCACGCATGGAGGCGCTGCGCACCCGCCGGCACCAGGCCGTGATTCCGCTCCAGGAGCGCCTGGAGGAGATCCTCACCACCGAACAGCGGCTCGAGCTGCGGGAGCTGCAGCGGAACCAGAGGCGCCGGGACGGGCGGCATGGCATGCGTGGCGGTCGACGAGGGGGTCAGGATCGTCCGGGACCGCGCCGGCGCGGGGCCTGACGTCGAACATCCATCGGCACCGGGGGTTCGATCCGGTGCCGGTCCGCCTTCGAACCGGTCAACATCCCGCCCCCTTGCCGTGTCTCCATGACTGAAGCCGATCACGTCGACGACGGCGAACTGGTCCGCCGCACCTGCGGCGGCGATGAGGAAGCCTATTCGGCGTTGGTCGGTCGTTACATGCGCTCCGCCTACCTGGTGGCGTTGTCCGTCACCCGGAGGCACGAGGACGCCGAGGATGCGGCGCAGGAAGCATTCATGGTGGCCCTTCAACGGCTGGAGGAGTGCCGGAATCCCGACCGGTTCGGGGGTTGGTTGATGACCATCGTCCGCAATCGTTCCCGGAACCTGATCCGGCGGGAGAGCCTGAGGGAGACGTCGGCCCTCCCGGAAACCGCCTCCAGCGACATGCCGCTTCCGGACCGACACACCGAGCGACGGGAGTTGGGAGAGCAGCTGAAGGAGGCGCTGGACACGTTGTCGGACGTCCAGCGGGAGGTGGTGCTGCTTCACGATCTGGAAGGATGGAGGCACCGGGAGATTGCAGAGCAGATGGGGCTTCCCTCAGGCACCGTCCGCTCTCACCTCCACTTCGCCCGCAAAGCGCTGCGACGACGCCTGGATGGCGTCGTGGATGACCATACCAACGGAAAGATGGCCAAATGAACCTCATGCGCGTGTTCCCCGGCAGAGGAAACGAACCGGCACCCGACGAGCAGGTCAGCGCCTGGCTCGGAGAGATCGACCCGGGGCGCGACAGTGCCACGTACTGGATGCGCTTCCATCACGAGACCGTGAAGGCCGCGAGCTTCGAGCTCGCCCGGCGTCGAAGGGATGCCCAACGAACGGTGACGGGGGTGGTCTCGTCGTGGAGCCGCGCCGTGGTCTCCGCCGCCCTCGTGGCGGCCGCCGCTGCAGGGGTCCTGATGGTCCAGCCCGCGGCGGAGTTCGGAGATTCGCCGGCGCTGGTCGAGGACGTCCTCCTGCTGGGCATGACCGAGTCCGCCCAGGACGAGTTCGTGGTCGAAGAGGAGGCCGGTGAGAACGGCGTCCGATTCATCTCCGACGTCTTCTGATGAAGACGCGTTCCCAGGCGACCCTGACGACGGCGCTGGTCCTGGCCGTGGTCTTCGGTTCGGGTCTGGTGGTGGGTGCCGCCGTGGATGGACTCGGGAGCAACGAGGCGGTGGCCCAGGGGGCGGACGGCAGGGGGGACGAGGCCTCGGAAGCACGCCGGACCCCCATGTACGAGCAGGTGGGGATCACCGACGACCAGCGTGTCGTCATCGACTCCATCATGGTGGCCAACCGGACCCGGGTGCGGGCCAGTCGCGCGGCCCACGACTCGGCCTATCGGGCCATCGTTCAGGAAACCCGTGCCGCCATCCTGTCCGTAATGGGACCGGAGCAGCGGGTACGGTACGATTCGCTCCTGGCGGCCAGCGACGCCCGCCGGGCGGCCCGCGAGGCGGAAGAGGCGAAGGGGGGAGCCCGTGACTGAGGCGGTGATCCGCACCGAGGGGATCGTGAAGCACTACGTCCTGGGGGCGGAGACGGTCCGTGCCGTCCGCGGCATCGACCTGACCATCATGCCCGGGGAGTTCGTGGCGGTGATGGGTCCGTCGGGAAGCGGCAAGTCCACCTTCATGAACATCCTCGGCTGCCTGGACGTGCCCACCGCAGGGGAATACTGGCTGAACGGCAAGTACGTCAGCGACATGAGCGAGGACCAGCTCGCGGCGGTCCGGAACCGGGAGATCGGCTTCGTCTTCCAGACCTTCAACCTGCTGCCTCGGGCCACCTGTCTCCACAACGTGGAGCTCCCCCTGATCTACGCCGGCGTCGGCGGGAAGGAGCGGGCGGAACGGGCCCGGGCGAAGCTGGAGCTCGTGGGGCTCGGGGACCGGATGGACCACAAGCCGCCGGAGATCTCCGGCGGGCAGCGTCAACGCGTCGCCGTGGCCCGGGCCCTGGTGAACGAGCCGGCCCTGCTGCTGGCGGACGAGCCGACGGGAAATCTGGACTCGGCCACCTCCACCGAGATCATGGAGATTCTAACGAAGCTCAATCGGGAGGGTCAGACCATCGTCCTGGTCACGCACGAGCATGACATCGCCGAGTACGCCAAGAGGCAGGTGCACCTCAGGGACGGTGTCATCGAGAGGGATTTCCTGAATCAGCCGAGTGGAGTCGCGACATGAGAATCCGGAACTGGGCGGCGGCCCTGGTCGCTGTGGGGCTGGCCGCCTGCTCCACCGGCGAGGCCGCCGAGGAGCCGCGGCTCGCCACCACCGAACTGTCCCGGGGGGATCTGCGGATCACCGTGGAGGCCACCGGGACGGTGGAGCCCATCCGGGAGGTCGAGGTGAAGTCCAAGGCGTCGGGGGAGATCCTTCGCCTGCACGTGGACATCGGCGATCAGGTGGAGCCGGGGACGCTTCTGGCGGAGGTGGATCCCCGGGACGTGAGGAACGCGTTCGAGCAGGCGGAGGCGGATCTGGCGGTGGCGGAGGCCCGTTCCGAGATCAACGCCCAGCAGCTTCAGCGCCAGCAGGAGCTCCTGGCGGCCGGCGTCGTGACCCAGCAGGAGACGGAGGCGGCGTCGCTGGAGGCGGCCAACGCCGAGGCCAACCTGGTGAAGGCCCGGACGAACTACGACCTGGCGGAGCTCCGGCTGCGGGACGTGACGATTCAGGCGCCGCTCCGGGGAACGATCCTCCAGCGGAACGTGGAGGAGGGCACAGTCATCCAGTCCGCCTCCCAGAACGTCTCGGGTGGGACGGTTCTGTTCGTGATGGCGGCGCTGGAGTCGATGCAGGTCCGGGACGAGACCGACATGGGACAGTTGAGAGCCGGCATGCCGGCCAACGTCCAGGTGGAGGCCTACCCCGAGCGGACCTTCCGGGGCGTGGTGGAGAAGATCGAGCCCCAGGCCATGGTCCAGCAGAACGTCACCATGTTTCCCGTCATCGTCACCCTGGACAACCGGGGTGGGCTGCTGCGTCCCGGCATGAACGCCGAGGTGGAGATCCTGGTGGATCAGGCCCTGGACGTCCTTCTGGTCCCGAACGGTGCCCTGGTGGGCGTTCGCGACGTGGCCCCGGCGGCCATGGCCCTGGGTCTGGATCCCGAGTCGCTGGACATGGGCCAGTTCGGACGGCGGCCGGGTCCGACAGGCGGGCCTCCCTCCGGCGGTGCGGGGGCTCCCGGCGCTCGCCCGGGGAACGCCGGAGCCGCCACCGGTGCTCCGGGCTCCGGGGCGACCGATGGCGGCGCGGAGGCCCCGTCGGAGGCCCGGGAGGAGATGGCCCGACTCCGGGCCCGGGTCGAGTCGGGCGAGATCACCCGGGACTCGATGCGGGCGCTGGTTCGGGCCCGTATGGCGTCGGGGGGAGCGGGTGGGGCCCCCATGGCGTCGGCGGAGGAGAGCGGCGGGGGCGTGGAGGCGCGTCCCAGCGTCGTCTTCGTGATGAACGCGCAGGGCCTGCCGGAACCCCGGGTCATCCAGGTCGGCCTCAGCGACTGGGACAACACCCAGGTCGTCTCGGGGCTCGAGGGGGACGAGGTCCTGGCGGTGGTGGGGGCGGCCCAGCTCCAGGCCCAGCAGCAGGAGTGGCTCGAACGGATCCGCTCCCGGAGCGGAGGATCGCCCTTCGGCGGCGGGCGCCGCTAGGCTCGTGCGACTCATCCTGGAGATCGTCGCGGTGGCGCTGGCCGCCATCCGTGCGAATGCGCTCCGTTCGATCCTCACCACCCTGGGGATCGTCATCGGTGTGGCGGCGGTCATCGCCATGGTGGCCCTGGGCGAGGGAGCCCAGGCCCGGGTGGAGCAGCAGATCCAGCAGATGGGGACGAACGTCCTCACCATCCGCCCGGGTCAGCAGATGTTCGGCGGGGTGTCCCGGGACGCCACGTCTCAGCTGACCCAGGAGGACGCCGTCGCGCTTCGGGACGGCTCGGAGGGGCTCCTCCGGGTGGCGCCCGAGGTGAGCTCGCGGCAGCAGATCAGCTACACGCGCTACAACAGCAACAACTCGGTGGTGGGCACCTGGCCCGAGTACTTCGACATCTACGACTTCCAGCTCCAGGCCGGGCGGTTCTTCAATCAGGGGGAGGTCCAGGGGCGCCGGCGGGTCGTGATCCTCGGCTACTCGGTTCCCGAAGCCCTGCAGACGCCGCCGGCCCTGCTGGTGGGAGAGACGATCCAGATCGGCGGTCAGCCCTTCGAGGTCATCGGCGTCATGGAAGAGAAGGGCGACGCCGCGTGGTTCCGCCCGGACGACGACGTGTTCGTTCCGGTGACCACGGCCATCTACCGCCTCTTCGGTGGGCGGGAGCGGCTCAGTGCCATCTACGCGGCCACACCGACCCCCAACGAGCTGGACCAGGCCTTCGCCATCATCGACCGGGTGTTGCGGCGGGAGCACCGGATCCGCCCCGGCGAGGAGGCGGATTTCAACATCCGGAACTCGGCGGACCTCCTCTCGACCTTCAACGAGACCAACCAGACCTTCACCTATCTGCTGGCCGGCATCGCAGCCGTGAGCCTCCTGGTGGGAGGCATCGGCATCATGAACATCATGCTGGTGAGCGTCACGGAGCGGACCCGGGAGATCGGGACCCGGAAGGCCCTCGGGGCGACCCGAAGGGCGATCCTGCTTCAGTTCCTCATCGAGGCGCTGGTCCTCTGCTTCCTCGGAGGACTCCTGGGGATCGCCGTGGGCATGGGGGGAGCGAAGGCGTTGTCGGTGTTCGCCGGCTGGGACACCCAGGTCGCCATGGGAGCCGTCTACGCCGCCCTTGGCTTCTCGGTGGCGATCGGCCTCTTCTTCGGCATCTGGCCGGCCCAGCGGGCGGCACGGCTCAGCCCCATCGAGGCGCTGCGCTACGAGTGACCCCCCGGCGGGAATCGAGTCCCGGCGGGCGCGGACGATGCGCCGTCAGGGGAGCCTGAGGGAGAGGCGTTCGCCTCTGCGGACCACCTCCAGAGCCTTTCCCTCCGGCTCCATCAGCGCCGCCCGGAGCTCCCGGAGCGTCGTGACGTCGCGGCCCCCTGCCGTGACGATGACATCGCCGCCGCGGAGGCCCGCTGCTGCCGCCGGTGAGCCCTCCGCCACCTCGGTCACCAGCAGCCCCCGATCCACGCCGAAATACCGGCCCAGGGCGGGATTGACGCTCCGAAGCTCGGCGCCGGCGACTCGGGTGAGGCCGGCGACGAAGGGGCTGAGGGGGCGAACCTCTTCCAGGGAACGGAGCTGGCGTTCCCTCGCTGCGGCGGCCTCCACCGCCTGTCTGCTGGAGAGAGTCCGTGCCGAACTGCGTGCCTGATCCGCCGCCTCCCGGGCGGCCTGCTCCTCCCGGAGCACCACCACATTCATGGACTCCGGACCACGGGCGCCGACCAGTGCCGGAAGCTCCTCCAGCGTCACGGTGTGGACGCCCTCCGGGGCCTCCACGAACACCTCCGAGACCGTCCCGTCGCCGGGGCTCCGGATCCAGATGCGGGTGGCGATGGAGTCGGAGCCGACCTGCTCCACCTGGATGGTGGGGGCCTCGAAGCGGAGTTCGGCCGACCACGCCGCCTCTCCCGGCGCGGCCTCCGGCGCCTCGTGAAGGATCCGCACGAAACGGGAGCGGACCGAATCCAGCTCCTCCTGCAGTCGAACCGCCACGATCTGGGACGGAGCCGGGCGCTGACCCGCCACCACCGACACCCGGAGCTCCTCGCCCCCCCGCAGGACCGTCAGCGCCGTGGGGTCGCCGGCCTGAAGCCGGCGAGTGAGCGACCGGAACCGCTCCGCCGTCACCGGAACGCCGTTCAGGGCGATCACCCGGTCGCCGGGACGGAGACCCGCCTGGGCTGCTGGACTCTCCGGCAGCACGTCCGCCAGGGTGATGACCCCCTCCGGGCGCTCCGGCGAGGTGATCACGTGCACGTTGACGCCGAGCCAGCCGGAGCCGGAGGCCCCGGGGTAGACCGCCGCCTCCTGCGCCGCGCTCGCGGTGGGAAGTCCCGCCAGCGCCAGCCCGGCGAAGACGGCGGTCAGGACGCCCCGCCGGGACGGAGGTGGTCGCCGGCGACCGGGGGTCACGGGCGGGGAGTCAGTACCAGTCATCCGCCGATCCGAACTGCCGCAGCGTCGCCTGCCGGGTGGCCTGTCGTTCCGCCAGGGCGGAGGCCAGGAACCCGTTGATCACCGGATCCGCCGGTGCCTGCTCCAGCGCCGCCTGTCCCGCCGCCACCAGGTATTCCAGAGCCGCGAGGCGAGACTCGGGGCTGGCACCCCGACTCGATCCGCCCTCGGCATCCAGGAGCTGGCGGTATTGGACCAGAGCGTCCATGTAGCGGCGCTCCGCCAGGCGGACGGCCGCTTCGGCCTGCGGGAGGGTCTCCGCCTGGCTGGCGGTGAGGGTGTAGGGGGCCCCGGCGTCGGATGGACCGCCGGCGATTCCCGGGACGGCACCGCGGGAGACGAGACCCATTCCCAGCCCCGTGCCCCCCAGGAAGACCAGGAGCACCGCCGCCACCTTCATCCAGGCCGGGGTCGCCGCCATGCTCATGAAGCTTCGGTCGCCGCGGACGAGACCCTCGCTGGTGAGGCGGGCCTCCAGAACGGCCCAATCCCCCAGCGGCGGGCGGAGGTCCGGGAGCTCTCGCAGGGCCCGGGTCTGGGCCTCCAGCTCCTCGAGCTCGGCCCGGCAGGCCGGGCATTCCGAGAGGTGTCGGCGCTCCCCTGGATCGGGGGCCTCCGAGACCAGACGCGCGAGCGTTTCGAGAGTCAGGTGTTCCATGCTTCGGATTCCGGTGTCGTATCGGATTCGTCGAGCCCGGCCAGGAGCGAACGCATCCGGGCCCGGGCCTTGAACAGTTGGGACTTGGATGTCCCCGAGGCCACCCCCAGGGTGTCTCCGATCTCGTCGTGGGTGTAACCCTCCACGTCGTGCAGGATCAGTACCTGGCGCATTCCAGGGGGGAGGGCGTCCATGGCCGCCTCCAGCCTCCGCTCCAGCAGACTGTCCCCGAGGCGGGGGATCACCGGGACGCTGTCGGGCATGGGGGCCTCCCGCCTGCGTCGCGTGTCGGTCCGGCGCAGCGCCTGGAGTGCCGAGTTCACGGCGATCCGGTGCAGCCAGGTGGAGAAGCGGGAGTCGCCCCGGAAGGTGGGCAGGGCGCGGATGGCCCGGATCCACGCCTCCTGGGCGTAGTCCTGCGCCAGGTCGTCGTCGCCGGCGATGCGTCGCACGACGGCATAGACGCGCGGGGCGAATCGCTCGTACAGCGAGCGGATCGCCTGGCCGTCCCCGTCACACGCGTGCCGGATCAGTTCTGCTTCGGTCAAGGGGCTTCGTCCTGATCGAGGGGGTCCGTGCATGGGATGGGTCTACCCGACCATACGGTTGCCCGGCCGCGGGAGTTGCTCGGCTCCGGGGCGGTGGTCAGTTTGGGCTGCTGTTTCGCCCGGACCGGAGTACATCCTGACGCCGCCCCAGTCCCCCGACGCCGCCCCCAGGGGCGATCCCTATCTGGAGGGCCTCGCCACCGCACTGGTGGCCATCACCCTCTTCCTGGCGGGGCGCCTCCTGCTCTCGGACTTCGGGCTCGTGGGTGTGGCCGTGGCGGAGTGGGTTGCCCTCGCCGGCTTCCCCGTGGCGGTGCTCCTTCTACGCCGTCGAAACCTGCGGGACGGCCTGGCGCTTCGGGGCGCTCCGCCGGGAGCCGCGCCGGCCACGGTCCTCCTGGGGCTCGGGGCCCTCCCCCTGGCGTGGTCCGCCTTCTGGATGGCCAGCGCGGTGGCGCCGGTGGATCCCGGTGCCGTGCGGATCCTGGGCCGGGAGCTCGTGGCTCAGGACGGGGGCGAGCTGGTGCCGATCCTGATTCTCGCCGCCGTGACCCCGGCGGTCTGCGAGGAGCTCCTCTTCCGGGGCCTCCTCCTGGGCACCCTCTTGGATCGCCACACCCCCTTCGTCGCCGTGGGGGCCAGCGCGGCCGTGTTCGCCCTCTTGCACTGGACCCCGGAAGCGTCGGCCCGGATGGCTCCCACCCTCGTGCTGGGCCTCCTCCTGGGGTGGGCCGTATGGCGATCCGGGAGCATCTGGGTCGGGGTCCTGACCCATCTGGTCTACAACGCGACCCTGTTGGTGGGGGCCGCCTGGTCGGTGGGTCCGGGGCTGCCGCGCCCCGAGGCTCCCCCCACCGCGTTGGTCCTCACTGGGATCGCTCTGCTTGCGGCGGGTACACACGTCTTGATGATCCGCTCACCCCACCCCCCTGCCGACGCCCGGTCGTGACGATCTCGCCCCTGCTCCTGAACACCCCGCCGAGGGGCCCGGTCGCCGAGTCCTCCCCAGGACCCGAAACATCCGCCCCCGGGCCCCCCGCTCGGGAGGGTGGGGGCCGATGAGGTGGCTGGAGTTCCTGTCGGGCGTGGTGGTGGGGGTGGCCCTCGTGTGGGCCTGGAGGAGACGCCGGCGCCTCCTCCGGGAGCGGGTTCGTCAGGCCGGGCCCCAGGTGGACGATCGGGCGGTGGAGCAGATCCTCCGCCACGGCGTTCTGGAGACCCGGGAGGACGAGCCCCTCGACCTGGACGAGATCGCCCGGGCGGAACGGGACTTCTGGGCGACGGAGGGGTGGGACGCGGCGGAGGAGGAGATGGGGTAGCCCCCGTCACCGCTTCCAACGATACGACGCGCCGGGGAGGGGCACGATCCGCCGCGCAGGCGGCGTGTCGTCTTCGGGGTCGGTGCGCCGGATGGCCAGCGCCCGGCTGAACCCGAGCTCGGTGCCGAAGAAGTGGTCGTCCTGGAACTCCCACTCCACGCCCACCGGGGCCCGGGCCACCAGCGCCAGACCCGTCCGCTCGTCCGGCGGGAAGGCCAGGACGGTCCAGAGGCCCAACCCCAGGACGGCCCTCACGTCGCCACCTCCCAGCGTGTTCTTGTAGACGGTGGAGAGGCTCACGTCCCGGAATGCCCAGGTCCCCAGCAGGACCTCCACCCGGCCCCAGTCTCCCATGCGCTCGAGGACCAGGGCGACCGTGCTCACCCCGCCGATGGAGATCCCGAAGCGCCAGGCAGCCTCCTCCTGGGCCGTGGCGGGCCTCCCCACCAGGGCGAGGACCAGCGCGGCGGAGGCCAGGGCGGGAGCGGGACGGGGGCGCATGCCGGAATATGAGTCCCGGTGCCGGGACAGGCCATTCCGCCCCGGTCCGGCGTCCCGTAGGTTGCCCCATGCGCTTCCACCGCCCCACGAATCGGTCGCTCGGGACTGCCCTTCTGCTGGGCATCCTGGCGGCGTGTTCGCCTCCGGACCGCCCCTCGAGCCTGCCCCGGGCCCTTCCGGATGCCGTGGACTCGCTGCTGGTCCCCGACTCGAGCCGGGTGATCCGGGTGGCCGAGGGCGCCGTCTACCGGTACGTCTGGTCCCCACGGGGCCCGTGGGCCGTCCACCTCCTGGAGGTGGACCTGGCCCGGTGCCGTCTGGGGATCGAGGTGGCGGCGGCGGGGGACGGAGCCCGGCAGGACGGCCGGTCGACGGTGACGGCCCTGGCGGAGGCACGAGGCCCGTCGGTGATCGCGGCGGTGAACGGCGACTTCTTCACACCCGAAGGCCGGCCCCTGGGTCCCGAGGTGGCGGCAGGGGTGCGGGGAAGCGGGCGGGAGCGCCCCGCCGTGGTGTTTCGGGCGGGCTTCGGACTCCCCTGGATCGGCACCACCTCGGTGTCGGCGGTGGAGGTGGGCTCAACGGGATGGCCCCTGGGCGACCTCGGGCCCCGGTCGACCCACGTGATCGGGGGCTACCCCGAGCTCCTGGACCGGGGTCGGCGGGTGGGGGACCTGGCGGTGGCGTCCAACCCTTCCTTCGCCGCGTCCCGACACCCCCGCACCGCCGTGGGGATCTCGGACGACGACGGGCGGATGTGGTGGGTGGTGGTGGACGGTCGGCAGGGGGACTACTCCACCGGGATGACCCTCCCGGAGCTTACGGACCTTCTGGAGGCCCTGGGCGTGGAGGAGGCCCTCAACCTGGACGGCGGAGGTTCGTCGGTGATGGTCCTCCGGGGGCGCTCCGTGAGCCGCCCGTCGGACGAGACGGGTGAGCGACCGGTGGCCAACGCCCTCCTCCTGGTGGAGGACGCCGCCTACTGTCCGTCTCCCGCCGGTCGGTAGCCGACGGCCGGACCCGGACTGCCGCGCCGGGACCCTACCGCCAGTCGAAGACCGCCTGGACCCCCACCTGCAGCGTACGCCCGGGCCCCGGCTCGAAGTAGCGGGATCCGAATGCGTTGACCGCCACCGAGGAGACGTACTCCGTGTCCAGGAGGTTCTGGACGGCGGCCCAGGGAGTGATCCGGGTGGTCCCCAGGAGGAAGCCCTCCAAGCCTCCTCGGAGGTTCAGCAGGAGGTACCCCTCCGCCTCGGTCGTATTCTCGTCGTCCACCGGGATGTCCCCGGTCCACTGGGTTCGCAACGCGACGAAGCCCCGGTTCAGTCGCTGCTCCAGGAGGAGGTCCAGCAGGTGGGGAGCGCGGCCGGGGACCTGGTTGCCGTCCAGCTCCCCGCCTTCGAAGCGGGCGTCGACCCAGGTGTAGGCCAACCGCCCCGTGAGTCCCCAGTCCAGCGCCAGTCGCAGGGCCGCCTCGACGCCCCGGTGGAAGGACTCCCCGGCGTTGCGGAAGAAGGTGCGCCCCGGGTCGCTGGGGACCTCGAAGGGGATGAGCTCGTCCCGGAGCTCGGTGTGGTATCCCACCAGCTCCCAACCGAGTTGACGGGCCACGGTCCCCTGGAGGCCGATCTCACCGGTCCAGCCCCGGGTGGGCTCCAGCTCCGGGTTGAAGCCGCCGGCACCATCGGGCCGGTTGGCCAGCTCGGTGGTGGTGGGGGTCTGGAGGAAGGACGACACCGAGGCGAAGAGCTTCAGCTCCCCCAGCTCCAGCGCCCCGCCGAGGGAGGGGCTCCAGGCATCCATGGTACGGGTCCCGGACTCGTCGGGCTCCCCGGGGCCCACCAGGAGGTCTTCCGCCTCGAAGCTGAAGCGGTCGTAGCGCAGCGCGGCGTGGACGCTGGCCGGTCCCCGGTTCCAGGCTCCGGCGGCGAAGGTGCCCACACCCGTCACCGACTCATCCTGCCGCAGGGTGAGGGCGCCCTCCTCGCCGTTCTCGTTCTCGAAATTCCGCCGGTCGTCTCGCTGGGCGTCCACCTCCACCCCGACATCCCAGCGAAAGGCACCGGCGTCCCCTCCGGCGGCGAGCCTCCCCCCCAGGGCGGTGCGTCCCAGGTCGATGATGGAGGTGGGGATGGGGTTGTTCACGTCCCGGGTGAGGGCCCAGAAGGCCGCCTGCGTCTCCAGGGCGCTCCAACCCCGGTCCCACGCGGCGCCGGCCTGGAGCTGCCGGACCGTCTTGCCGGTCCCCTGGGCCACGTTGAAGCCCCAGGCTGGACGGGATGGATCGTCCAGGAGGTCCGCCGGCAGCGACCCGGGGTTCTCCGCGTCCAGGTCCACCCCAACCAGCGAGACCTGGAGGTCTCCCCCTCCCAACTCCATCCGGTGGGAGGCGGTGGTGGTCCACCGCTCCGCTTCGCCGTAGGTGCCGTCCTCGCCGTCGCCCCGGAATCCGTCGTAGGCCATGCGGCTGATCTGCACCCGGGAGGCCATGGTCCCCACGGACCGCTCGGCGGCGCCGCTGAGCTGAAGGAAGCCGTGACTGCCTCCCTGGCTCCACACGGTGATGCGACGACCCGGCTCGGGCCGCCGGGTCCGGAGGAGGAGGACGCCACCGGCGCCGTTGCCGTACAGCGCCGACCCCGGACCCCGGAGGAGCTCGACCCGCTCCAGGACCTGGGGGTTCACATGGTCCAGCGTCGTCTGACCGTCCGGCAGGGTGGCGGGGATTCCGTCCAGCACGACCCGGAGCCCTCGCACCCCGAACTGGGCCCGGGCGCCGAAGCCCCGGACCGACAGGCGTTCACCCACGGCGAAGTTGAAGCGGTTCTGGACCTCGAGGCTGGGAAGGGCGCTCAGGGCGTCCGAGAGGAAGCCGGCGGGGCGATCCGGAGAGAGCTGTGCCGGGCCCAGCCCGGCGACGGCGTAGGGAGTCCGGGCTCCGTCGCCGAGGGAGCGGAGGACCTCCACCTCCAGCGGCTCCAGGGTGATGACGGTATCGGCGGGGAGGGAATCGGGGCGCTGGGCTTCGGCGGCCGATGCCGCAGACAGCGCCAGGAGGAGGATCGTGCCGACGGCACGTGGGCGGGACGGGACGGAAATGGGCATGGCGTCAGCGACGGATTCGGGTGTAGGGGCGAATACGGGTGCGAGCCTCCCGGGCGAGCCCTCGGTCCGTCAGCTCGGACCAGAGCAGCTCCACCACCTCGGCGTCCACGCGACCCGGGGGCACGCCCAGGCCGGCGGTTCCCAGACCCTGATCCTCCCGGAAGCGGTCCACGGCCTCCACGGTGGGGGGGTCGAAGGTCTGCACCGACGACTCCGCCACCGCGTCGTCTCCGAGGTACCCGAGGAGATGAAGCAGGATCTTGAGCTGGGCCACGTCCCCGCCGGTGTAGGCCTGGAGGGTCCGGTGCCCCAGGGTGCCGGACACGGCGTCGTGGACCCGCCGAAGCTCCGCCACCGCCTCGGGGTGCTCACAGATGTGGATGAAGGCGGTCTGGCCGTCGGGGCGGCGGGCCATGTCCTCCCGGGGATCCGCCACCAGAACGGCCGCCGACTGGGGCCTCCCGTGCCGGGCGTCGCCGCCCTGGGCCTGTCCCGCCTCCAGCGCCGACACCAGTCGGTCCGCCAGGTGGCGCCCGGAGCCGGCGGTGGCACGGAAGTCCCCGGCCACCGCCTCCAGGACCCCGGGACCCACCAGGAGGTTGCCCTGGACCGCGAAACCCTCACCCTGGAGCTGCCCGGCCCAGGCGTTGGTTCCGGAGCCGGTGTGCTGCGCCGTCCGGCCCTGGGCGTCCACGACGCCGATCTGACGCCGCTCGGCGGCGGCATCGTCCGCCAGCGCCTCGGCCAGGGCCTCCGCCGGGGCCTGACCCGACTCCATCCGGTCCAGGAGCTCCCGGCCGTATTCGGGGCGGGTGCTGGCCTGCGTCGCCACCGCCCCGACGCCGGACCGGACCCAGGGGACGCCGTTGCCCACACAGGTGTTGCGGGTGGTGACCGCCACCCCGGTCTCCCCCGTCTCCTGGTCTACCGCGACGATGGAGAAGGTGTGGAAGATCCACTCGTCCCCCTCCGTGGCCGGGGCCTGGGCCGCGAGTCGGAGGCCCGGGAACGTCACGCTCACGAAGAGTGCCAGGAGGAGGACGCAGCGGGTCGGGTTCATGGCGGGGCGGGCGATGGGGGTGGGGACCGCGGGGATGTCTCACATCTCCGTGGGGATGGAGATAGCTTCGGGTCATGATTACGCAACCGGAAGCGCTCCCCTCCTCACTCCGGGAGGCCCGCCTCGGGCGGGTCGCCGAGCGGTTGGGACCGCACGACGTGATGGTGTTGGCCGGTGCACCGGCCCGGGTCCGCTCCAGGGACACGGAGTACCCCTATCGGCCCGACAGCGAGCTCTACTGGCTCACGGGGCTGCTGGAGCCCGAGGCGGTGGCGGTGCTCAGGGGGGGAGAGGAGGGGGCGCTCGTCCTCTTCCTCCGGTCCCGGGATCCCTCCGCCGAGCTCTGGACCGGCACCCGCCCCGATCCGGAGGCGCTGGGACGGGAGGTGGGGGCCAAGGCCGTCCACCCGGTGGAGGATCTCGGGTCCCACCTCCCGAAGCTGCTGGAGGGGACGGATACGGTCCATTTCCGCCTCGGGGAGCATCTCCGTCTGGAGGCCTTCGTCCTGGAGGCCCTCCGCACGGCGCGGCGGCGGGGAGCCCGCACCGGCACCGGGCCGTCGGGGGTGCGGGATCCGGGTGTCATCCTGGATCCGCTACGACTGCGCAAGGAGCCCTGGGAGGTGGAACAGATCCGGCGGGCCGCTCACATCACCCTCGCCGGCTTCGAAGCCCTGGAGGCGGTCCTGGCCCCGGGAGTGCCGGAGTGGGAGCTCCAGGCGGCGCTGGAGGGGACGTTCCGGCGGCTGGGCGGTGGCGGACCCGCCTACGAGACCATCGTGGGCTCCGGCTCCAATGCCTGTACCCTCCACTACGTCCGGAACGACCGGGTGCCCGGGGAGGGCGAGATGGTGCTGGTGGACGCCGGTGCCACCTGGGGGCTCTACGCCGCCGACGTCACCCGGACCTACCCCCTGGGGGGGCGCTACACCCCACGGCAGAAGGAGCTGGTGTCGCTGGTGGAACGGGCCCGCTCCGAAGCCGTCGGACAGGTCGCTCCGGGCGTCACGGTGGCGGAGATCCACGAGACGGCGGTGGGGGTCCTGGTGGAGGGGCTTCGGGAGCTGGGCCTCCTGCAGGGTTCGGTGGATGAGCTCCTGGAGACGGACGCTCATGCCCCCTTCTTCCCCCACCGGACCTCCCACTGGCTGGGGCTCGACGTGCACGACCCGGGAGACTACGCCCGGGACGGGGCCTCCACGGCGCTGGAGGCGGGGATGGTGCTCACGGTGGAGCCGGGCCTCTACGTGGGGCCTGCGGCGCTGGAGGCGGCGGGAGCGGCCGCCGAACCCTGGCAAGGCTTGGGGGTCCGGCTGGAGGACGACGTGGTGGTGACGGAGGAGGGCCACGAGAACCTCACCCGGGCCCTCCCGGCGGCGCCGGGTCGGGTGGAGGAGCGGCTGGCGGCTCGAGGCTGAGCCGCCCCCACCGGGGCCGCCGGCCCCCCGGGCTCAGGCCGGCAGGTCCAGTCGGTCCAGGATGGCGGACAGCCGTGCCCCGGCCCTGCGAAGACCGAGATTGCTCAGGTAGACGCCGGCGGCCCCGGCGGCCAGGGCGGCCCGGATGCTTCGGGCGCAGATCTCTTCCGGGGTGGCCCCCGCCTCGAACTCCCGGGCCAGCGCCTCCGCCGGAACCGGGAAGTATGCGCCGAGCCGGGTGAGGGTGGCGGGGTGGGCACTCCGGTAGAGGAAGACCCCCGCCAGCCCGGGAAGACGGGCACCACGGCGGTCGAGGGATTCCAGCAACTCCGCAAGCCCCGCCGGGTCGTGATGGGAGACGATCTGTGTGAGGTAGAAGGACCCGTGGAAGTCGGGCGCCGTCAGGAAGCCGGCCTGCTCCTCGGCAGGGCGGTGCGGGTTGGCCCAGCCACCCAGCTCCAGATCCGGCACCTGTCGTCGGATCCGCTCCCGGAGCTGAAAGGCGTGTTCCACGCACCGGGGCGGCCCCACGTCCCGGTCTCCCCCCACCACCGTCAGGGCCTCGAGCCCCGCGGCGGCGGCGCGCTCGGCATACAGGAGGCAGTACCGGAGCGTGTGCTTGCTGGTGAGGATCGGCACCACCCGGTTTCGCGGGGCTTCCGCCGGCAGGTTCGCCAGCATGTGGGCCAGGTTCTCCTCCTCCGCCTCTCCCACGGCGTTGTCGGTGACGAAGACGAACCGTCCCTTCCCGGCGAAGCGTCGAAGGGCCTGGTGGAGGTCGATCCAGGCATCCATGCTCTCGCCGGGGTCCAGCCCCGCCGGGGGCGGTCGGAGCTCCACGGCCACCACCGGCGCGTCGGACCGGAGCGCCTCCAGGAGCGCGGCTCGATCCCCATCGCGCCCCGACCCCTCGGGTGGGCGGTCCGGGCTCATGGCCCCCCCTGACCCGGGGGCGGCGTTCCGGGCACGGGCCCCCCGGGTGCGCCGGGGGGGTGATCCGAATCGCTCCGGAGCCGCTCCAGGAGGGGAAGCACCGACGCCACCTCTCCTCCGGGGACCGAGATATGGAAGCCCCGGACCTGGTCTCGCAGCTCCCGGGCCGCCTCCAACGCCAGGGCCAGCCCTTCGGCCCGGGCCGCCTCGAGGCTGCGGGCCTGGGCCCGGGTCATCCGCGTGAGCACCGCCCCGGGCACCTGGACGCCCGGCACCTCGTGGGCCAGGAACTCGGCGTTCCGCAGGGAGGTGAAGGGCCAGAGCCCGGCCAGCACCGGCAGCCCGCCGGCCCCGGCGTCCCGGAGGAAGGTGGTCAGGAGCTCGCCGTCGAAGAGGGGCTGGGTGACCGCATAGTCGGCGCCGGCCTCCAGCTTCCAACCGAAGCGTCGGAGCTCCCGCTCCCGGTCCACCGCCCCGGGGTTCACCGCCACGCCGGTCACGAAGGGGGTGGGCTCGCCGATGGCGGCCCCTCCCGGATCCACCCCCCGGTTGAGTCCCGCCGCGACGTTGGTGAGACCGATGCTGTCGATGTCCACCGCCGAAGC
>JARRPL010000048.1:0-13548 GCA_037382905.1 Gemmatimonadota bacterium | reverse complement strand
CAGCGGACCCGGGCGGTCGTCCTGGCCGCCAACGGTGCCGCTGGGCCTGCTCCACCCCGTCCCGGTCGATGTAGACCACCCGTCGCGCCCGGTCCGCCTCGTCCACCTCGATCCGGGTCACCACCGCCCGGTCCCGGATCTCACAGTTCCCGGTGGCCTCGGCCACGGGGATCATGGAGGCCAGGGTGGACGACTTGGCTCCGACTTCGCAGCCGTGACCCCAGCAGTAGCCGCAGTTGATGCAGGCCGATCGACCGTTGTGGGGGCGGGAGAGGATCGCCACCGGCGCCGGTGCGGAGCTCCAGCCCAGCGCCTCGGCGCCCCGGCGCATGAGAACACCCGCCGACTTGGTGTGCATGGGGGGTGTGGGGTAGGGTCGGGAGCGGGGAGGGTCCCCGGGGCCCGGAGCACCCGAGACGCCCACCTCCCAGTCCACCTTCGTGTAGTAGGGCTCCAGCTCCTCGTACGTAAGGGGCCAGTCCTCCAGCGTGCTCCCGGAGACGGGACCCAGGAGGCTCCGCTCCATGAAGTCCACCGGCCGGAACCGCCAGTAGTTCGCCGCGAAGTGGACGCTGCTGCCGCCTACCGCCTTCGCATAGAAGAGCTGGGGCATGAGGGAGGCCGGGACTGCTTCGTCGCCGGCGTTCTGACGCCAGGAGTGGGGGTGATCCCGAAGGCGACCGATGAAGCCCCCTCCGAAGAAGTCCTCGAGCTCGTCGTGTGCGAACTGGTAGGGCCGGAGGTACGGGCCCTGCTCCAGCACGACCACGCTGAAGCCGGCGGTGGAGAGCTCCTTGGCGAGGACGCCGCCGGCGGCCCCGGAGCCCACGATGACGAAGTCCACCTCGTCCCGGGTGCGGTAGGTGCGGGTGGGCGGGGTCTGGGGGCTCATGGTCACCCCTCCCGGTCCACGGCGTCGTAGTAGCCAAAGGGCGGCTGGTATGCCGGAGCCGGTTCGTAGCCCAGGAGCCGCCACCCCACCTCCCCTCGATTCCCCCCGTGCTCCGGGTGGGAGAACATCCCGAACATGACCAGGATGCGGACGAGTCCGAAGGCTCCGCCCGCGGCCTCCATGTCCCGGAGCACGTCCGCCTGGGTCGCCTCGGAAAGGTCGGCGAAACCGTCCAGCCCGTCGTGGTTCTCCCGAACGTAGTCCTGAAGACCCGCGAGCCACCCCCGCACCGGGGGCACGAGCTCCGGGAAGACGGTCTCGAGGGAACGATCCACGAAGTGGACCACCCCCGCCTCCCGGGCCCCGGGTGTGTCGTCGGAGGGGATCATGACCGCCGAGACCGCCTCCAGGTCCCGAGCCTCACGAGGCGAGAGGACGGCGAAGGGAAGTCCCTCGGCCAGAGCCCGCCTGGCATGGACCCCGGCTGCCTCCAGGGCGGGGGTCAGACCCAGGAGCCAGGCTCCGCCCAGGGCCATGCCGGAGTGGTTCAGGAAGGTCCGCCGGTCCGGATGGGAGGGGGGCATTCGCGTCCTCGTCGTGGATCAGGTCTTCACCGTCCCGGCAGAGGGCCGGGTCGGTCCCCCAACTGGTCGCCCCCGAGCCGGGGGCGCAAGGCGGTGTCTTCGGCGAAGCACCCTATGCGCCGCCGTCGGGCCCCCGGCGGCCCCCCCGAATCCGTCAGGGCCGCGGGGATTCGACGAAGTTCAGCTCCCCGGCCTCGGCCACACGGCGATAGCCGATCTCGTGATAGATCCGGTTGGAGGTGGGGTTCGACAGGTCGGTGTAGAGAAAGCAGAAGGACCGTCCCCCGTCGAGGAGGAGCTGGCTCAACCGGGCCACCAGCGTGCTGGCGTAGCCCCGGCGCCGATGCTCCGGCGGGGTGTAGACGTAGCCGATGCGAATCCCCCGAGGTGTGGGCGCCAGCGCCGCCGCCATGCTCACCACCCGGCCGCCGTCGTCCCACGTGTGGAGGGCCCGCTCCTGGAGCAGGGCCCGGGTTCGGCCCTCGGGATCCGGCAGCGCCACTCCCGTGTCCTCCACGAACCGACGTCCCCACTCTGCCAGAAGGGGTTCGTCGTCCTCGGCGGCGAGCCGCATCCGTCCCGGGGCCGGGTGGGCCGGGAGGGTGACCTCCTCCAGGGCGTGGATTCCCATCTCCATGCCGGGGGTCACCTCCACCTCCATGCGGCCGGCCCAGACGTCGGCGAAGGCCCGGATGGTCTCCGGGGGGCCGATCACCCCGGGGAGCGTGTCGTAGACCGTCGCCACGCCCTGGACCGCCAGCGGCAGCGCCACCTCGGGCATCCGGGTCAGACCCAGCTTGTAGGGCGGGGTCCTGAACAGGCATCCCCGGACCCGGTCGCCCTCCTGGATGGTGGCGAAGAAGGCCGGAGGTTCGTCCGGAGGGACGTCCTGGGCCCGGGCGTGGGCGAGGCCCAGCAGCAGGTTGTGCTCCGCCTCGTTCCTGAGGAGCCATCCCTCCGCAGTCTCGAGGAAGTGCCGGGCCGATACGTGGTGGACGAACTTCATGCCTCACTGTACGCCAGGCGGAACCGGGACGCTACGCACTCATCGCCACGACGTGTAGATTCCCCGACATGTCCAACCTGACTTCGAAGCAGCGCGCCTTCCTCCGGGCCCAGGCCCACCGGCTCAAACCCGTCATCCACGTGGGAAACGAAGGGGTGACCCCCGATCTGCTGGGTGCCGTGGTGGAGGCCTTCAACACCCGGGAGCTCCTCAAGGTGAGGGTCCTGGAGTCCGCCCCGGAGGACGCCCGGGAGACGGGAGCCGCCATCGCGGCGGCAATCGACGGCGTCGAGATTCCCCAGACCATCGGCCGCATGGTCGTCCTCTACCGGCCCTTCCCTGACGGACCCGAGCTGGAGCTCCCCGGGAACGGGTCTCCGACCCCCTAGCGGCGGGACGATCCCCACCGGTCACCGGGGACGACCCGGGACGGCGGATCAGCGTCCGCCTCCCTCCCGGGCGAGACGCCGATAGTATTCCTCCACCAGATCCCGGAAGCGCTCGGGGACCGCTTCGGACCCGGACAGCGCAGCCGGCGCCTCCTCCCCCTGGACCTGCCTCCGCAGGCTGAATTCGAGCCGGCCCAGGCTCTCCCGGATGGTCTGCTGCAGGATCGCCACCTGGGGGAGGTCGTCGTAGGTCTCCCGATCCTGGAGGTCCCGGATCGCCCGGAGGGCCGCGTCCAGCTCGCTTACGTCCTGGCCGCCCTCCCGAAGCTGCTCCCGAAGCTCGGCGGCGTCCCGGGCCCGCTCCTGAAACTCCCGTTGGAACTGCCGGATCTCCTCGTCCGTCAGGGGCCCGTCGAAGCCACTCCGGGGATCTCCCCGGGTGGCGCCCCCTCCAGGGAGGCCTTCCACGGTGCCGGGCTCCCCGGCGGCGTCTCCGGACCGACCGCCTCCCCGGCCTCCCTGCTGCGCCTGCTCCCCGGCGCCTCCGCCGTTGCCGGCCCCCGCCTGCTGTCCCTGCGGGTCCCCCTGAGGACGTTCCGCTCCCGCTTCGCCGGGCCGACCCTCTGAGGGCTCACCGGCGGCACCGGGCTCTCCCTGTCCGGGCTCCCCTTCGCCGGGCTGTCCCTCTCCCGCCTCCCCGGGCTGTCCTCCGGCGGCTCCGTCCTCCGGTCCCGCCTCGCCGGAGTCCGCACCCTGGGCCCGGTCCGAGAGTCGCCGATCCAGCGACTCCATCCGGTCCAGGAGTCCCCGGGCCTCGTCCAGCGACTCCTCCAGCCCCGCCTGACCCCGCATCTCGGCCGCCGCCTCGCTCGCCTCCCGGACCGCCTGCTCCAGCCGCTCCAGGTCCGACTCGATCCCCTCCTCGAAGACCCGTGCGTAGCCGGCGTCCCGCTGCTCGAGGACGCCCCGGGAATACTGGATCTTCTGGACGAGCTTCGACTCGTCGATCTCGTCCACCGCCTCCCGAAGCTCCCGGGCCGTGGCCTCGTCCCGCTGCCGGGCCTCCTGGGACAGCCGGTTCAGATCCCGCTCCAGCTGGCCCACCTCGCGAGCCATGTCACTCTTCTCCTGGCTCATGTCCCGGATCTCCTCCTGCCGTGCGCCGGCCTCGGCGGGGAGATCGTCGAGGCGCTGCTGCAGCTCCTCCTGACGCTCCCGGAGCCGTTGCACCCGATCGAGGGCGCTGCGGGTATCTTCGTCCAGGCGGGACTCCCGGTCCTGCTGCAGGCGTCGGCGGGCATCCTGGATCCGGTCCAACGCCCGCTCGGCCTCGGCGGCTCCCGAGTTGCCGGCGTTGGCGGCGGAGCGCCGCATGGCGTCGGCGGCGGCCTGGAGCTGCTGGGCCGTCTCCGCCAACTGGGGATCGGCGGTCTCCCGGCTCAGCCGCTGAAGCTGCCGCGCCGTCTCCTCCGCCTCGTCGGCCAGCTCCCTCTGGGACTGGGACGCCGAACCGCCTCCGGCGGAGGCGCTGCCCTGCTGTCCGCTTCGGGCCTGTTGCCGCTCCGCCTGCTGCTGCTGACGCCGCGCCAGCTCGTCGAGCTTCTCCAGCAGCTCGTCCACCTCCTCGTTGGCCTGCTCCCGCTCCCCACGCTGGACCGTCTCGTACTGATTCTGGAGCTGGTCCAGCTCCAGCTCGAAGAGATCCGCCAGGTCGTCGGCGTTGGCGCCCTGGCCCCCGCCGCCCCCACCTCCGCCCTGCTGCTGGCCCACGTACGCCTCGTAGGTCTCCTCCGCCTTCTGGATCACGCGGAGCGCCTCCTGCTCGGGCCCCAACGCCTCGCGGGGCGTCCGGGCCTGGAGGCGGGCCTGGGCCGAATCCATGGCTTCCAGAGCCTGGGGAAGCATCTCGGCGATGGTCCGGAAGCGGTCCTCGGCGTTGGCCAGCCCCCGGTTGCTCATCCGCTGGGCCAGGGTCTGGACCTGCTCCCGCACCCGTCCCTGGGCCAGGGCCACCGCCGCGACGCTCTCGTCGAAGTCGTCCGCTTCGTAGCGCTCCCGGTCCCGGACCAGGTTGAAGGTGGCGGCCACGACCTGCTTCTGCAGCTCAGAGAGGGCCGGCTCCTCGGCACCGCCACCGCCGCCGCCCCCACCTCCGCCCTGCTGCTCGGCCTGACGGAAGTCCCTGCGGAAGGGCTGGATGTTCACGAAGTAGAGGTCGCTCACCACCTCCTCGCCTGCACCCTGACGCTGGTCCCGGGTCACGGCGTAGTAGGACACCACGTCGCCGGGCTCCACCTCGAAGTCCTCGAGGTAGAGGGTGTGGCCGGCGGTGACCTGGGTCAGGGGACGGCCGCCCCCGGAGTGGAGGGCCACCGTGTCCTCGGGCTCGCCGTTCACGGAGTAGACCAGAAGAAGCTCGTCGATCCCGTAGTCGTCGTCCGCCTCCGCCTCCAGGTACAGCTCCTCGATGGGAGAGGCCGGCGTGTCCCGACCCGGGCGGGTGATGGAGACGCTCGGTGGCTGGTCCGCCAGGACGTCGATGGTGTACTCGGGCGAGGCCGTCACCATGCGGCCGTCGTTCAGAGCCAGCTCGATGCGGTAGAAGCCCCGGGAGCGGACGACGAAGCTACCGGTAAGGGTGCCGTCGGTCTGCACCTCCAGGGCGACGGGATCCTCCCCATCCACCAGGAGCTGCCCCCCCGGGGTACCCAGGGTGGGATGCACCGTAAGGTCGACCCGGGTCCCCGGGAGGGCCGCCACATCGCCGGCCCCCTCCACCTCCCGGACCGGCAGCCCCGTGTAGCCGGGGAACCGGTAGGTGTGGTCCATGCGGTCCACGTAGGGGAGCTCCACCACCTCGATGCGGTGGGTCGCCGACCGGATGCCGTCGGACTCCACGTAGTACTCCAGCGACTCCTCCAGCCCCACCAGGAGGACCTCGTAGCCCGCTTCACCCTCCAGCGACGTGGGGACCATGGTGATGCGCTGCCGGATGTCCTCGCCGTCGGACCGGGTCAGGAGGGCCACCTCATCCGAGGCGAATCCCACCAGCTCCGCCTGCACGAACTGGTCCGAGCCCCGGGCCACGGTGAGGTCGCCGGGGGTGACGAGAATCGCGTAGGGATTCACCGCCGCCGCGTCCTCGGTGGGGAGGAGCGCCCGGGCCCCCTGACGGAATCCCAGAGGACCGAAGAAGAGGAGCGCCAGCGCCGCCAGCGTCAGGGCGGTGAAGGCGCCCGAGGCCCGGTACAGGGCCGTCTGCTCGATCCGTCGACCGTCCTCTACCGCCCGGGCCTGGACCACGGCGCGACGATAGACCCGGTCCAGGAGTGACGGGTCGATCTCGGGCGTACGCCCCGCCTCCACCGCGCCCAGGACCGACGCCCTCAGGGTGGGCTCGTGCTCCTCGAGATAGAGGGCCACCTGCTCGTCGCTGACCCGACGGAGGAGCGGCCGGAGGACGAACCAGCCGAAGAGGAGGGCCACCCCGCCCCAGGTCAGGACACGGAAGGCCAGGACGGCTCCGGGGGAGAAGCGGGTCGCCTCGAGACCCCAGACGGAGAGGGCCACCGCCGCCAACCCCGCCGCCAGAACGATGCTCCCGCCCCGAAGGAGGAGGCGGGCGCGCCAGCGGCGCCGCACGCGGCGGATGAGGTCGTCGAGTCGCTCCCGCGCGCCGTCCTGCCGAGTCGTGTCACCCTGTCGCGCGCGCATGTCCACCTCCGGTTCCGGTCCCGCGGCCCAGCCGATTGGAGAGGAGTGTCTCCAGCAGCAGGAGCGCCAGCGCCCCCAACAACAGGTAACGCCAGAGGGACTGTCTTCGTTCCAGATCCTCCTGGCGAAGGCGCTCCGCCTCGGGGCCCTGGGCGGCGCTTCCGGTGGGTGTGCCGTCCACTGCGCCACCCACCGCAGCCACGATCTCCCGGGCATCCCGGACCGCCAGCTCCGCCTCCCGGCGGTCCACATTGACAGCGATGGCCACCGGCCGGATGCCGTCCTGGCCCGGCGGACGGATCTGGTAGAACCCGGCGTGGTCCAGGGAGAGGAAGTGACGGCCCTCGTCCAGGTCCACCGTCTCGCCGGTGGGCGTCAGGGCCACCCGCTCCTCCGACGACGCCAGCGCCTCGGCCACCTCTCCCAGCCCCGCCGACTCCATGGCGCCGGCATCCGTCACGTCCAGCACCTGACCGGTGGTGAAGGCCTCCACCGCCGGATTGCGGCCCGAGGCGTAGCGGACGAGCTGATGCACGAAGGGAAGGAAGACGGGCTTCAGGGCCAGGTCGGTCCAGAAGGCGTCGAGGGTGGAGCTCCAGACCAGGACCCGGCCCTCCCCGACCCGTCGCTCCGCCAGCGCCGCCGAACCGTCGTCGAAGCGGGCCAGCACCCGCACCGAGTCCCCCTCCTCCACCTGGAAGCTCCGGGCGCGATAGAAGCGGGCGGAGGCGAAATCACCCTGTCGCGCACCCCGGAACACCTCGAAGACCGGGTGATCGTAGTCGAGCCCCACGAGCCGCTCTCCCCGGGCGTCCTCCCGGTCCACCACACCGCCGAGGGTGCCCGGGAAGAGGTCGGTGGCGTCGGCGGGCCAGCCCCCCCGCTCCCCCGCCACCAGGATCAGGCCACCGCCGGCTCGCACCCATTCCGCCAGGCGGGCTCCCTCGGCACCTCCCGGGAAGCTCCGGTCGTTCAGGAGGACCACGTGACGCTCCGAGAGCGTGCCGGGCCCCGGCACCCCGTCGGACGCCGTGACCTGAAAGGCCTGCTCCTCGGAGATCTCCAGCGCGTTCCGGAGGTACAGAGGGCCCGCCGTGCCTCGTGAGCCCCGGGACAGGAGGTGCACCTGGGTGGCCCGTCCCGGGCTGAGGACCACGTTCCACGTGTCGTCCTGGGGGAGGTCGTCGGCGGCCAGCGCCACCGTGAGGAGGGTGTGGCGCCGGGCTACCGTGACCGGGTCGAAGGCCACCCCGGCGGCTCCCTCCGCCGGAAGGGTGACCGGGCGCGTCTGGACCACCCGGCCGTCGAGCTCCAGACGGACCTCCACCTCCGCCTCGGCGTTGCCCCCGGTTCGGACGATCCGGGCGGCGGGAGAGATCCGGTCCCGGGATTCCACCCGCTCCCGGTTCAGCGCCACCTGGGTCACCGCCCGGTTGTCCACCTCGTCCCCGCCGAGCTCCACCGTGCGCACCGTCGTCCCGTCGGGGAAGGCGACCCCCTCGTCGCCCGTCCAGCCGTTCGCCTGGAAGTCGGAGACGATCACCACTTCGCCGGCGGCGAGATCCGAATCCTGGAGAATCGTCTCCACCAGCTTGAGGCCCGGTCCCATGGCGGTGGCCCGGGCCCCGGTGGCCAGCGTGTCCAGCGCCGCCCGCACCGGCTGGGCGTCGGGGGCGCCCCGGACCACCGTCTCGGCTCCCTGGTCGAACACCACCAGGCTCGCCCGGTCCAGGGGGCCCAGCGACGCGACGGCTTCACGGGCCGCTTCCACGCCACGCTCCCAACGGTCTCCCGCCGCCATGGACCAGGAACGGTCCAGGAGGATCACCCGCTCCGTGGGACCCGACCCCGTGGCCGCCAGGCTCGAGGCGTCGGTGAAGAAGGGACGGGCGAAGGCGAAGGCCAGGAGGGCCAACGCCAGCGCTCGAAGGGAGAGGAGGAACCAGTTGTGGATGCGCCGCTTCTGCTCCGACTTGATGGGCACCTTCTCCAGGAACATCAGCGAGGGGAAGGGCACCACCTTGGAACGGGGGCGACGCCGCAGATGGATGACGATGGGAATGACGATGGCCGCCAGACCCGCCAGGAATGCCGGTACCAGGAGCCAGAGGGGCATCTCAGCGCCCCCTCGCCTTCCGCTCCCGGATGGTCAGGTAGCGGAAGAGGGCGTGGTCCAGGGGCTGGGAGGTGTCCAGGAGGACGTGGTCGATCCGGTTCCCGGTGAAACGCTCCTTCAGGGTATTCACATGGGCGTCCACCAGCTCCCGATACCGCTCCCGCAGTCGCTCCGGGACCACCGGGGTCAGCTCCTCCGTCTCCATGTCCTGGAAGGTGGTGGAGCCCTCGCCGGGGAGGTTTCTCTCCGCCGGATCCAGGACATGGAACGCCATGATGTCGTGACCCCGGCCCTTGAGGAGGGAGAGGGCCTCCATGATCCGATCCGGCTCCTCGTAGAAGTCGGAGACGAGGATGACCATCCCGCGGCGGGACAGCCGTTCGGCACACTGGAGCATGGCGGGCCCGAACTCCCCCGGCCGGCCCGGATCGACCCGGTGGAGGGTGTGGAGAGCCAGCTCCAGGTTCTTGGCGGAGGCGGGCACGTAGTCCACCACCTGGCGGTCGAAGGTGACCAGCCCCACCCGGTCCCGTTGCTTCCGGGAGAAGTGGAGGAGGCAGGCCGTCAGGAATCGGGCGTAGTCCAGCTTGGATACGGCACCCGAGCCGTAGTGCATGGAGGCCGACACGTCCAGCAGGGCCACGACGTCGGCATTGGTCTCCGCCTCGTACTGCTTCAGGTAGTGGCGGTCGGTACGACCGTAGAGCTTCCAGTCCAGGTGCCGGAGGTCATCACCGGGGACGTAGGGCCGGTGCTCCGCGAAGTCCATGGACAGTCCCAGGTGGGGGGCCCGGTGGAGGCCGTTCAGGAACCCGTGGACCACCGTCCGGGCCAGGAGCTCCAGATTGTCGATCCGGGCCAGGACTTCCGGGTCCAGGAACTGGGCCCCGGGGGCAGACGAGCGGGCGCGGGCGTGCGTCACCGGGCTACATCCCCGAGGCGGGCTGACGGACTTCCTGGAGAAGCCGATCCACCATCTCGGAGGAGGTGCGGCCCTCGGATTCGGCGTGGAAGTTCGTCAGGATCCGGTGCCGCAGCACCGGGTGGGCCAGGGCCCGGACGTCGTCGAAGGAGGGAGTGTACCGCCCGAGGGTGAGGGCACGGGCCTTGGCCCCCAGGATCAGATACTGGGCCGCCCGGACGCTCCCGCCGTAGGCGATCCACTTCCGGACGAACTCCGGCGGTGCGTCCCCCTCGGGCCGGCTGGCCCGCACCAGATTCACGGCGTAGCGGAGCACGGCGTCCGGGGTCGGGATCTTCCGTACCAGGCTCTGGAAGGCCAGGAGGTCCGCCCCGGTGACGGCGTGCTTGAAGGTCGGGTCCTGGATGCCCGTCGTGGCCCGGACCACCTCCAGCTCCTCCTCCTCGGACAGGTGCCGGATCTCGATCTCGAACATGAAGCGGTCGAGCTGGGCCTCCGGGAGGGGGTAGGTCCCCTCCAGCTCGATGGGGTTCTGGGTTGCGAAGACGTAGAAGGGCTCGTCCAGGGTGTAGGTCGTGCCCTGGACCGTGACCCGGTGCTCCTGCATGGCCTCCAGCAGCGCCGCCTGGGTCTTGGGCGGGGTCCGGTTGATCTCGTCCGCCAGGACGATGTTGGCGAAGACGGGCCCCGGCTCGAAGATCATCCCCCGGTGACCCGTCTCGGGATCCTCCTGGATGATGTCCGTCCCGGTGATGTCCGACGGCATCAGGTCCGGCGTGAACTGGATGCGGGCGAAGCTCAGGTCCAGCACCTCCGCCACGGTGCGGATCAGGAGGGTCTTGGCCAGCCCCGGGACCCCCACCAGCAGGGAATTCCCGCCGACGAAGAGGGAGAGGAGGACCTGCTCCACCACCTCCTCCTGCCCGATGATCCGCTTGCGGATCTCGGTGAGGATGGCTTCGCGCCCCGCCTTCATGCGGTCGGCGAGTGCGACCTGGTCCTCCGTCTCGAGCCGTGCCGGCTCCGTGGCATTCTCCGTCAAGCGAGTCTCCCTGTTGGATACGGTTCGACCTAGTGGGTCATGGCGTAGACGATGTAGTTGACGCCGAACTTGAAGGCGTCGTTGTTGAGATCGATAGGGTAGTAGCCCCGGTCCGAGAACTCCCAGTACTCGGCGATGTCGTTGTTGTAGTTCAGGATCGCCATGAGGCGACCGTCGGGGTCGTTGTTCTCGAAGAGCCCCAGGTAGACCGGGCGGGACCGGCCGTAGGGCGGGATGAGAGCGTAGGGGTCCTCGATCCGGAAGAAGGCGTCGAAGATCTCGTGATCCGTGGGCATCTCCAGGGGTCGGATCCCCGGGAGGGCCCGCTGAAGCACGTCCACGAAGGGATAGATCTGCCGATCCCGGAAGTCGTCCACGATCAGGAATCCGCCCTTCTGCAGGTAGGCGCCCAGCGCCTCGATCTCCCCGTCGGAGGGGCGCCAGTACCCCACCTCCACCATGTAGATCACCGGGTACTTGAAGATCTCCGGATCGTCCATGGGGAGGACCCGGCTCCCGCCCATGTAGGGGGTCATCGTGGTGGTCTCCGCCAGGATCTTGGCGAAGTTGGTCTCGGCCCGGGGGTAGTCGTGGGCCCACGGCGGCTCGCCCCGCCCGCCCCGCCCGCCGAAGAAGCCGCCTCTCAGCCCTCCGCCCCCGGTCTCGAAGTAGACCCGTAGGAAGGTGAAGCGCCCATCGTAGGGGACCTCCTCGAACTGCTGCTGCGGAGGCGTCCCCGCCGGCATTCCCTCCATTTCGGATCCAGGACCCGGCGCGTCCCCCGACCAGACGAGGATGCCGGCCCCGGACGAGCCCACCACCGCCGCTGCCGCCCACCCCATCCAGCCCTTCACGACCCGCCTTCCCGCAGCGCCAGGAGGAGCTCCAGCGCCGGCTCGAAGGAGGGGGCGATCTCCAGACAGCGTAGCACCTGGCTGCGGGCCGCCCCGTACTGGCCGTCGGCCTGCAGCGCCAACGCCAACTGGTAGTGGGCATCGGCCCGGTCCACCGGATCCAGCGCCAGCACGGCCCGGCGCTCCCGGACCGCCAGCCCGGTCTCTCCCGCCGCCGCAGCCAGCTCCGCCAGGCGGACGTGGGTCTCGGGCTCGTAGGGGAACACCTCCACCGCCCGGCTCAGGGCGACGCGCTCTCCGGCTTCGTCTCCCATCTCTCGACGAAGGCGGGCCTCCTCCACGTAGACGGGGTAGGCACTCTCGTCCAGCGCTCCCAGCTGCCGAAGTGCGTCGGCGGCCTCCTCCAGCGCCCCGCGCTCCTCGTGGATGCGGGCCAGGTGCCGGAGGGGCCCGTCGAGGCCGCCGTACCCCGGGAAGAGGCGGAGGGCGGCCCGGAGCGGTTCCTCCGCCTCGTCGAAGCGGTCCTCCGCCATGAGGGCCTGTCCCAGGGCGAGCTGGGCGGCGAAGCTGCGGGGTTGGCTCCGGGCCCGAGCCCGGAGTGCGTCCACGTCTCCGCTCCCCTCCGTCCCCCCGAGGCCCGGGATTCCGCCGGCGCCGGGGCCCGGGAGCTCGGCGGTGGACGCCAGCTCGGTGGCGAAGCGCTCCTCCATGTAGGCCTGGAAGCCCTCGTCCAGCGCGTCGGCGTCCAGCTCCAGGATCGAGGCGGCCAGCTCCTCGGTGGTGCGGCCTTCCCGATAGCCCGAAAGGAAGTCCCGGATGGCCTGGAAGCCGTACTCCTCCTCGATCCAGTCGAAGGCCAACGAGGCCTGGAGGTACGAGAAGGCCACCTGCCCCGGGAAGTCGGGGCGGACGAATCCCTCGTTCATGCGACTGAGGGGCGGCATGGATCCGGTGCGCCAGGCCTGGAGGTAGGCGGGGCTGACGCGGAAGCCCCAGCGGTCCCGGGCCACCCGCTGTTCCCGGACCGCCAGACCCTCGCTGAACCAGCGGGGCACCTCGTGATCCGAGAGGCCCAGGTGGAAGGCGTGGGCCATCTCGTGCCAGAGCGTGGAGGCCCAGTTGAACTCCCCGGCCTCCCGGGCCGAGGGGGAATCCATGACCAGGGTGCTGCCGAAGCTCACCCCCAGCGCCCCCAGCCCCGCCATCCCCAGCGTCCGGACCGAGAAGTCTGCGCTGCTGGGGAAGAGCTCCAGCCGGATGGGGGTGGGAGGCTCGGCGCCGTACCGGGCCCGGAGAGCGGTGAACGCCTCCTCCGCCAACTCCACCACGTACGGCTCCAGGACGTCCGCCTCGTCGTTCCGGATCCAGATGCGGAAGTGCTCGGTGCGGATCTCCCGGAACCGCTCGAAGGTGTCCAGGAGGTCCAGGGTGTTCTTGAACCAGGGATTGTAGGGGTCCCCGGCGAAGGCCGCCTCCATGTTCTCCCGCCCCTCCGCCATGGCCCCCGTCCGGAGCTGGTTCGTGGCCAGGACCCCCCGGGCGTCCCATGCCCGGGGGTCCCGCTCCACCGCCTGTCGGGCGAAATCCACCGCTCGCTGGTACTGGCGCTGGTCCGAGGAGACCTGGGCCAGCGTGGTATAGAGGCCGGGATAGACGGGGTTCAGCGCGTCCAGGCGGGCCACCGTCTGGCGGAAGGCCGCGCTCTCCCCTGCGAGGTACTGGACGGTGGCCAGGAGGGAGAGGCCCTCCAGGCTCCGGGGATTCACCGCCAGCCCCCGGGCCACCGCCTCCCGGGCTTCCTCCAGGTTCTCCGCCTTCAGATGGATGCGGGCGACGAGGAGGTGGGCGCCGACCAGCTGTTCGTTCGTCTCCAGAGCCGCCCGGGCCGTGGCCAGGGCTTCGGGGGAGTTGTCGAACTCCTGGGTCCGGGCCCGACCCAGGAGGGCGTCGGGCTGGTCCGGGTTCCGGGACAGGACGACGCCGTATTCCTCGTAGGCGTCGGGGCTCACGTACTTGGACCGGAAGAGGT
>JARRPL010000047.1:0-29936 GCA_037382905.1 Gemmatimonadota bacterium | reverse complement strand
CCATCAGCGCCGCCGAGGCGGCGACGGCCAGCACGACTCCTGGACGCCGTGGCCGAAGTTGCAGGGGAATCATGAGATCCGGGAGATGGGGCAGGGCTCGGACATGCGGAACGACTCCGCACCGTTTCACCTTCCTGTATGCGGAAGCTGTCGGGCTGGCGACGAGCCGCAAGACCCAGGGGCGAGACGAGCGCCCGGCCACCTCCGGGAGACCGGGCGCGGCAAAGAAACGTCCGGGCGGACGCCCGGCGCCCGCGGCACCCTAGGAACCGAAGGGCGTCACCCGGTTGTCCGCAAGGATCCGGTTCATGTCCACCGTCATGGTGACCTCGGTCTCGAGCTGCACCACCCCGCCCTCCCCGGTCTCTTCGTAGAGCGCCAACGGTGTGTAGAGGTCCATCTGGTTCAGGTGGGGGATGTAGGCCGGCACCACCACCTGGGCGGCAGGGTCGTCCGGGGACACCGTCGGGTTCTGGTCCAGCTCCACCTGCATGACCGGCAGCCGGATTCCGAGGTCGGACATGCGGCGACCCTCCAGGAAGAGGAGCTCCTGGCGAAGGAGATGGAAGGTCCGCCAGCCCTCGTCCAGCGTGTTCAGCGCCAGGATGTCCGCCTCGGTGAGGGAGGTGCCCGAGATCGTCGCCTGGGTGGTGGGTCCCGGACGGTCCAGGACCAGCCCGGGGACGTAGGGACTGTTCGCGTCGGCCCGGACCAGGAAGTTCGCGCTCCGGGGTCGGATGGAGAGATCGGCGTTGAGACGCGGGTCGTCGTCCACGAAGGCGATGCCGGGCCGACCCTCGGCGACGGCGATGGCGTCCACCATGTGACCCTGGGCCGGCCCGAGGTTCCCGGCGGCCAGCTCGATCTCCGCCAGGATGAGATGCATCTCTTCGGCCTTGTGTACCGGAATCCCCGACTCCCGGGTCAGGAACTTGGGATCCAGGAAGTCCAACCGGGGCAGCGGCTGCATCTCCTGAAGGGCCCGGAGGACCAGGAAGGCGTTGGCGGAGTTGGTGATGGAGACGGCGTCGTACTCCTGCAGGATCGCGAACTCCGGATCCTCTGCCAGGGCGGCCTGGGCCGCCGCTCCGGCGGAACCGGCGTCCCCGAGCCACCGGTACGCCCGCGCGAGGGCGGCCTGGGCGTGGACGTCGAAGAGGTCGCCGGCGAGGGCGGCGTCGAAGTCGGCGACGGCCAGGTCCAGGAGCTGGTCCGCCGGAAGCGCCGCCCCGTCCTCCTCGATGGGCGCGTAGGCGAAGTTCTCCGCCAGGTACAGGTAGGCCATCCCGCGGTAATAATGGGTCTCCGCGACCTGGTCCACCGTGGCGGTGGAATCGTCCGGTGCCACCACGTCGAGAACGAAGTTGCCCTGGGCCTTCAGCTCCTGGGCATTCCAGTAGACTCCGGTGGCGTCCCCGGTGGAGTTGGCATCCCCGGGGGTGATCTCACGGGGAAAGTCCCAGGTCCCGGAAAGGCCGGTCCCGTGGATGGAGTAGTTGTCGCTCACCACCTCCTGGACCACAGAGGCGGTGTTGACCATGCGGGCGAACTGGGCCCGCATCCCCGAGAGGATGGCAGCGGTGGGTTCGCCCGCCTCCGCCAGGTCGTCCAGCGTCGTCTGGGGATTCTCCACGTTGGTGGGATCGAGGAAGTCGCACCCCCCGATCCCCATGGTGCCGGCCAGGAGGAGCGCCAGGGAGACTCCCGTCCATGGCCGGACCCGTACGTTGCTCTTCATGTCAGACATGGCTCCCCTCGTCGGATGCTCGGTTGCGGCGTTCATCAGAAGACCAGCTCGATTCCGAAACGGAAGGAGATCGGGGGCGAGGCGGTGATGCTGCTCTCGCTCCCCAGGGCCAGACCGTCTCCGCTGAGACCGTTGAGCTCCGGGTCGATGAGCTCGTTGGCGGACCAGATCCAGAGGTTCCGTCCGGCGGCGTAGATGCTCCCTCGATTGGCGAACACGGTGGTGGCGAAGCGGTCCGGAAGGGAGTAACGGACCGACACCTCCCGCCACTTGAACCAGTCTCCGTCGTAGATGAAGGCGGAGCGGGCCTGGCTCTGGCTGTAGCGGCCGATCTCGTTCCCGTCCAGGTCGTACCGCACCGGGAAGAGATATCCACAGTCCGGGCCGGGCTCGTCGCCACAACGGATCGTCTCCCGACGGTAGATCCCGTTGAAGGTGGACCAGACGGACCCGAAGTCCATCACCTGATGGCCCAGCGCCCAGTCCGCAAGGGTCGAGATGGTCAAGCTGGTGCCGATTCGGAAGGTGGTGTTGATGCTCCCGGACGAGGTGGGCGTGGGCTGTCCTCCGGTGAACAGGAGCTCCGAGTCGTCCGGAAGGCCGTCGTCATTGCTGTCCACGGGCGTCGTCACGTACCAGGCGCCCACCGGCCGCCCCTCCGTGACCCGCTTCTGGGGCTCCACGAAGAAGTCGGCGGCGCCGCCCATGTCCGTGACCTCGTTGTCCACGAACTGAAGGGTCCCCCCCAGCGACCAGGCGAAGGTCCGCTGGTTCACCACCTGTGCGTTCCAGCCGATCTCCCAGCCGGTGTTCCGGATCTCGCCGAGGTTCCGGAGCTGGGTGCCCTGACCCGTGGTGGGCTGCTCGGGAACGAAGAAGAGGGCGTCCTTCGTGCGGGCGTCGTACCAGGTCAGGTCCAGGCCGATCCGGTCCTGGAGGAAGGAGGCGTCGAAACCGACCTCCACGGTGGTGGTCCGCTCCGGCGACAAGTCGGCGTTGCCCGGGTTGTCGAACCGGGGCGCCGACTCTCCCCGGAAGGAGGTGGCGCTGAAGGTCTGGTCCTTGTCGAAGGGGGACGGCGGTTTGCCGGTCTCGCCGTAGGCCGCCCGGACCTTGAACTGGCTCACCAGGTCCCGGGGCCAGAAGTCCTCGGCGGAGACGAGATAGCTGACGCCGGCCTTGGGGTAGAGCTCCGAGGTGACCTCGTCTCCGAAGGCCGTGGACGCGTCCACCCGCAGCCCTGCGTTCAGGGTGAGCTTGTCCCACATGTCGAAGGTCTCGTCGATGTAGATCCCGCCGGTGAAGACCTCGGTGTTGCCCTCGAAGGCCGAGATGTCCGCCGCCTCGTCCACGTCGGGAGCGCCCGGCAGGGCGAAGGTGGTACCCGTCGACGAGAAGGTGCTGATGTCGTCTCGGAATCCTTGGACGCCCACCGTCAGGTTGTTGTCGAAGTCCCCGCTGCTCGACTCCCAGGAATGGCCGACCGCGGCGTCCAGGGAGAAGGACGAGAAGGTGCGGTCGAAGCGGGTGAGCTGGCCCGTCACCTCGCCGGGAGTGAACCCGATGGGCTCCAGGATGCGCTGGGTGTTCCCCCGATAGTCGATCCCGGTGGTGAGCCGGGCGGAGAGGCTCTCGCCGATGGACCAGTTGAAGCCGCCGGAGAAGATGAAGCGGTTCACCGTCTCGGAGATGTCCGGGCTGAGGAAGATGTCCAGGGCCTCGTCCAGGGAACCGGCCCCGGAGAAGAAGAGGGCGTCTCCCACCTCGAAGGTGGTGAGGGGGTCGGCGATGGCGGTTCCGTTGAACAGACGGTCGAACTGGCTCCGGGTGAAGTTCCCGGAGAAGTTCAAGGTGAAGTTGTCGTGGACCTGGGCCTGCAAGCCGCCCCGGACCGAGTAGACCGTGCTCTCGTTGTTGGGCTGCACCCCGTCGCTGTTCTGAAGCCGGCCGCTGACGTTGTAGGTGAGGGCGTCGGATCCCCCGCTGGCGGACAGATACTGGCTCAGGAAGAAGCCGTTCTGCCAGAAGTTGTCCTGCATGAAGGTGGGGGAGGTCTCGCCGGACTCCACCAGGTCCGGAAAGGTCAGCGGGGTGTCGAACATGTACTTGAGCTGTGGCGTGTCGACTCCGTACTCCGACCGGAAGGTGATCCGGGCGTCGCCGGGTCGTCCCTTCTTGGTGAAGATCTGGATCACGCCGGTGGCGGCGTCGGACCCGTACAGCGTCGAGGCGGCGCCTCCCTTGGTGATCTCGATCCGTTCGATGTCGGAGGTGAGGAGGTCCGCCAGCGCCGAGGACTGCTCACCGCCGGTGCCGGCTGCGGTGGCCTGGCTGTTGTCGACTCGTACTCCGTCCACGTAGATGACGGGCGTCTGGGCTCCCACCACCGAGGACACGCCCCGGAAGTTGATGAGGGACGACGTACCGGCCTGCGCCGACTGGGCGTTCACCGTGGCTCCGGCCACCCTCCCCTGGAGGAGCTGGTCCACCGTCGTGACCGGCGTCTGGGAGATCTCGTCGGCGCTGATCACGTCCACCGAGGTGGTGAGCGAACGACGTGCCGTCTCCTGCCCCACCCCCGTGACCACCAGCTCCTGGAGGGCGATGGCGTCCTGGGAGAGGGCGAAGTCCAGGGGCGTGGGCTGTCCGGCCCGGACGGTCACCTCCGACTCCGCACCCCCGTAGCCGATCAGGTCGACCCGAACGGTGACGGTCCCCACGGGCACATTGGTGAGAAGGTAACGCCCCTGGGCGTTCGTCAGGGTCCCGCGTCCGGTGCCGGGCACCGAGACCTGGGCGTCCTGCAGCGGCCGCTGGGAGGCGGCGTCCACGACGGAGCCGGTGATGGAGCCGGTGTCCTGGGCCGAGGCCCCGGACGGCAGTGCCGCGATTCCGGCCGCCAGGAGGCCTGCAACGAGGAGGAGCGAACGACGTGTCCCGTTCATGGCGGAGTCCTTCCAGTGTGGGCTCGCTGGGGCACAGGTCCGTTCAGACCCGGTGGCCCCCGAAGGACCACGACGGTCGGGAAGGCGACCGCAGTGGTCTGCGGGCAACGTATGCCCGGGGAGCCCATCGGGAAAGCGAGCACCGTCGACCTCCCCCGGGTGCTCCGGCAACGCCCGTGCGTCGGTCCCCGGGGTGGCACCGGCCGCGAGACCCCTCCCGCCTCTGGCGGCTCTTGAGGCCGGAACGGGTTCCGGTGTACCGTGGCCCTCGCGGTGACGCCCCCACCTCCTCCTTCAAGCCCTCGAGTCCATGAGCAAGATCAGCCAGCTCAAGCGTGCCGGTTCCCGTCTGCCTGCCGCCGCTCTCTCCCGGCTTCGGAGGGGAGCCGCCGCCTCGGCCCGGAAGCGGGGCGCGCCCCCCGGAACGTTGGTCTACGACGGACCCGAGATGGACGCCCCGGTGGAGTTGTCGTTCTTCAGTTACGATGTCGAGTCCCTCGTGGAGTACGGGCGGGAGGGACCCCCGCCCTCGCTGGAGACGTGCCTGGCGGAGGTCGAGTCCCCCCGGGTCACCTGGGTGAACATCGACGGACTCCATGAAGTCCCGGTGGTGGAGGAGCTGGGGACCCGGGTCGGGCTCCACCGCCTGGTGATGGAGGACATCCTCCACACCTCCCAGCGGGCCAAGGTGGAGGAGTTCCCGGACTACCTCTACGTCGTGCTGCGGATGCTACGGTGGGACCCGGAGCTGGACGGGATCCGGGACGAACAGGTCAGCCTGGTCCTGGGAGACAACTGGGTGATCTCGTTTCAGGAGCGGCGGGGAGACGTCTTCGAGGGGGTGCGAGAGCGCCTCCGGGGCGGGCGGGGGATGATCCGCTCCCGAGGCGCCGACTACCTGGCGTACGCCCTCCTGGACTCCTTGGTGGACCACTATTTCGAGGTGATCGAAGGGGTGAGCGATCAGATCGAGGCGCTGGAGACGGAGGTGCTGGAGAATCCGGAACCCGGCGTGGTGGAACGGATCCATCACCTCAAGCGCGAGATGCTCCTGGTACGGAGAGCCATCTGGCCCCTGAGGGAGGTCGTCTCCAGACTGGCGCGGGACCCCCTGCCCCTGATCGACGACGGGACCCGGGTCTTCTTCCGGGACGTGTACGATCATGCGGTACAGATCATCGACACCGTGGAGACGCTGCGGGATCTCCTGGGTGGCCTGACGGACCTCTATCTGACCGGTGTGAGCAATCGGATGAACGAGGTCATGAAGGTCCTCACCATGATCGCCACCGTCTTCATCCCCCTCTCGTTCCTGGCGGGGGTGTACGGGATGAACTTCGACGCCATGCCCGAGCTCCACGTACCCTGGGCCTATCCCGCGCTCCTGGGCGTCATGGCCCTCACGGCGGGCCTCATGATGGTCTACTTCCGTCGGAAGGGGTGGCTGTAGGCGCGTCCGGCGCCCTCAGAAAGATCCGGGCATCCACCGGGACGACCTGGTCCGGGTATACGAAGAGGGGGTTCACCTCGACCTCCGCGACCGCCTCCACCTCCATCACCAGGCGGGCCAGCCCCCGGGCCACCCTCACAACACCGGCCACGTCGCCGGACCGTCCTCCCCGCGCTCCCGCGAGGATCCGACCCACCGGGAGCTCGGCGAGGAGGGCCCGGACGTCGTCGTCCTCGACGGGGAGGACCCGGTGTGCCACCTGTCCCACCAACTCGACCCACACGCCGCCGACACCCAGGGTGAGCACCGGGCCGAGGCCCGGGTCCCGAGAGACACCCACCAAGAGCTCCGCCAGGGGTGGGGCCTGCATGGGGGTGACCAGAACGCCGTGCAGCGCCCCGGTCCCCACGGAAGGATCCAGGTGGCGGAGGGCCCGTTCCTTGATCTCGCGGAAGGCAGCGCGGACCGCCTCGGGTCCGTGAACGCCCAGCGCCACGCCTCCCGCCTCGGTCTTATGCGGGATCCCGGGTGAGACGACCTTCAACGCCACCGGTCCTTCCATGGATCCGGCAGCCGCCACCGCCTCCCGGGGGCTCGTGCAGAGGACGGCCGGCGGAAACCGGACCCCGCGGTGGGAGAGGAGCTCCCGGGCCTCCACCTCGGTCAGGGTGTCCCGACGGGAGGCCCGGGCGTGGCGAAGGACCCGGTCGTCTCGCTCCTCTCGACGGGGGGCGGGGAGCCGCCCGGGTTCCCAGGAGGGCCGTGCCAGGACCGAGCCCCTCCGCCACACCTCGGCGACGCAGCGGCACGCCACCTCCAGCGATGCCACCACCGGCACGTGGGCCTCGTTGAGGCTGCGGATGGGTTCGGTGCGCCGGAGGGCGTACATGGAGTGGACCACGAGGGCCACCCCGGCAGAGCGGCCCGCCTCTCCCATGCGCCGGGCCGCCTCGACCTCCGCCTCCAGCAAGCGCTCGGCAAAGCGGACGGCATAGCCCCCGAAGAGGCCCACCACCAGGACGGCACCGACGCCTGGATCCCGCACCAGGAGGTCCAACGCCCTGGGGAACATCGAAGGGTCCGAGTCCGCCGCGCCGGCCAGGTCCACCGGGTTGGACGTGGCGGCGGCGGGTCCCAGCAGATCCCGGAGGCCCGTGCGGGTCCCGGGGGTCAGCTCCGCCAGTGCGGCGCCCATCTCCGAGAGGGTGTCGGCGGCCAGGGTCCCCTGCCCTCCCCCGTCCGTTAGGATCGCCACCCCCGTACCGGGCCCCGCCGGCGGCTGCCAGGCCAGCGTCTCTCCCACGTGGAGGAGCTCGTCGGTACGGGTGACCTCCACCACACCCGCCTGTGCCAGACCGGCGCGGAACCGGTCGTAGGGTCCCGCAACGGCTCCGGTGTGGGAGCGGGCTGCCCGGGCGCCCACCGGAGAACGCCCGGCCTTCAGGAGGATCACAGGCGTGTCCCGAACCGTCCGGGCCGCCACCTGGAGGAAGCCCCGGGGGTCCCGCATCCCCTCGGTGTAGCAGAGGACGGCTCGGGTCTCGCGGTGACGGGCCAGCCAGTCCAGGGACTCGCCGAACCCCACATCCACCTCGTTTCCCAGACCGGCGCAGACGGCGATCCCCTCCCCGCTGGCTTCGGCGGCCTCCTTCATGAGGGCGAGGGCCATGTTGCCCGACTGCACCAGGAGCGAAAGGGCGCCGGCCCGCACGCCCCGCACACCCACGAGGTTCAGTCCGACGGTGAGGTTCAGAAGGCCCGACGTGTTGGGGCCCATGAGGCGCACGCCGTGTACTCGTGCGGCGGAGGCCACCCGCTGCTCCAGCCCGGCGCCCTCGGGCCCCGATTCGCCGAAGCCTACGGCCAGCGCCACTGCGCCCGGGATCCCGCGTCGGCCGCAGGCCTCCACCACCTCCGGTACCGTCGCCGCGGGAGTACAGATGACGGCCAGGTCCGGGGGATGGGGAAGGTCCTCCACCCGGCGGTGGACCGTCCATCCCAGGATCTCACCGCCCCGGGGATTCACGGGGTGTACCGGGCCCTCGAACCCGCTCTCCCGGAGGGCCCGGAGAATCTGGAAGCCACGCTTCGACGGTTCGGCGCTGGCCCCGATCACCGCAACCGATCCCGGGGCGAAGAGGGGATCGAGCCCCGTCCGGTCCATCATGCAGAGAGAGCCCCTAACGCCCTTCGAAGCGCGGCGGGCGGCCGTCGGTGAAGGCCGACACGCCCTCGGCCCAGTCGTGGGTCCCGAAGAGCTCCTCCAGAACCCGGGCCTCGGCCCGAAGCGCCCGACGGCGGGGGAGGGTGCCTCCGGGACCGATCAGCCGCTTTGCCGCCGCCAAGGAGAGGGGCGCACGCCGCGCCAAACGCTCCGCCCACTCTCGAGCCACAGGCAGCACCCGTTCGCCGGGGACGGCGCGATCCGCCATTCCCATCTCCGCCGCCTCCACGCCGGAGACGAAGTCGCCGAAATAGATCAGCTCCCGGGCCCGGGCCACCCCCACCCGGTCCGCCAGGGTGTAGACGACCCCGCCGCCGACGAAGGTGCCCAGGGCCACCTCCGGCAGCCGCAATCGGGCCTCTTCTGCGACGATCATGAAGTCCGCCGACAGCGCCAGCTCGAGCCCGGCCCCCACCGCCGGACCGTTCACGGCCGCCACCACCGGGAGAGGCCCGAGCTGAAGACGGCGGTTGACGCGCTGCGCCAGTCGCACGTATCGCCGGCGGGCCGCGGCCGGGGGCGGACCCTGGGCGTGGGCCTTGAGGTCGGCGCCGGCGCAGAAGGCGCGCCCCGCACCCGTGAGGACCGCCACCCGGACGTCCGGGTCCTCCGCCCCGCCTCGGAGGGCGGCCAGGAGGGCACGGTAGAGGGCCTCGTTCACGGCGTTCAGTCGACGAGGCCGGTTCAGGGTCACGATCAGGATCGGGCCCCTCCGTTCCTGGACCACGGGGGGCGCATCCGAGGACGACTCCGTCCCGGGGGACGCGGACGGATTCTCATCTTCGAGGGGAGGATCGGCGGCTCGCCCTTCGTCCCCCTCGCTCATCCGCCGACTCCCTCGCTCCCAGGGGCCACCACCGAACCGTCGGCCCGGAGCGCCTGCCCCGCCATGGCTCCCGTGAACGCCTCGTCCCGGATGGCGAACCGGCCGTTCACCAGGAGGTGGACGACCCCTGTGGCGTACTGATGCGGCTCCTGGAATGTGGCCAGGTCCCGGTATCGATCCAGATCCAGCACCACCACGTCCGCCCGCATGCCCGGTCGCAGATAGCCCCGGTCCTCCAGTCGAAGGAAGTCGGCGGCCAGCCCCGTGAAGCTGCGGATGGCGAAGGGAAGCTCAATGACCTCGTCGTCCAGGGTGAAGTCGCGGAGCTTCTTGGGGAAGGCCCCGTAGACCCACGGGTGGACCACCCGCTGGCCCTCCGCCGGAGTCCGACCGTCGGTGCAGGTCATCATCCAGGGCATGGCCGCCAGATAGCGGGTGTTGGCGGCGTCGTAGAGGTCCAGGTTCATGACGGTGGCGTTGCCGTTCTCTTCCAGGATCCTGCGGACCGTGGAGGGGACGTCGAGTCCCCACTCCCGGGCCACCTGGGCCAGCGTCTTGCCGTTGAGACGAGGATCGGGATCTCCGAAGAGGATCTTCTCCGGTCCGCCCCGCATGGCCAGTGACTCCGGGATCTGGCGCTGGAGGACCTCGCGGGTCTCCGGGTCGTCGAAGCGAGCCAGGATCGTCTCCTGTTCTCCCGCCGCCGCCCAGCGAGGCAACGCGTAGGCCCGCAGATTGGACTGGGTGGCGGTGTAGGGATGCTGTGCCGCCCACACCTCGACTCCCCGTTCCCGGGCCGCCTCGATCATCGCCGCGCCCACGTCGGCACGGCCGTAGTTGGTGGCTCCCTGGGGATTGAAGTGGGAGAAGATGACCCGCAGGCCGCTCTCCTCCCCGATCCGAATCCCCTCGGCCACGCTGGCGTCGTAGCCGATGCCCTGATACGTGGCTCCCAGGTCCCGGTCGTGGGTGTCGTAGATGGCGCCGTCCCACTCTGCGGCCACCCTGGACAGTTCGATGACCTCCTCGGTGGTGGCGTAGAAGGCCGGGGTGTAGAACAGCCCGGTGGACAGCCCGAGGGCGCCCCCTTCCATCCCGGTGCGGACCATGGACTTCATCCGGGCAAGTTCCTCGGGGGTGGGCGCCCGGTCCTCCCGTCCCAGGACCTCCCGTCGGATGTCGCCGTGACCCACGTAGGCCAGGGCATTCACGCCGAGGCCGTCCCGGGCCCACTGCTGGAGCCGCTCTCCCACACGCCACGTCCCGCCGCCGTCCACCCCCATGATCACGGTGGTGATCCCCTGGGCCAGGAAGGGGCGCCCGTCCCGGCCGTAGTCCTCCTCCAACTCCGCGTGGGAGTGCATGTCGATGAAGCCGGGGGCCACGATCCGGCCGGTGGCATCCACCTGGTCCGCCGCGGTGGCAGAGGAGAGGTCGCCGACCTGGACGATCATCCCGTCCCGGACGCCCACGTCCGCCGGGACACCCGCCGCCCCGCTCCCGTCCAGTACCGTGCCACCCCGGATGACCACGTCGAAGTCGGGTTCGGCCGGTGCACAGCCGAAGGAGGACGCGGCCAGGAGAAGGAAGGCGAGGCGAAGCCGGGATTCCCGGGTGCTGCAGGCTGTGAGCGGTCTCATGGGGCGAGTATTGCGGTGGAGGGCGAGGGTGCGCCAGAGGCGACCCGTGCCGCGGCCTCGGGAACCGCCCCCCACCGGTCACGTTCGGCGTCCCGGCCGCGGTGGGATCTCCCACCGGCCCGGGCCGGTGGGTCGACCACCCGGGACCCGCCGGGCCTCATTCGCCGTCGAACCGGAAGGAGAATCGAGGGGTGTACCGGGCCATGGAGGCGTACGGGTTCGGCCACGGAAGCTCGAAGCCCAGCATATAGGCGGCGTGGCGGGTCCAGTACGGGTCGAAGAGATGGGCCCGGGCCAGAAGGCAGAGGTCGGCCCGTCCCGCGGCGATGATCGTGTTCACGTCCATGTACGAGGAGATGTTTCCAACCGCCATGGTGGCCATCCCGGCTTCGTTTCGGATCCGGTCCGCGAACGGGGTCTGGAATAGCCGTCCGTAGACGGGCCTCTGGTCCGGCACGGTCTGCCCCGCCGAGACGTCCACCACGTCACAGCCGTGCTGCCGCAGGGCCTGGGCGATGCGGACCGAATCCTCGGGCTGGAGCCCTCCGGGCGCCCAGTCCACGGCACTGATGCGCACGCTCATGGGCCGTTCGTCGGGCCAGGCGGCGCGGCAGGCGTCGAAGACCTCCAGCGGGAAGCGGAGACGGTTCTCCAGGCTCCCACCGAAGTCGTCGTCGCGCTCGTTGGTGAGTGGAGAGAGGAAGGAGGCCAGGAGGTATCCGTGAGCCATGTGGACCTCCAGCAGGTCGAAGCCCGCGGCCCGTGCGTATTCGGTGGCCCGGACGTAGTCCGAGACGGTCCGGTCCATGTCGCTCCGCGTCATCTCCCGAGGCGTCTGGGACCGTTCGGGAAACCACGGGAGGGGGGAGGCGGAGATCAGGGGCCAGTTTCCCTCCGGTAGCGGCTCACTGTCGCCGGACCAGAGAGGCTGCGTGGAGCCCTTCCGCCCGGCGTGCCCCAGCTGTATGGCCACCTTGGCCGGCGTCTCGGCGTGGATGAAGTCCACGATCCGCTTCCACGCCGCCACGTGTTCGTAGCGGTAGAGCCCCGCGCACCCCGGCGAGATGCGACCCTCCGCCGAGACGTCGGTCATCTCGGCGTAGACCATCCCCGCGCCTCCGACCGCCCGGGAGCCCAGGTGCTGCAGGTGCCAGTCTCCCACCGTCCCATCCACGGCCCGGTACTGGCACATGGGCGACACCACCACCCGGTTGGGAATGACCAGCTCCCGGAGGCGGAAGGGGGTGAACATGGGCGGCGGCAGGGGCCGCCGGGGGACGGGGACGCCGCTCTGGGCCTCGGCCCGCGCCGCGACCCCGTCGTCCACCCGGCCGAGGAACTCCGGGTCCCGGAGCCGCAGGTCCTCATGGGTGATGCGCAGGGAGCGGGTCAAAAGGGTGAAGGTGAACTGGATCGGATCCAGCCCCATGTAGCGCTCGGTGTCCTCGAACCACTCCAGCGAGGCCTGGGCCGCCCGCTGGAGGGAGGCGACCTCGGGCTTGCGCCGCTCCTGGTAGGTCGCCAGGGCCTCCGGCACTCCATGATCCGCCAGGGCATCCCGGAGTGCGATGGCGTCGAGCATGGCCATCCGCGTCCCGGATCCTACCGAGAAGTGGGCCGTGTGCACCGCATCGCCGAGAAGCACCACGTTGTCCGCGTGCCAGTGCTCACAGCGCACGGTCGGAAAGCGGCGCCACACGGACCGATTGGTGATGAGGGGGTGCCCCCCGAGCTCCCGTTCGAAGAGCTTCTCGCAGTATGCCCGGCTCTCCTCCTCGGAGGCCGAGTCGAGACCGGCGGCCCGCCAGGTCTCCTCGGTGCATTCGACGATGAAGGTGGAGCGCACGGCGTCCATGCCGGGGTCCGTGCCGGCTCCACTGCCACCCTCCTCCGCCCCCCCAGGGGTGTCGTTCCGGTACTGGTACGCATGCACCCGGAACAGCCCGTGCTCGTTTCTCCGGAAGTAGAAGGTAAAGGCGGGGAACGACCGGGTCGTCCCGAGCCATACGAACCGGTTGGGACGCTGGTCCACCGAGGGCCTGAACCGATCCCGGAGGTTCTGGCGAATCCTGGAGTTCAGGCCATCCGCACCCACCACCAGGTCGCAGTCCCGGAAATCCTCCACCCCTCCCACCTCGGACTCGAAGCGCAGATCGACGCCGAGTTCCCGGGCAATCCCCTGGAGGACCGACAGGAGGGCCTGGCGGCTCATGCCGCTGAACCCGTGTCCTCCCGTCCGGATCACCTCACTTCCCACGTGGACGTCGATGTCGTCCCAGTGGACGAACTCGTCGCTGACCCGGTGGAAGGTCTCGGGGTCCGCCTCCCGAACCTGATCCAGCGTCGCGTCGGAGAAGACCACCCCGAATCCGAAGGTGTCGTCGGGCCGGTTGCGTTCCACGACCCGAATCTCGTGCCCGGGCTCCGACCGTTTCATGAGGATGGCGAAGTAGAGGCCGGCGGGACCGCCCCCGGCGATCCCGATCCTCACGGATCGCCTCCCGCGGCTCGGGCCGCCGACAGCAGGGTCCCGGCGATGATCATGTGCTGGATCTCGGTGGTACCCTCGTAGATCCGGAGGGCCCGGATGCTGCGGTAGAGGAGTTCCACGGGGTGTTCCGCGAGCACCCCGATCCCTCCCACGACCTGAACCGCCTCGTCCACGATCCCCTGCGCCGCCTCGGTGGCGAAGGCTTTGGCCATGGCCGCCTCCCGGGTGATGCGGTCGGCGCCCCCGTCCTTCTCGAAGGCCGCTCGCAAGACCAGCAGCCGGGCGGCGTCCAGCTCGGTGGCGCAGCGGCCCAGCTTCTCCCGGATCGTGGGAAGGTCCGCCAGCGGCTTCCCGAACTGCCGGCGGGAAAGGGCGTGGGACACTGCCTCGTCCAGGGCTCGCGCCGCCATCCCCACGGCGGCGGCGCCCACCTGGTCCAGCGCCGCCATTCCCACCTTGAAGCCCCCGCCCTCGTCTCCCAGGCGGGCGGAATCCGGTACCCTGCACCCCTCGAACACCATCTCTCCAAGGGGGTGGGGCGCGCTCATGACCTGCGGGCCGGCGAACCGGCACCCCGGCGTGTCCGCGGGCACGAGAAAGGCGGTGATGCCCCGGCTACCCGCCTCGGCGTCCGTGGAGGCGAAGACCACGTAGAGGTCGGCGATCCCGGCGTTGGAGATGAGCCACTTGTGGCCGTCCAACACCCAGTGTGCTCCGTCCCGGACGGCCCGGGTGGTCATGGCGGCCACATCCGAACCGGCCCCGGGCTCGGTCATGGCGAAGGCCGTCATGCATCGCCCGGCCAGGGCGTCGGGCACCCACCGCTCCCGCTGCGCCTCGGTGCCGGCACGGAGGAGAGGGGTGATCCCCAACCCTTGGAGCGCCCAGACCGCATCGGCCAGGGGCGACGCCCAGGCCACCGCCTCCCGGGCCAGGCAACAACCCCTGAGGTCTCCCTCCCCGATGGGGGCCAGGAGACCTGTGTCTCCCAGGATCGCCAGGAGGGCCTTCGCCTCCTTCCGCCCTTCCGCATCGGAGGCCGGGTGGGTTCGCGGGGTCAGGTAGCGGGTCACGAGCTCGGCGCACCGACCGCTCCACTCCACATGTTCCGAGGTCAGGAAGGCCCGAACGGACCGAGGCGTCAGGTGGGGGGAGACCGGGGTCACAGGAATTCGGGCTCCCGCTTGGACACGAAGGCCTCGTACGACTCGCGGAAATCCGGATGCATCAAGAGGGCGGCCTGGATCTGGGCCTCTGCCTCGAGTGCGCCCGCCAGATCCATGTGGGCCTCCCGGTTCAGGGCGTCCTTGGTGATCTCCAGGGCGAAGGAGGGGCCCCGTGACAGCCGGGTGGCGAGCTTCGTGGCGGCTTCGAGGCTGCCCCCTTCCTCCACCACCGTGTTGTAGAGACCGATGCGGTGGGCCTCCCGGGCGGAGATGAAGTCCCCGGTCATGAGAAGCTCGGTGGCCTTGGCGAGCCCGACGATGCGGGGGAGCATCCAGGCTGCCCCCATGTCCGCCCCCGACAGCCCGACCCGGGTGAAGAGGTAGGCGATCCTGGCGTTCTCTGCCGCCACCCGGAGGTCGCAGGCGGTCGCGATCACCGCGCCGGCTCCCGCTACCGTTCCGTTGAGCGCCGCGATCACCGGCTTCCGGCAGGTCCGGATCGACTTCACCAGATCGCAGGTCATGCGGGTGAACTCCAGCAGGCCCCGGAAGTCCCTGTCGAAGAGGGCGCCGATGATGTCCTCCACGTCACCCCCGGAACAGAACCCCTTCCCCTGCCCCGTCAGGACGACGACCCGGATGTCGGAATCCTCCGAGAGGGCGTAGAAGGTCCGGCGAAGCTCCTCGTAGACCTGGAAGGTCAGGGCGTTCAGCCGGTCGGGTCGGTCCAGCGTCAGGGTGGCCACCCCGGCCCGGGCATCCGTCGCCATCCGGAAGGATTCAGGGGCCTTCATCCCCCTCCTCCGGAAGCCGGTGTGCCCTCGGCCAACGAACGTTCCCGACTCCCGCCGTCCCCGGAGGCGAGGACCGCCGTGGCCTCCATCTCGACCCGGGCCCGGGGGTCCACCAGGCGTCGGACCTCCACGAGCGCCATGGCGGGGTAGTGGCGGCCCATGGCCTCCCGCCAGACCACGCCCAGCGCCTTCCGGCTTGCCCGGTACGCGTCGAGATCCGTGACGAACACCGTGATGCGACCCACGTCCTGGGGGCCGCCGCCTGCGGCCCGCACCACCTCGAGGACCTTGTCCAGCGCCCGCCGGAACTGCTCCACGAAGTCGTCGGTGGTCACCTGTCCCCCCGGCTCGGCGGCGTCCTGGCCCGCCACCAGGAGGAGTCGTCCTCCGGCTGCCGCCAACATGCCGTTGGTCCAGCCCCGGGTGGGACCCAGGGCCTCGGGATTCAGGAGTTCGAAGGGCATGGGGTCGTCCTGTCTCGAGGGCGTGGGGGAGTGGGAGGGCACATGGAAGAAAAGCCCGTCCGAGCCTTCATGCCATACGCCCGCCGCCGTCGATGATCAGCGCCTGGCCGTTGATCCCGCCGGCGTCGTCGGCGCAGAGCGCCAGAACGGCGTGGGCCACCTCCCGGGGTTGGATGAGGCGGTGCTGGGGATTCTGGCCCCGGAGGACCTCCAGCGCCTCCTCCGCCGTTCGACCGGTGCGTCGGGCGATCCGGGCCGCCGATTCCCGTGTCATCCCGGTGTCGACGTAACCGGGACAGACGGCGTTCACCGTCACCCCTCGGGGTCCCGCCTCCGCCGCCGCAGCCCGGGTCAATCCGATCTGGGCGTGCTTGGAGGCGGCGTAGGCCGAGATGTAGGGCCCGGCGGCGAGCCCCGCCACGGAGGCCACGTTCACCACCCGGCCCCATCCCCGCTCCATCATGGACGGAAGGAAGGTCCGGGTGCACAGGAAGGTGCCGGTGGCGTTGACCTGGAAGAGGCGATTCCACTCCTCCAGGGAGGTGCGGGCCAGCGGAGCCGACGTGGCGACACCAGCGTTGTTGATGAGGATCTCCACAGGGCCCAGCTCCCGGAGGACCTGGTCCCGGAGGGATTCCACTGCATCCTCGTCCGTCACATCGCAGGGCACCGCCCGTGCGATGGCTCCCCCTGCGGTCAGGGCCTGGGCCGTCGACTTCAGACGGTCCATCCCCCGGGCCGCGAGGGCCACCCGAACGCCCCGGCCCGCAAGGGCTTCGGCGACGGCGGCCCCGATTCCCGTGCTCGCCCCCGTCACCACGGCCACCCGTTCCTCCAGACTCACCCCTCGATCTCCTCGAGGACCGCCTCGGCCAGGATCCGGCCGAGTTCGGCGACCGTCTCCCGCCCCTCCACCGCCGTGGCCTCGGCGGGCCACCCGAAGTAGGCCCGGGGTCCACCGGCTTCGTGAAAGGTCCCGTGCCCCGCCGCGATGGCCTCGGACAGCGATGCCGGGTTGGGCGCCAAACCCCGGGCCACCTCGGTCCGGACCAGCGCCGGGGCCTCCGCGAGGATCACGCTCCCTTCGAAGCGGCCGGCGTGACAGGCACCGCTCTGGAACTCCCGGGTGAGTCTCCGGGCATGACGCCCACGGGCCAGATTGGGCGCCACCACCGGGAGATCCCCCTCCGCGGATTCCTCCACCACCCGCTCCAGCGAGGCGAGGTGCTCCGGATCCAGGTGGGCGTTGGCGAGGGCGAGGGCCGCGAACTCCTGCCGACGAAGGCTGGCGGCGATCTCCCCGACCAGGAGGGTGAGGGTGTCGGGCCCCACCCCCACGGTGCCCGGGAACTCCCGCGCGAAGGGAGCCGCAGAGTACCAGATCGGCGGGAGCAGGACCGCGCCCCAGCCGGACTCTGCAAGGACGGCGGCTCCTGCCCGGGCCATGGCCCGGGCGATGATCACGTCGGTCCCCAGCGGCAGATGAGGGCCGTGGGCTTCGACGGCACCCACCGGGAGGATGGCCACCGTGCGCTCCCGTTCCAGGTCCCGGACCTCCTCCCACGTCATGTCGGCCCATGATTGACCGCCATTGTAGCCGTCCCGTATCCTTCGCGCACCATGGAGACGCCTTCCTTCTCCCCTCCTGCGGTGTTCAACATCGCCGACTACTTCCTGGGCGATCGCATCCGGGAGGGTCGAGGTGACCGGATCGCGTTGCGCGTGGGAGACCGGGGCTTCACCTACCACCAGGTCCAGGCCCTGGCCCGGGGGTTCGCCGTTCGATTCCGGAATCAGGGCGTGGAGCCCGGTGACCGGGTCCTGCTGGCCCTCCCGGACGGTGAGCGCTACGTCGGCGCCCTCTTCGGGGCGCTACGGACCGGCGCCGCCGTGGTCATGGTGAACCCGGGCCTTCCGGCGGAAGAGGTGAGCTACTTCTTCGACTACACGCAGGCGAAGGTGGCGGTGGTGGACCGTGGGACCGGGGATCCCTCGGGTGTCCTGGAGGTCATGGAGACGCGGGGGGACCAGGCCCCGGCGCTGCTGGAGGCCTCCGAGGTGGAGCCCGCGGGCGTCGGCGAGGCCGGAGCTCGGGTCCACCCCACCGGCCCGGACGATCCCGCGATCTGGCTCTTCAGCGGAGGGACCACCGGTCGACCGAAGGCCGTGGTCCAGACGCACCGGTCGTTCGCCAACACCACGGAGCGCTACGGCAAGGGCGTCCTGGCGATATCGCCGGACGACCTGACCCTTTCGGTGCCGAAGCTCTACTTCGGCTACGCCACCGGGACCAACCTCTTCTTTCCCTTCTCCGTCGGGGCCACGGCGGCCCTGTTCCCGGAGCGTTGCACCGTGGAGGTCCTGGTCCGGAACATCGTCCGCCACCACCCCACCCTCCTGGTGAACGTCCCCACCATGGTGAACCACATGGTCCGCCACGCCGGAGTCCGCCGGGACGACCTGGCCTCCCTTCGTCTGGCCACCTCCGCAGGCGAGGCGCTGCCTCCGGAGCTCCACCGTCGCTGGAACGAGAAGTTCGGAGTCGAGCTCCTGGACGGACTCGGGACCGCGGAGATGTGGCACGTCTTCGTCTCCAACCGCCCGGGTGACGTCCGTCCCGGGACGCTGGGCAGGGCGGTGCCCGGATTCGATGTCCGGGTGCGGGACGATCAGGGCCGTGACCTGCCTCCGGGTGAGGTGGGAACGCTATGGGTGCGGGGGGATTCGCTGGGCCTCGGATATCACGACCGCCCCGAGGAGACCGCCCGGGCGTTCCGGAACGGCTGGTACGTCTCCGGTGACATGATCACGATGGACGAGGAGGGATGGATCACCTACTGCGGGCGATCCGACGACATGCTCAAGGTGAGCGGAAAGTGGCTCTCCCCGAAGGAGCTGGAGAGCTGCCTCCTGGCCCATCCTGCCGTGAGGGAGGTCGCGGTGGTCGGGGTCCCCACGGCTGAGGGGCTGGTGAAGCCGCACGCGTGGGTCATCCCCACGGACGGGGTGGAGCCGGGGCCCGATGTGGGCCGGGCCCTCCAGGAATGGGCGCGCGCACGGCTCCAGCCGTACAAATACCCCAGGGTGGTCACCTTCGTCTCCGAGCTTCCCCGCACCCATCTCGGAAAGGTCGACCGGGGCCGGCTCGCCCGGGAGGCCGTGGGCTCCGACCCGGGTTGAACCCCGGCCGAGGGCGCTCCTCGCCGTCCCGGGCCCGGTGCGCTTCCTCCTCTCCCCTCGCGAACCCGTCATGTCCAGGATCTATCTGCTGTTGGCCGTCCTCGGCGCGGTGCTTCCCTTCTCGGCCTTCGGGCCCTTGATTCTCCAGGGCGCTTCCCTGGGCGTTTGGGTGGAGCAGGTTCTGGGTCCCCCTGCGGCCCGCGGTTTCACCTTCGATCTCGCCGTGAGCGCCCTGACCTTCCTGATCTGGTCCTTCCAGGATGCTCGGGCACGCCGCTTCCGACGTTGGTGGCTGGTCCCGGTGGTGATGACCACCATCGGGCTGTCCTGCGCATTCCCCTTGTATCTGGGGCTTCGCGAGCGGCGGGCGTCACCCTGACCGGAGGCGGTGCATCCATCTTGCGTCGTCCTTCGGGGCCGATGAAGCTCAAAGGGCCCGTATCGGTCCACGGGGCCGACGAGTCGTGGCGGCGGGAGGAGGGAGGCGCGGCTTCGAGACGCCACCCTGTTGCGGGCTCGCAGCGTTCGACCGGTGCGAAGCGACGGGTCGGGAGACCCGAAAACCCCGAAAAACGAGGCGTTCCCTGGAATCCGGCACAATTTGCCGGGTGTGGTACCCGTTTTGCGATCAACATGGAGCGACGGATTGATGGTCCTGAAAGACGAGTCGTCGAGCAGGTGGGATAAACCCCTGCCCGGCGGGCCCTCAAGGTCCTACAAGGCCATGGGGTGGGTCGGGTTCGGGTTTCTGGTGGTGGGGCTTCTGGACTTCGTACTGGTCTGGTTGCCCCCGGATGCGGGAAATCCAGAATGGCGATTCTCCTCGGCGGCGCAGGGATTCGGAGCACTTCCGATTCCCACGCTGGGTCTGGTTCTGCTTCTGGTGGCGGCGTTTCACGTCCGACGCCGGTGGTGGGCCCTCCTCAGCGGCGGCGCGGCGCTGGTTCTGGGCCTGGGGGTCCTGGTGAGCGTGGCCTTGTGGGTGCCCAGCGTGCCTCTGGCGCTGGAGACGGTGCCGGAGGAGTTGAAGGCCGGGTTGTACAGGACCTTGGCGCAGATGACGATGCAGTCTCTCGCCTATCCGGGTTTGTTCGCATACCTGGCGTGGATGGGGATCCGCTACGGACCCGCCATCTCCTCCAGGTGAGTCGTTCCCATTGCTGGAGGAGCAATTCGATGAGACCCGTGCTTCGCAGGGGCCTGCCTGTCGCGTTCGCGGCTCTGCTGGTCCTTCCGGGAGTCCTTTCTGCCGATGAAGTGGATCGGGAGGATGCGGTCCTGGAGGATGCAGATGCCGCGACGCAGTTCTGGCGTGCCCCCTCGTTTCAGTCCCGGCCGGCCGCTCCGGCACCGGTGGGGTTCTCCCTGAGCGCTTCGCCTGGTGCAAGCGTCTCGGCGTTGAACCTGAGTTCCTGGTCGTCGGGCAGCGCCGCCATGAACCTTCGTTGGCGGATGCACACCGGTACGCTGGTGGCCGGGGCGCCCCAGCCCTGTGCCAACGGTGACTGCACCGAAGTCCCGGAGCCGGCGTCTGGCGCGATGCTCCTGCTCGGGCTCGTGGGCCTGGGGCTGGTGGGTGTGCACCGGAAGGATGCCGAGCCGGTTCGGTCGGCAGTCTGAGGTATCTGAGGAGGGGTTCGTCGGGGGACTGACCCGCCTCGGTGCCACAGGCAGCGGAGGGGGTCCCGGCCTGGCCGGGGCCCCTTTCGTGCATCCGGAGCCACCTGTTCCGCCGGTCATCCGCCGGAACTTCCCCCCTCGCCGCCCACCACCTCCAGCAGGCTCCGGGGATCCACGCTGGTGTGTCCGTATCGGACCACCCAGTGCAGGTGTGGCCCGGTGACGCGTCCGGTCGCCCCCACCCGGCCGATGGGGGTGCCCGCCACCACCGTGTCCCCTTCCGCCACCAGCTGCTCGTCGAGGTGGAAGTACCCGCTCACGAGACCCGATCCGTGATTCAGGTACACGATATTCCCGGCGAGCACGAAGGTGTCCACCAGCTCCACCACGCCCCGGGCGGCGGCGTAGATGGTGTCCCCCGTCTCTCCGTCCAGATCGAGGCCCATGTGGCGGCTCGACACCTGCCCGTTGAAGACCCGCCCGTTGCCGAACCCGCTGGTGACGCGGTCCCGGCGAGGAATCTCCACCGACTCGTCCCACAGTCGGGGGGTCCGGTGCGCCGCCTCGGACACGGCCCGGGCCTTGGCCACGTCCCGGGCCCGTCGGGCCCGCTCCTCCTCGCTGGGGGGTGACCCGTAGCGGGGGGCGACGGTGAGTTCCTCGTGCTCGAAGGCCCCGGCCTCCACCGGAATCCGGAACTCGACGGTCTCGCTGACGCCGCTGCGGTAGCGGAGCCGGGCGGTGCCGCTCACCTCGGTATCGGCATCCACCGGCACCGCCGCGAGCCCCAGGAACGAGCCGTCGGGTCCCTCCTCCATGTGGAGTCGTTCGCCCGCCACGCTACCCTGGACGTCGGAGAGGGCCCCGGACCCTCCCCCCTCCACCACGAGGCGGAACAGGCGGCCCTGCGCCAGACGGTCCGGGGACCAACGGATGACGGGCTCCGGCGCCGGGGAGGAAGGCGTCTGCGCCCCCAGGGAGCCGGCGCTCCAGGGGAGCCCGAAGGTCAACGTCAGAAGCCCGAAAGTGCGGGTAAGGGCTCGATTAGGACCTTTCTGCATGATTTCTTAAGATAAGGGTGTCGCAATCCCGATCTGGGTGACATAGTGCACGCGAACGGTCGTTCCGTCGCTCCGTCCTCCGCAACCCTTCGCAATCCCGTGAACCGCAACCCATCGTCCTCCGGGACGACCCCGTCGTCCGGCGTCGAGATCTCCCTGCGGGTGCTGATCCTGCAGAGGGGACGCGCCCTCGAAGTACTCGGTGACCTGTCTCTGCACGAGGTGGATGGCGCCTGTTTCGGGTTGCAGGGCAAGGACCAACGGGTTCTGGGCCCCTTTGCCGGTGTGGACGACCTCTTTCGTCGGCTGGGGCGGCGCCTCTTCTGCCACGCCGGTGGCTGTGTCTACGAGTTGGAGGGCTGGGTCCTCTCGGTGGATTCCGACGGATGTGTCGGCGGACCCTACCCCGACTTCGACGAGTGGGTCTGGACCGAGGGCGAGACCGTCTCCCGGGAGCGGGCTCGAGCTTCGGGGATGGGGTTCCGCTGGGTCCATCGGTGGCAGGGGCTCTTCTTCCTGACGGTGGACCCCCTCCCGTCCTCCCCGGTCTCCTTTCCGTCGGCCGAGTCCGCTCGGGCTCACGGGCGGAGCATGGCCCCCCCGCTGACCTTCCCCCGGTCCGAATAGTCTCGGTCGACCGGCCCGGCCCGGCGGTCTGACGAACCAGGCGGGGCGGCTGTTAGTTTCCCCGCCATGATCTCCGTTTCGAACCTCGCCAAGTCCTACGGCGACAGGGTCCTCTTCGAGAACGCCTCGTTCCAGCTCAACGCCGGGGAGCGCTACGGTCTCATCGGCGCGAACGGGGCGGGCAAGACGACGCTCCTGAACATCCTCTCGGGTGCGGAGGAGGCCAGCGAAGGCCAGGTATCCATCCCCCGGGATCTTCGCCTGGGTGTCCTTCGACAGGATCACTTCCTCTTCGAGGACCAGCAGATCCTGGGCGTGGCCCTCATGGGGAACCCCGAGTTGTGGGAGGCCATGGTGGAGAAGGAGAAGCTTCTGGCCTACGCCCAGGCCCATCCGCAGGAGGACTTCGACGTGGACCGATTCGCCCTCCTGGAGGAGACGGTCCAGCGCCACGACGGCTACACGGCGGAAGCCCGGGCCGCCACCATCCTGGAGGGCCTCGGTCTTCCGGCGGCCGTGCACCGAGACCCCCTCTCGACACTCTCGGGGGGCTTCAAGCTTCGGGTCCTCCTGGCCCAGGTGCTGGCCTCGGACCCGGACGTGCTCCTCCTGGACGAGCCCACCAACCATCTCGACATCCTGTCCATCCGGTGGCTGGAGAACTTCCTGGCGGACTTCGCCGGTCCGGTGGTGGTCATCTCCCACGATCACCGCTTCCTGGACAACGTCTGCACGCGCATCCTGGATGTGGACTACCGGACCGTGACGCTGTACGTCGGCAACTACACCCGCTTCGTGGCCCAGAAGCAGGAGGAACGGGAGCGCCGGGAGAAGGAGATCGAGTCGCGGGAGAAGGAGATCGCCCATCATCAGGGATTCGTGGACCGCTTCCGGGCCAAGGCCAGCAAGGCCAGGCAGGCCCAGAGCAAGCTCCGCATGATCGAGAAGAAGGCTGAGGCGCTCGAGACGCTCCCGGGGAGCTCCCGCCGGTACCCCACCTTCCGCTTCGAGCCTCGCAGAGCCAGTGGTAAGGAGGTCCTGGAGGCCGAGGGCATCCGGAAGTCCTTCGGAGCCAACGAGGTGCTTCACGGCGTCGACCTGAAGGTGTCCCGTGGGGATCGACTGGCCATCATGGGACCCAACGGGATCGGCAAGTCCACCCTTCTGAAGATCCTGATGGGGGAGCTGGAGGCGGACGCCGGAGAGGTCGAGTGGGGGTATGAGACCCATGTGGGTTACTTCGCCCAGGATCATCACGAGGCGTTGGAGGACCAGAGCGGGACGGTGGAGAGCTGGCTCTGGAGCTTCTGCCCCGGGCGGGACCGGGGCTTCGTGCGGGGCCAGCTGGGGCTGATGCTCTTCAGCGGTGACGACGGCAAGAAGAAGGTGGCGGCCCTCTCCGGGGGGGAGGCGGCGCGCCTGGTGTTCAGCCGGATCGCTCTGGAGCGGCCCAACGTGCTCGTGCTGGACGAGCCCACCAATCACCTCGACCTCGAGTCCATCGAGGCGCTGGTGAGCGCCCTCCAGGAGTTCGACGGGACCCTGGTGCTGGTCTCCCACGACCGCTGGTTCGTCGGCGAGCTGGCCACCCGGATCATCGAGATCACCCCAGAGGGGATGACCGACTATCGAGGGACCTACGAGGAGTACGTCCACGCCACCGGCGACGACCACCTGGATGCGGACGCGGTGGTGCTCAAAGCCAAGCAGGAAAAGAAGGCACGGAAGGGCGGCACCGCTTCCGACGGCGGTGGGACTGGCTCGTCGGGAAGGCGGCGAGGAGCCTCCCGGACCCGGTCCGGACGCCAGGAGGCGGACCGCCGGCGCCGGGAGCTCGAACGGGAACGGGACCGACTCACCGAGAAGATCGATGCCGGCGAGGGACGGATCGACGACATCGATGGGACCTTCCTGGCCCCCGACTACTTCGACACGACGCCCCAGTCCGAGATCGCCGCGCTGGAGCAGGAACGAACCCGGCTCCAGGACGAGGTCCGAGACCTGATGGAGCGGTGGGAATCGGTGGAGAGGGAGCTCCAGTCCCTGGACGCAGAGGAGTCCGGGGAACGCTAGGGCTCGACGGGCAAACGCAGGACCCGGATCGTGACGACGTCGTAGGCATCGGACTCCCGGATCGCCACGAGGCCGTCGGGGCCGAAGGCCTCGGGAATGCCGAGGCCTTCGGGGGGCAGGGTCCCCAGGTAGTCCCCGGTGGGCGTGATCAGGTCCACCGGTCCCGGCTCTCCCGGAACCGCGCCGGACCGCCGCACCCAGAGACGACCCGACCCGTCTGCGGCCAGCGCCGCCACCACCGGCACCTCGGGGTGGAACGACATGCTCTCGATCCGCTCCCTCAGCGCCCGGCGAACCTGGGCCTGGTCGAAGCTGACGTTGCCCCCGCCCAGGACCCGCACGGCCCCGCCGCCGTCCTCCTGGAGATCCGCAAGGCGCCGCTCCCGTTCCAGCGCCTGGATCCGCTCCGTCACCTCGCGAGGCTCGATGGGCCTGGACAGCGCTCCGACCTCCTCTCCCTCCGGGTCGAGCAGACGGATGCGGTAGGTGGTGCTGTCCACGACCGCCACGAGGCCGTCCGGGAGGATGGCGATCTGCAACCCTGGCTCGAAGGCCTGGAGCGGCGCCATGCGTACGGCCACCCGGTTGTCCCCGGCACCGGCCTCCATGGTGGTCTCCTCCCCGCCCCCCGGCTCCGGCGGATCCCACCCGGCGAAGAGCTCATAGGCGTGGGCGCCCTCCTCCGTCGGATACATGTACACGGGCCGCCGTCCAGGCTCCGAAGGCCCGCTCTCCTCCTCGCCGGGCTGACGCACCGTCATCCGAAGTGGCTGGGCTGAGAGGATCCAACCGTCGGGATGGGCCGCCATGTCGGGCCCCGGGAGCCCTTCCTTGGACAGGTCCAGGGCGATGTTGCCGAGCCACTCTCCGTCCCGGTCGTACAGGACCAGTCCCCGCCTTCCGAGGTCGGAGATGGCCACCCGGCCCTCGGGAAACACGGTCATGCCCAGCCCCCGGCTGATCTCCCCGGGGCCGTCCCCCTGACCTCCGATCCTCCGGATGAACTCCCCAGCGGGGGAGACCACCGTGACTTCGGAGACCTGCCCGTCGAAGAGATAGAGGTTGCCCATGGCGTCGAAGGCCACGTCGTCCACCTGGCCGAAGGTCGCCCATTCCGGGGCGTCGAAGCCCCCCACGGCGTAGAGTTCCTCCGGCTCCCACTCCAGCAGTCTGTCGGGTCCCGCCAGTCCCGAACCGGTCTCTTGCGGCTCCCCGCCGCAGCCGGGAACGAGGCAGGCGAGGGTCAAGGGGATGGCGAGGCGGACGGAGGGCATGGTGCGACGTGGCATGGGGACTCGCTGGAGGAGGAAGGGCGGTCGATGGATGGGTGGGATGGTGATTCCCGCTTCCGGGGTTGCTCTCTGTCGTGATCGCTTGGTCTTCGGCGACCTTCGGGTCCGGGAGGCGGCCGTCGGCGCGACCCGGCGCCGGTCCGGCTCAGGGTACGGGATACCGGTCGGGGGGTCCTTGATCTCCGGCTCCGCCCATGTGGGCCCGGACCGCAGCCACATCCTCGGGTGAGGGGAACTCCCATCCGGGCCGGTACCCGAACACGTCGCGCAGCGGTCGGCTGCCGAAGTGTCCGTCGAGCATCTCCATGTGATCGCTGTCCAGAAGCCCGGGGTGATCCACTCCGCAGGCGTGGCTCAGCCGAAGAAGCTCTTTTCTGAGGGTGACCACGTACGAGGAGAGTCGGGCCGCCTTGTCCGTGGGATCCAGCCCTCGGACGAGCCACCGATTCTGAGTGGCTACGCCGGTGGGACAGTGGTCCGTGTGGCAGCGCTGGGCCTGGATGCATCCCACGGCCATCATCGCCTCCCGGCCCACGTTGATCAGGTCCGCCCCGAGGCAGAACGCCAGGAGCGCCGTCTCGGGGAGTCCCAGCTTCCCCGAACCGACCCACACCACCTTCTGGTTCACGCCACGCTCGGCGAAGACCCGGTACACCCGGCTGAAGCCCACCTTGAAAGGGAGGGAGACATGATCCGCGAAGGAGTACGGGGCAGCGCCCGTACCCCCTTCCCCACCATCGATGGTGATGAAGTCCACCCCCCGGTCCTCCGAGTCCATGTGCTCGGCCAGGGTCACCCAGAAGTCCAGCTCGCCCACCGCGGACTTGATGCCCACCGGGAGCCCCGTGGCCTCCGCCAGCTCCTCCACGAAGTCCAGCATCTCGTCCACGTTCCGGAAGGCGCGATGACTGGCGGGGCTCACCACCGTACGCCCCCGGGGGATCCCCCGGATGGCGGCGATCTCCGCCGTGACCTTCTTGCCTGGAAGCACCCCACCGAGCCCCGGTTTGGCTCCCTGGCTCAGCTTGATCTCGACGGCGCGTACGGGATGGGCCGCCACCTTCTCCAGGAAGGCGGAGCGGCTGAAGCTCCCGTCTTCGTTGCGGCACCCGAAGTAGCCTGTGCCGATCTGCCACACGAGTTCGCCCCCGTGCAGGTGATGGGACGAAATCCCTCCCTCGCCGGTGTTGTGAAGGCAGCCGCAGAGTGCCGCACCGCGGTTCATCGCCCGGACGGCGGGGCCCGACAGCGACCCGAAGCTCATCCCGCTGATGTTCACCACCGACTCGGGCCGGAAGGCCCGGGCCCGCCCCCGGTGACCCCCCAGGACCTTGGCGGCCGGGAGCCGATAGAACGGATCCTCCTCGGCATCGTGGTGGGTGTCCAACCGACCGAGGGTGTCGTGCTTGATCACCAGATAGTTGGAGCGCAGCTCCACGTCGTTGTCGGTCCCGAACCCGCTGTAGTTGTTCTGCTCCTTCGCCGAGGCGTAGATCCAACTCCGCTGGTCGCGGGAGAAGGGCCGCTCCTCATTGTTGTCGGTGACGATGTACTGTCTCAGCTCCGGACCCACCGACTCGAGGAGATACCGGAAGTGGCCGATGATGGGGAAGTTCCTCAGGATGGCGTGTCGTCGCTGAAGCAGGTCGTAGGCCGTGACGGCAAGGAGGAGGGCGAGGACGACGACGGCCCAAAGCGGCATGTTCGGGGGCTCCGGTCGGAGGGACGAGGAGTGGCGTCTGAAGGTACGTGCTGTCCCATCGGACCGTCAGGGCCACCGAGGGGGCCGCCACCGGGACGCCGTTCACCGTCCGGGAATGGGTCCGGCGGGACTATGCCCGCTCCGCCAGCGCCTCCCATCGGGCGAAGGCCTCCTGGATGGCCTCATCCAGCTCGCCGGCCCGGAGGGTGGCATCCCGTACCGCCCCCCCTTCCCCGGCGTAGAAGTCCGGATCCGAGAGGCGTGCGTGGACCTCGGCCAGCTCCTTCTCGAGAGACTCGATGCGCGATGGCAGGGCCTCGAGCTCCCGCTTCTCGTGATAGCTGAGGCGACGGGGTGTATCGTCCGACGGGTCAGGGCGTTGTGAAGACCTGGCCGGCGCCGCCTTCGACGGGACGGACGCCCTGGAGGCGGCCTGCCTCTCCGCGGTCCGCCGCCAGTCGCTGTATCCCCCGACGTACTCCCGAACCCGGCCACTCCCCTCGAAGACCCGCGTCTGGGTGCAGAGATTGTCCAGGAAGGTGCGGTCGTGGCTCACCACCAGCACGGTTCCAGGGAAGGCCACCAGACGGGCCTCCAGCAGCTCAAGGGTCTCCATGTCCAGGTCGTTGGTGGGCTCGTCCAGCACCAGAAGGTTCGCGGGTCGGGTGAAGAGGCGTGCCAGGAGAAGGCGATTGCGCTCGCCCCCGGAGAGGGCCTTCACGGGCTGACGTGCCCGCTCCGGGGGGAAGAGGAAGTCCTGCAGGTAGCTCAAGACGTGACGCGGTTCCCCGTCCTGCAGCACGTGGTCGTTCCCGTCGGCGACGTTCTCCGCCACGCTCGACGACTCGTCGAGCTGATCCCGGTGTTGATCGAAGTAGGCCACCTGAAGCCCCGTTCCCAGCTCGACGGTCCCCCGGTCCGGCGCCAGATCGCCCAGCAGGAGTCGCAGGAGGGTGGTCTTGCCGGAGCCGTTCGGACCGATGAGTCCCACCTTGTCTCCTCGCACCACCGTGGTGGAGAATTCCTTCACCACCTCCTGCTCGCCCCAGCGGAAGCTCACGTCCCGTGCCTGGATCACCCGGGTGCCTGCGCGACCGCCTGCCTGGATGGTGATTCGGGCCTGGCCAGGGCGTTCCCGCCGTTCCGCCCGTTCCCGGCGGAGCCCTTCGAGCCGCCGAACCCGGCCTTCGTTCCGGGTCCGGCGGGCCTTGATCCCCTGTCGGATCCAGGCCTCCTCCTGCGCCAGGGTCCGGTCCGCATCGGCCCACGCCCGCTCCTCGGCGGCCCGTCGTTCCTCCTTTCGACGGAGGTAGGTCGGGTAGTCACAGGCCCAGGACGTGAGCTGGCCCCGATCCAGCTCCAGGATGCGGGTGGCGAGGCCCTGGAGAAAGCTCCGGTCGTGCGTCACGAAGACCACGCTCCCCTCGAACCGGCGAACCTGGTCCTCCAGCCACTGGATCCCCTGCAGATCCAGATGATTGGTGGGCTCGTCCAGGAGCAGGACCTCGGGATCGGAGGCCAGCGCACGACCCAGGAGGGCTCGGCGCTTCTGCCCACCGGAGAGGGTGGCGACGGGGGCGGCCGGGTCCAGTTCCAGAAGGGAGGCGAGCCGCTGGACGCGGTGCGCCTCCTCCCGGTGAGCCCGGGGTAGCCCCTCCCGCACCAGGCTCCCCACCGTGCCGCTCAGGTCGTCCGGAACCTCCTGGTTGAGGAGTGAGACCCGGGTTCCCGAGGCCAGGATCAGTCTTCCCCCGTCCGGTGCGATCTCTCCGGCCAGGAGTCGAAGCAGCGTGGACTTCCCGGTTCCGTTGCGGCCCACCAGTCCGACCCGCTCGCCCCGTTCCACCTGAAGGGCCGCGTGGTCCAGGAGGGGCCGGCCCCCGAAGGCGATGGTGAGGTCCTGCGCGCTGAGTAGTGCCATGGCGTGGATAAGGTACATCGGAGCGGCGGGGCCGCGGAGGCCCGCACATGAAACCCCGAGGTGCGTGGAACCGCCCCGAAGGCGAGATTTCCGATCCTCACTCCCCTTCACCGGACGCCCCCGCATGCTCCGAAGCCCCCCTTGGTGTCGAACGCTCGTACTCGGTCTCGCCGTCCTGGCCACTCCCCGGGGGGCACCGGCCCAGGTGGAGGTGTCCCTGGCGGCGGAGAATGGCTGGTTCGTGGTCCCCGTCAGGGTGGACGACGGCGGGGATCTCCGGTTCATCGTGGATACCGGGGCGGCCTTGAGCGCCGTCACCAGGTCCACCCTTCGCCGCCTGGGCGTTACGCCCGGGGCGACGGTTCGGGCCCAGGGGGCGAGCGGCGTGCAGGAACTGGCCACCGCCCGGATCCCGTCCCTCGCCCTGGGGACGTTGCGGGCCTTCAACAGCCGCGTGCTGGTGCTGGACGAGGGCGTCCTCACGCCCGATGGGGGTGGCACGCCGTACGACGGTGTCCTGGGGGCCGACATCCTGGGGAACCACGACGTCCTGCTGGATCCCGTATCCGGAGTCCTGAGGCTCTTCGACCCCGGGAGCGCCGTCACCACCGGTCCCCTGCCGGCGCTCTCCGCCCCTCTTCCCCTTCGTCGGATCGCCGGGCCCATTCTGGGCCACGACGTGGAGATCAACGGAAGCGTGATGCCGGCGATCC
>JARRPL010000046.1:0-13844 GCA_037382905.1 Gemmatimonadota bacterium | reverse complement strand
GTTCCCGAACCCGCCGGCGCCGGACCGCTGCTGGACGCCTTCCGGCGCGACGACGGGCCGGAGACCGCCCGCCGCCCCGGACGCGTGCTCTTTACCGGCTCGGATCCAGGTCGGTCTCTCGAACGGCCCGGCGCCACGCCTCGTTGGCCCGGAGTCGACGGGGACGGTGCACGGGGAAGCTCATGGGCTCCTGGTGGTCAGGGTGTCGGAGGCCGATGGCGACCTGTCGGAGAACCACTCCTCCAGCGCCGCCACCAGGCCGGGAAAGCTCCGGGGCCGGGCCTCGGCGATCCGGTCCCATCCCGCGCCGCGAGCCGCCGCTGCCGTGGTGGGCCCCTGGACTCCCGCGGGAAGTCGGCGCAGCGCCGCGTGCACCGCGTCGTCGGAGAGGCCTTGAAGCAGGCCGTCCACCGCAGATGGACTGGTGAAGGTGAGGGCGTCCAGGCCTCCGGGCTCCAGCGCTCCACGCCACCAGTCCGCGTCCTGACCCACCGATCGGGGCGCATAGAGATCGACCCGTGTGACGCGATACCCCATGGCCTCGAGCCCCCGGGGGAGGGAGTCGTCCGCCTGGGCCGAGCCGGGAAAGAGCACGCGTCCGGGGCGGCGGGCGGTCTCCGGCCCGTCGTCGCGCCGGAAGGCGTCCAGCAGCGGTCCGGCGCCGGCGGGTTCGGGAACCCGGTCGGCGGACCAGCCCGCATCCTTCAGCGCCGCCGCGGTTCGGGCTCCGGCGGCGGCGACCCGGAGCCGGTCCGGACGGGGGCTCCGGAAGATCCCCGCATCCGCGAGGAGGGAGACGGTGCGGGGGCTGGTGACGACCAGCCAGTCCACCGAATCCAGAGGAGGGAGCAGGGATCGGCGCGTCACCGGGTCGTGCAGCGGGGCGATCCGGACGGTGGTGCAAACCCGGGGCCGGGCTCCCGCCGCTTCCAGCGCCTGGCTCAAGGGCCCCCCGGGTCCCTCGTCCCGGGTCACCACGATGCTCCGACCCGCCAGCGCTCTCATCTCAGCCGGCGGTCGCTTCGCGGATCTGCGCCAGGATCTCGTCGGCACCCTGTCGGAGAAGGTCCTCCGCCATCGCCTGGCCCAGCGAGTCCGGGTCCCCCGAGGGTCCGTGGCTCTCCACGAAGAGGGCCTGCGTACCGTCGAGAGAGGCCACTCGGGCCTGCATCCGGAGGACGTCCTCCGTCTCGACGGCCAACGCCCCCACCGGCACCTGGCACCCGCCCTCGAGTACGTTGAGGAGTACCCGTTCCGCCCGGGTGGCCCGCTCGGTGGGGCCGTGGCTCAATGCCCGCACCCAGGTACCGGTGTCCTCGTCCCCGGCCCTGATCTGGACGGCCACAGCCCCCTGGGCCGGCGCCGGCGTCAGGACCGACGGATCGATGCGCTGGGCGATGTGGCCGTCCATCCCCAGACGATCCAGCCCGGCGCTGGCCAGGAGAAGGGCGTCGTACTCTCCCGCCTCCAGCTTGCCGATCCGCGTCGGGACGTTGCCCCGAAGCTCCCGGGTGTCCACGTCGGGACGGGCGGCGGCCAGGAAGGCCTTCCGACGGAGGGAGCTGGTCCCCACCGAGGATCCTGCCGGAAGACGGTCCAAGGTGGTGCCGGCGGGCGCCACCAGAGCGTCCCGGGGGTCCGCCCGCTTCAGCACGGCTCCCACCGCCAGGCCGTCCGGATCGTCGGTGGCGAGATCCTTGTAGGAGTGGACCGCCAGGTCGACCCGGCCCTCGAGGAGCGCATCCTCGATGTCCTTGGTGAAGAAATCCCGGCCGCCCACCTGGGAGAGGGCCACATGTTGGATCCTGTCCCCGGAGGTCGAGATCTCCACGATCTCGACCTCCGGCGCTCCCGGCAGGGCCGGCAGAAGGTCCCGCACGTGCCGGGCCTGCCAGAGGGCCCGTCGGGACCCACGCGTGCCGAGTCTCAGCATCTGCGACAACTCATGGTGGAAGAGAGGGGCTGGGGGCTGGGGCGGGCATCGCTGGCCAAGGGCGCCGGGCACGTTAGGTTTGACCGCGCCACACTGGAACTACCGTCCACCCAGACTGTCGTCAAGGACCGTTTACAGTGCCGACACCGTACCCGTTCTCCGCTCTCGTGGGCCAGGACGAGATGCGTCTCGCCCTCCGGATCGTCGCCGTGGACCCGGGGGTCGGCGGCGTCCTGATTCTCGGTCACCGGGGAACCGGAAAATCCACCGCCGTTCGCGGGCTCCCGGCTCTGCTGCCTCCCATTCCTGTAGTGGAGGGATGCCGCTACGGGTGCGATCCGGCCGGCGCCGGGGGTCTGTGCGACGAGTGCCTGGACCGGGAGGATCGGCCCGCCCGCACCCGGGCGGTGCCGGTGGTGGACCTGCCCCTGGGTGCGACCGAGGACCGGGTCGTGGGGACGCTGGATCTGGAGAGGGCGCTCACGGAGGGTGTGCGCGCCTTCGAGCCCGGCCTGCTGGCTCAGGCGCATCGGGGCTTTCTGTACGTCGACGAGGTGAACCTGCTGGAGGATCACCTGGTGGACCTCCTTCTGGACGTGGCGGCCTCCGGGGAGAATCTCGTGGAGCGGGAGGGGATGAGCGTCCGCCACCCGGCCCGGTTCGTACTGGTGGGGAGCGGCAACCCCGAAGAGGGGGAGCTTCGTCCCCAGCTTCTCGATCGGTTCGGGCTTTCCGTGGAGGTCACCACCCCCACCGACCTGGCGGAGCGGGTGGAGGTCATCCGGCGGCGGGACGCCTTCGACCGTGACCCGGAGGAGTTCGCCAACCGGTGGCGGGGTCGGGACGGCCGCATCCGGGCGAATCTCCGGCGGGCTCGGGCACGGATCGACGAGGTGGTGGTCCCGGATCCGGTCCTGGAGAAGGCCAGTGCCCTGTGTCTGGCTCTGGGGACCGACGGACTCCGGGGCGAGTTGACCCTGCTTCGGGCCGCCCGGTCCCTGGCGGCGCTGGAAGGTCACCCGGAGGTGGAGTCGGAGCACCTTCGCCGGGTGGCGGCCCTGTCGCTTCGCCACCGTTTGCGGCGGGATCCTCTTGACGACACCGGTTCCACCGCCCGGGTGGCCCGGGCGCTGGAGGAGGTCCTGCCGGGGTGACGGGTCCGGCTGCGTCGCCGACCCCCGCGCCGGGGGAGGCCGGGGGTCCGGAGGGACTCCCCCTCCTGGCGGCGGCGTTGCTGGCGGTGGACGGCTCGGAGCTGGGAGGCGCCAGCGTGCGCGCCCGACCGGGACCCCACCTGGATCTGTGGCTTCGTCACCTCCGGGAGCTTCTGGCGGAGGAGGTGCCCTTTCGGCGGCTGCCGGCCCGCATGGATCCGGGTCGGCTGACCGGGGAATTGGATGTGGTGGAGACCCTCCGCACCGGCCGACGCCAGGCCCGCGTCGGTATCCTCGCCCACTACGACGGGGGGTTGCTTCACGTGCCCATGGCGGAGCGGATGGACCCGGAGCTGGCCACGCTCCTGGCCCAGCTCCTGGACACCGGTGAGCTGTCCCCCCGTACCGCGGGCCTCGAGGGGATCCGGAGTCGGGTGGGACTCCTCCTCGTGGACGAGTCGGGGCTGGACGAAGCCGGTCCCCCGGCGATCCTCTTGGAGCGGGTATCCCTCCTCTTCGCTCTGGACCCGGGACCCGGCGGGGGACTCCCGGCGGCACCGGTCTACTCCAGAGCCCAGGTCGAGCAGGCACGGCGCACCCTCCCGGAGGTCCGGCTCTCCGAGACCCTCCTGAGGGCGGCGACGGCTGCCGCCTTCGAGCTGGGGATCGCGAGCCTCCGGGCCCCCCGGGCGGCCCTGCGCGTCGCCCGGGCCCATGCGGCCCTGGAGGGACGCCGACGGGTCACCGACGACGACCTGGCGGTGGCGGCGTCCCTGGTGCTCCTTCCCCGCGCCACCCGCCTTCCGGCACCGCCCCCCTCTCCGGAGGACGACGTGGGTCCGCCGCCTCCCCCACCACCGGATCAGAAACCCGGGGAGGGAGACGACCCGGAACCCGGTGCCCGTCCCCTGGCGGATCGGGTGCTGGAGGCCGCCCGGGCCCGGCTGCCGGACGAGTTCGAGCCGTTGGAGCTTCCTCGGGCCGGCGGCCGATCCGGCCGTCGCGGCGCCCTGATTCGACAGCTGCGGGACGGTCACCGGGTCGGGGCTCGACCCGGCGACCCACGCCGGGAGGGCCGGATCGACCTTTCGGCGACCCTCCGGGCCGCGGCGCCCTGGCAGCCGCTTCGCAGACAGGCCCAGCCGGACCGGGAGGCCCTGATCCTGGTGCGTCCCGGGGACCTTCACGTCCAGATCCGGGCCCGCCGATCCGCCACCGCTACCGTCTTCCTGGTGGACGCGTCGGGGTCGCAGGCGCTGAATCGTCTGGCCGAGGTGAAGGGCGCGGTGGAGCTCCTTCTGGCGGACAGCTACGTCCGCCGCGAGGAGGTGGCGCTGGTGACCTTCCGGGGGCGCGATGCGGAGGTGATCCTGCCGCCCACCCGCTCGCTCGTGCGTGCCCGCCGTGCCCTCGCCGGGCTCCCGGGGGGAGGGGGGACGCCGGTGGCCCGGGGCCTCATGGAGGGTCTCGCCGTCGCCCGCCGACTCCAGGCCGCGGAAGCCACACCCAGGATCGTCCTTCTGAGCGACGGGCGACCCAATGTGGACCGGGAAGGGGAGGGAGGGCGCGCGGCGGCCCGTCGGGATGCCCTCTCTGCCGCGCGGCTCGTGGCGGAGACGGGAATTCCGATCCTGGTCCTCGACACCTCCGTCCGCGGAGAGGCCTTCGCCGCCGAGCTGGCCGCCGCCGCCGGAGGCCGCCACCTGCACCTGCCCCGGGCCGACGCCCGGACCGTACGCGCCGCAATCGGAACGCTGGACGCCTTGGACTGACGCCGTCGCCCCGCCCCGGATCGGCGGGAATGTGGCTTCAACAAGGGCCTTCCAATCCCCCGACGCACCCCCTCGAGGGCGCCCCGCGGCCCCCAGTGTACAGTTTGCTTGACATTTAGTTGTGTCCAGTAGATGTTACACCCGAAAGCAGAAACGGACCCCCAGACCGGGGCCCGACCTCGTGCAGGCTCGGAGGAGGCGAAGGACGCTCGTGCAAACCCTGGCCGTCGTACTCGAACAGCCGAGACGGCTCACGCTTCGACCTGTGGGGCTTTCCGCCCCCGGCCCCGAGGACGTGGTCGTGGAGATCGACTGGTCGGGTGTCAGCACGGGCACGGAACGCCTCCTCTGGTCCGGCCGCATGCCGCCGTTCCCGGGGATGGGTTATCCCCTGGTTCCGGGCTACGAGGCCACCGGACGAGTGGTGGACGCGGGTCCGGAGTCCGGCCGAAGCATCGGCGAGCAGGTGTTCGTCCCCGGGTCCAGCGGTTTCGTGGATGCCCGGGGGCTCTTCGGGGCCGCGGCACGGCGGGTGGTTGTGGCCGGGTCCCGGGTCATCCCGGTGCCTCGCACACCGGACGTCGCCGAGAGTTGTCTGTTCGCCCTGGCGGCGACCGCCCTTCATGCGGTGCGCCGCACCAGCCTTCCCGAGCTCGTCGTGGGACACGGCGTCCTTGGCCGACTGGTCGCCCGGCTCTGCCTGGCGCTGGGGGGTCTTCCGCCGACGGTCTGGGAGCTGAATCCCGACCGCCGGAGCGGGGCGGCCGGATACCCGGTGGTGGCCCCGGAGGACGACGAGCGGAAGGACTACGTCCGGGCCCTCGACGTCTCTGGAGACTCCCGCATCCTGGACAGCATCGTGCCCCGCCTGCAGCGGGGTGGAAGCGCCGTCCTGGCGGGCTTCTACGCGGATCCCGTGACCTTCGGCTTCCCTGCTGCCTTCCAGCGGGAGGTGGAGATCCTTGTGGCGGCCGAATGGCAGCGCGACGACCTGGCGGCCGTGTGCCGGATGGTGGAGCAGGGCCGCCTCTCGCTGGCGGGCCTCATCACCCACACGGCGGCCGCCCAGGAGGCCCCCAGCGCCTACGAACAGGCCTTCGAAGATCCGAATTGCCTGAAAATGGTCCTTGATTGGAGAGACACCCGATGAGCGAACGCGAGACCCAGATCATCGCCATCTACGGAAAGGGGGGGATCGGCAAGAGCTTCACCCTTGCGAATCTCTCGTACATGATGGCGCAGCAGGGCCAACGCGTGCTGCTGATCGGCTGTGACCCCAAGAGCGACACGACGTCGCTCCTCTTCGGCGGCCGCAGCTGCCCCACCATCATCGCCACCTCCGCGGAGAAGCGTCTGGCCGGCGAGGAGGTCCGGGTGGGCGACGTCTGCTTCGTGCGGGACGGCGTCTTCGCCATGGAGCTCGGCGGACCCGAAGTGGGCCGGGGGTGCGGCGGCCGTGGCATCATCCACGGATTCGAGCTGCTGGAGAAGCTCGGCTTCCACGAGTGGGGCTTCGATTACGTCCTTCTGGATTTCCTGGGCGATGTGGTGTGCGGGGGCTTCGGACTCCCCATCGCACGGGACATGTGCCAGAAGGTCATCGTGGTGGGCTCCAACGATCTCCAGTCCCTCTACGTGGCCAACAACGTCTGCTCGGCGGTGGAATACTTCCAGAAGCTGGGCGGAAACGTGGGCGTGGCGGGGCTGGTGGTGAACAAGGACGACGGGACGGGCGAGGCCGAGGCCTTCGCACGGGAGGTCAACATCCCCGTCCTGGCGGCGATCCCGCAGGACGACGACATCCGCCGCAAGAGCGCGAACTACGAAATCATCGGCCGGCCCGGCAGTCCCTGGGCCCCCCTCTTCGAGCAGCTCGGGCAGCAGGTGGCCCAGGCCCCTCCCCAGGCACCTACGCCCCTGGCCCACGAGGAGTTGCTGGACCTGTTCAAGGGCGAGGAGGTGGGTCGGGATGTGGTTCTGACGCCGGCGACCCAGGCGGACATGCGAGGTGGCGAATACGTGGAGAAGGAATCCCTCGAGATCGTCTACCAGACGGCGTAGCGCCATGGCTTCCGACTCCCCCAAGCCGAACGGAAACGCTCCCCGGAGCCTGCCGATGGCCGGTGGCAACCCTCCGCAGTCGCCGGCGGGCGAAGGCGGGGCCGTGGACGCGAGCTGTCACGGTGATGCCCGCAGCCTCCTCGAAGAGGGCGAGGGCGGGCAGGGAAGTGCGGCGCTCAAGGCCCTCATGGAGGACTACCCCCTCGGGCCGCACGAACAGCCCCAGGGGATGTGTCCCGCCTTCGGCTCCCTCCGGGTGGGCCTGCGGATGCGCCGGACCGCCACGGTCCTCTCGGGATCGGCCTGCTGTGTCTACGGGCTCACCTTCACCTCCCACTTCTACGGTGCTCGGAGATCGGTGGGGTACGTGCCCTTCAACTCCGAATCCCTGGTGACGGGGCAGCTCTTCGAGGACGTGAAGAAGGCGATGGAGGAGTTGGCGGATCCGGAGGCCTACGACGCCATCGTCATGACGAACCTCTGCATCCCCACGGCCTCGGGGGTCCCGCTGGACCTTCTGCCCAAGGAGATCAACGGGGTCCGGATCATCGGGATCGACGTGCCCGGCTTCGGCGTCCCGACCCACGCGGAGGCGAAGGACGTCCTCTCGGGAGCGGTGCTGAAGCGTGCCCGTCTCGAAGCCGAGGAGGGACCGGTGGCGCGACCCCGGGATCTTGTGGAGGACCGACCCACGGTCACCCTCCTGGGCGAGCTCTTTCCCGCCGATCCCATGGGCATCGGGGCGCTCCTGGACCCCATGGGGCTGGCGGTGGGCGCCGTAGTTCCGAGTCGGGAGTGGCGGGAGCTCTACCAGGCGCTGGACTGCGTCGCCGTGGGAGCCGTTCACCCGTTCTATACCCGGGCGGTGCGGGAATTCCAGATCGCAGGCCGGCCGGTGGTGCCTTCCGGTCCCGTAGGAGTCGAAGGGACCGTGTCCTGGCTGAAGGCCATCGGCGAGGCCGCGGGAATCGGCGCCGGGCCGGTCGGGGCCGCCGTGGACCGGGCCCGGGCGATGGTGGGCAAGGCGCTGGCCTCGGCACCCATGAAGGGCACCATCCAGATCTCCGGCTACGAGGGCTCCGAGCTCCTGGTGGCCCGGGTTCTGGTGGAGGCCGGGGCCGACGTCCCCTATGTGGGAACGGCGCTACCCCGGACGGAGTGGAGCCAGCCCGACTACGAGTGGCTCGAGGCCCGGGGAACCCACGTCCAGTACCGGGCGGCCCTCGAGCAGGACATCGAAGCCTTCCGGGCGGTGGGTCCGGACCTGGTGGTGGGGACCACACCCGTGGTGCAGGCCGCGAAGGAGGAGGGCGTTCCGGCTCTCTACTTCACGAACCTGATCTCGGCGCGACCCATCTTCGGCGCCGCCGGAGCCAGTTCCCTCTGTCCCGTCCTCATGGGCGCGATGGAGGGACGGGATCGCCTCAATCGGATGCGGTCCTTCTTCGCCGGGGTGGGCGAGAAGCACGCCGCCGGCTACGGATTCACCGAGGTGCCGGAACGGAAGCTCTCGGCCCAGGAGCGGAATGCCCGCGCCCGGGGTGGGAAGGCCGTCACCGGTGACTCGGCGTCGAAGGGCGGCTCGGACAGCTCCGGCAAGGGGAGGCGTGACACCGAGGCCTCCATCCGGACCCGGGATCGGATCGCCCAGAGCGCGGCAGCCAAGGGAAGCCTCAGCGCCGGAGACGTCGCCGAAGCGACCCCGGAGGCCTCCGGTACCGATGAAGCCGACACACCGGCCCAGGAGGCGGCGGCATGTTAGTCCTGGATCACGACCGGGCCGGTGGCTACTGGGGCTCCGTATACGCCTTCACGGCGGTTCGAGGGCTGCAGGTGGTCATCGACGGGCCGGTGGGGTGCGAGAACCTCCCGGTGACGTCGGTGCTCCACTACACCGACGCGCTTCCGCCCCACGAGCTCCCGGTGGTGGTCACCGGCCTCGGGGAGGACGAGCTCTCCATGAGCGGGACCGAGGCGAATCTCCGTCAGGCCCACTCCACGCTGGACCCGGACATGCCGTCGGTCGTGGTGACCGGCAGCATCGCCGAGATGATCGGCGGCGGCGTGACGCCCGAGGGGACGGGGCTCAAGCGCTTCCTTCCCCGGACCATCGACGAGGACCAGTGGCAGAGCGCGGACCGGGCCATCAAGTGGCTCTGGACCGAGTTCGGGCAGAAGAAGGCCCGGGCCCTGAAGAAGAGGGAGCGGGCCGATGACGCTCCGCCTCTCGTCAACATCATCGGGCCCATCTACGGCACCTTCAACATGCCGTCGGATCTGGCGGAGGTGCGCCGTCTGGTGGAGGGCGTCGGGTGTGAGATCAACCTGGTCTACCCCTTGAGCTCGCATCTGGACGACACGCCACGGCTGGCGGAGGCGGACGTGAACATCTGCCTCTACCGGGAGTTCGGCGCACGTCTGTGCGAGGAGCTCGGGAAGCCTTGGCTCCACGCTCCCGTGGGGATCACCGAGACCACCGCCTTCCTCGAGGCGCTTGGCGAAGCGGCCGGTGTGGATCCCCAGCCCTTCATCGAGAAGGAGAAGCACACGACGCTCAAGCCGGTGTGGGACCTGTGGCGGAGTGTCACCCAGGACTTCTTCCCCACCACCACCTTCGCGGTGGTGGCGAACGAGACCTACGCCCGGGGCATCCGGCTCTTCCTCGAAGACGACATGGGGATGCCCTGCACCCTGAGCGTTGCCCGGACGCCGGGGCAGAAGACGGATCACGCGGCGGTGAAGGAGAGTCTGGGGGAGCGCCCTCCGACCCTCCTGTTCGGGTCCTACAACGAGCGTCTCTACGCCGCCGAGCTGGGACTGAGGACCCGCTACATCCCCGCCTCGTTCCCCGGTGCCATCGTCCGACGGCATCCCGGGACGCCGGTGATGGGCTACTCCGGGGCCACCTGGATGGTGCAGGAGGTCTGCAACCAGCTCTTCGACGCACTCTTCCACATCCTTCCCCTCTCCACCGACATGGACGGGGTCGAAGCGACGCTGGTGGGCCAGCGGGGCGACACCCTCCCTTGGGACGACGAGGCCCGGGAGGAGCTCGACCGGCTGTTGGAGGAGGTCCCGCCGCTGGTCCGCATCTCCACCGCCAAGCGCCTCCGGGACACGGCGGAGAGCAAGGCCCGTGCGGAGGAGGCCGAGCGGGTCGGCGTCCCCCACGTCGAGGCGGCCCGCGAAGCGCTTCGGGGGCAGACCGCATGAACGCCGTCCGCCGCCGGACCTCAGTCCCGGGACGCGGTCCCCGCCTCGTCCCCCTCGGTGGCGTGTCGACGCAGGAAGGGCAGAAGCATCTCCAGAACCTGGCCCGGGACCTCCTCGTGGAGGAGGTGTCCCCGGCCCGGCAGGACGCGCAGGGTCACCTCCGGGAGCCGGTCTACCGCCTCTCGGACGTCCCGGGGCGGGATCCAACCGTCTTCATCTCCGGCCACGACGAGGCCCGGGACGTGGACGCCATCCAACCGACGCGTGACGGGCTCCGGGTCCCAGGCGGCCATGAGCCGCAGGACGGATCCCACGTGGGCCGGGTTGCCCACGAGACGGCGATAGATGTCCCGGGACGCGGGAGGCACCCGTGAGCCCGTGGACGCGAGCAGAGCATCAGCGATCCGTTTGCGGCCGCCTATGGCCGCAGACAGGAAGGCGAGGCCGGTGGTTCGGAACACCGGCGCCAGGAGGTCTTGGATGACCGGCGGTGGAGTACCCCGTGACGGTCGGACCAGGGACGGGGCCATGGCGGCCCAGACCCGGGGACGCAGCACACCCTCCTGGATCAGGAACATGGCTACTGCGGCTCCGGCCGAGTGGGTGACGATCCCCGTGGGACTCGCGCCCACGGCATCCATGAGGTCGGTGACCGCAGTAGCCACATCTGGGAGCGTCGAGCGATCGGCGGGCAGGGCCGTGGTGAAGGCGTGGCCGGGAAGGTCCGGCGCAATGACCCGGTACTCCCGCGACAGCGAGGGCAGCATCTCGGCCCAGCTGTGGTCCGATCCCCCGGCGCCGTGCAACAACAGGAGGTCCGGCCCCTCTCCGGCGATCTGGACGTGCCAGGAGAGGCCGTGGGCCCGGACGATTCGGCTGCAGGTGGCGTTGGGCCATCCGGCGGAATCGGGTCCCCAGCGAAGCCGGACCGACTCTAGATCGCTCATCCGGATATCCACGCGGGCTCGGGGGCCGCCGTTGTGACCGGTTGCGAGAGGATCCTACACGATTCGTGGGGATCCACCCCCAGGCCGGAGGGTCCGGTCGGGGAGGTGATACAATCACCGAGACGGAGGAACCCATGAACTCCGGATTTACGGAGGATCAGGCTCGGGCCTTTCACAGGGTCTTCATGAGCAGCTTCATCGGATTCACAGTCGTGGCCATCGTGGCGCACATCCTGGTTTGGATGTGGCAGCCCTGGCTCGGCGGCGGACCATAAGGGAGGGGAATCAGAATGCATAACATCTGGCTGATTTTCGACCCCCGCAGGATGCTGATCGCGCTCTTCACGTTCCTGGCGCTGTTGGCTGTCACCATTCACCTCATTCTCCTGAGCACCCCGGCCTGGAACTGGATTTCCGGGGACATCGCCGTACGTCCGCCGATGTAGCTCTCGGGAGACCCGCAGGGGTCGGGGCCCCGAGCTCCGGCCCCTTGCGGCCCCGGGCGTCACACTTGGTGACGTCTTCGCACACTGAATCACTCATCGGAGCGTCCGATGGCGATGCTGAGTTTCGAAAATAAATACCGAGTGCGGGGAGGAACCCTGCTCGGGGGAGATCTCTTCGACTTCTGGGTCGGGCCGTTCTACGTCGGCTTCTTCGGCGTGACCACGATCTTCTTCGCCCTCCTCGGTACGGTGCTCCTGGCCTGGGGCGCCGCGATCGGAGAGGGGCTGGCTGGTCAGACGTGGAATCTCTGGCAGATCAGCATCGCCCCTCCGCCCTTGGAGTACGGACTGGCCATTGCGCCGCTGCACGAAGGCGGGCTCTGGCAGATCGTCACATTCTGCGCCGTTGGGGCTTTCGTCTCCTGGATTCTCCGGCAAGCTGAGATCAGCCGGAAGCTGGGGATGGGCTATCACGTACCCGTGGCCTACTCCGTAGCCGTGGCGGCCTACGTCACCCTCGTGGTGATCCGGCCGCTCCTGCTGGGAGCGTGGGGCCATGGCTTCCCCTACGGCATCATCAGCCACCTCGACTGGGTTTCGAACGTGGGGTACCAGTACCTCCACTTCCACTACAACCCGGCCCACATGGTGGCCATCACCTTCTTCTTCACCAATTGCCTCGCTCTGGCCCTCCACGGCGGTCTGATCCTCTCGGTGACGAACCCGCCCAAGGGAGAGCCCATCAAGACGAGCGAGCACGAAAACACCTTCTTCCGGGACAGCCTGGGATACTCCATCGGGGCCATCGGCATTCATCGCCTCGGTCTCTTCCTGGCACTCAACGCCGGGCTCTGGAGCGCTCTCTGCATCGTCCTGAGCGGCCCCTTCTGGACCAGCGGGTGGCCCGAATGGTGGAATTGGTGGCTCGAATTCCCCCTCTGGTTCTAGGAGGACCATATCATGGCTGAGTTCCAGAATCTCCTGAACCAGGTCCAGGTCCACGGGCCCCCCGATCCGGGCGTCGTCACGGCGAACTCGAGGTGGGCGCGGGTCTGGAAGCCGGGACAGATGAACTACCTGTTCGGCAAGATCGGGGACGCTCAGGTCGGCCCCATCTATCTGGGCTGGCTCGGGATCACCTCCTTGATCTTCGGCTTCGCGGCCGTGGAGATCATCGGGTTCAACATGCTGGCCTCGGTGAACTGGGATCTGGTGGAGTTCATCCGCCAGCTGCCCTGGCTCGCCCTGGAGCCTCCGGCAGCGGAGTACGGACTGAGGCTGGCGCCTTTGGCCGAGGGAGGCTGGTGGCAGATCGCCGGCTTCTTCCTGACCGTCTCCATCCTCCTGTGGTGGTTCCGGATGTACCTCCGGGCCCGCTCCCTGAAGCTGGGGACGCACGTGGCGTGGGCCTTCGCCTCGGCGATCTGGCTCTACCTCGTGCTTGGCTTCATCCGCCCCGTCTGGGTCGGGAATTTCGGAGAGGCGGTGCCCTTCGGCATCTTCCCGCACCTGGATTGGACCGCGGCGTTCTCGCTGCGCTACGGGAACCTCTTCTACAATCCGTTCCACATGCTCTCCATCGCCTTCCTGTACGGGTCGGCGCTCCTCTTCGCGATGCACGCCGGGACGATCCTGGCGACGGCGAAGATGGGTGGGGAGCGGGAGATCGATCAGATCACCGACCGGGGAACCGCGGCGGAGCGCTCCATGCTCTTCTGGCGGTGGACCATGGGCTTCAACGCCACGATGGAGTCGATCCACCGGTGGGCGTGGTGGTTCGCGGTCCTGTGCACCCTCACGGGCGGGATCGGGATCCTGATCACCGGCCCGGTGGTGGACAACTGGTATCGATGGGGTCAGAAGCACGGGATCGTGCCCCAGTACCCGGCGGTCTACGCGGCGCCGGCCGTCCCGGTGCAGCCGGGCGAGCTGGACGCGCCGTACCAGACGGCACCGCCGGTGACCTTCCCGGGTCTACCCGGTTTCACGATCGAGGATGATCCCGCCGGGCTGCTCCAGTCCTCTCCGGCCGACGTCTTCACACGGCAAGTCAATCCGACCATAGGGGGCATGTGATGAGCAGAGCGTTTCGATGGGCCGGAGCCGCAATGGCGATGCTCCTGGCCGTCACGGCCTGCGAGCGTCCCCCCATGGAGGTGACCCAGAAGGGATTCCGTGGGCTGGGGCTGCAGACGGTGCAGAATCCCCGCACGGTCGAGGAATCGATGGCCGCGCTCGAGGAGAGTCTGCCGCAGACGCTGACGCCGCTTCCCGCGATGGATCCGGCCCCAGCCGGGGCGTTCGAGAACGTCCAGGTG